>DASVVY010000032.1:0-45131 GCA_036386335.1 Allosphingosinicella sp. | reverse complement strand
GCGCGGCGATGCCTGTTTTTTGGTTAAAGGCCGGGCAGGAGCGGCGGCCTGCGGTGCTGGACGAAGTTGGGGCCGGCAATTCCGAAGAACGCCGGCCCCCCCTCGATACGCGACCCGAGGGGCCGGCCGGGGGGAACCCGTGGCCGGCGAGGGCCCTTGTGGGCCCAAACGGTTGAGAAATTGCTGAATGTGATGGTTAGCGCGCGTTCAGCCGTTGCGGACCTGGAACCATCTCGCCCGAGCTGCGGAAAAGAAGAAGGCGGAGCCGGCCGAAACCGCCTCCGCCCCCCCAGTCGCGTACCGCGCACCGCTCTAGGGCGGAAGCGTTACGAAACGTTTAGCGGGGGCTATTCGGCGGGAACGGCGGTCGGCGGGACGCTGCGCGCGGACAGCCTTCGCCTGAGGCGGGCGATCGGACCGTTGCGGTCCATCCACACGGCATAGTCGCGATAGGCGGGGTCGGCCATCAGGTGGCGCTCCTCGGTCTTCGCGCGCCAGTAATAGACGCCGCTCACCGCCGCGAGGATGAAGGTGTTGCGGATCGCGTCGCTCATGTCGCCGCTGCTCGCGAAGAAGGGGAGGGTGGCGATCCACCAGAACAGGTTCTTCGAAATGTAGGCGGGATGCTTCGTCCAGGCATAGGGGCCGTGGGTGAGGATGCCGCGGTGGGTGAGGTTCGAGAAGCGGAAGCCGAAGGCGACGGTAGCCCAGGCGTAGAGGGCGGTCAGCAGCACCATCGCGGCGGCGGCGGAGGCCATCAGCAGCGGGTGTCCGTCGAGCCAGTAGTTCCAGCCATTCTCCCCCATCGTGCCGGGGTGATAGTCGAGCGGCCCGCCGGGGCCCATCAGCACGAAGGGCGGGTAGCAGATCAGCGCCGCCATCCAGCCCGCGGCATGCGGGTTGGCGGAGCGGATATGCGCATCGAGCGGCTTCATCGTCAGCGCGTAGCCCACCGTGGCGAAGGTGACGTCGACCATGAACATCGCGCCGATCAGCCAGCGGGTGAGGTTCATCAGGCTGGCGGTGATGTCGGCTGCGCTCGGCGTCACCGTGTCGAACCAGTTGCCGGGGACGATCGCGATCATGAAGGCGCAGAAGAAGCCCTTGATCGTCCAGCAGCGAAGATAGTCGTGGACCGTCTCCCGGTCGGCGCGGTCGGAGCGGCCGACGATCAGCTGGCCGAAATGCCAGGCGCCGTCGCGCGGCTCCTTCAGGCGCCGGTCGAGCCAGAGCACGTAGGGCACCGAGAGCAGGACCAGCGGCGCGGCGGCATAGGCCAGCACGTGCATCGACCAGAGGTAGACGCCGCTCCAGTACCAGCGACCCATGCAGTAGAGGAAGGCGATCGCCGCCCAGGTCGTCCACAAGGCCGCGAGCTTGACGAGGCTGATGTCGAGCGTCTCGCGCAGCGGCCGCGGCGGGGAATCCCAATCGATCCCCGTGGTCGGGCTGCGGTGGACCTTGTCGACCAGCAGCGACCACAGCACCATCGGCGCGCCGCACGCGACGACGGCGCACATCGACGCGTTGGGGCCGGAGAATTCGAACATCCGCGCGATCGCCACCCAGGCGAACAGCCCGGCGAGGCCGGCGAGGCCGACCCCGCCGCTGACCGCGGAGCGCGGCCGAGCATCGAGCCGCAGGTCGGCCAGGATCTTCGTTTCGGCGTTCATGCTCCATCCAATTAGTGGAAAGCGGTAACGAAGGGGTGAACGATTTGCGCGCGCCTCCCCGCTTTCCCGGATCGGGACAGACCGCCTGCCAGCAGTGAACATGTCGCTGCCGATGCGGTGAAATTCCGCAAGGTGCGCGTAAGGAACTCTTAAATCTGTGTGGGGCTATGGTGGCCGTTGATTGGGGGAGGTGGGCTCCTCCGCGGGGATTAACGGGCGGCCGGGGGAGGCTATGCTGTCAAGGGACTGCCACGGGGAGACCACATTCTCCTTTTCGACGGAGGCGCCGCGCCCGCCGGACCGGCGGCGCGACACGCGGCACATTACCATCCTGCGCGTCGGCGCGCTGATCGGGACCGAGGGCCGCGAGCTCTGCCTCATTCGCAACATTTCCGCCGGCGGCCTGATGGCCCACGTCTATTCCCGCCACCCGGTGGGCGAGCCGGTGTCGGTCGAGCTCCGGACCAACCAGACCGTCTCCGGCCAGGTGGTCTGGGCCGAGGGCACCAACATCGGCATCCAGTTCGAAGCTCACATCGACGTCGCCGAGATGCTGAGCCAGACCGCGCACGAAAATGGCTGGCGCGCACGCCCGCCGCGGGTCGAGGTCGACCGGCTGGGCACCCTGCGCTGCGGCGCCCGTGTCTACGGGATCAACACCCGCGACATCTCGCAGGGCGGCGTCAAGATCGAGACCGACCAGCCGCTCGACGTCGGCAGCGAGGTGGTGCTGACCATGGACAAGTTCCGGCCGGTGCACGGCACCGTCCGCTGGTGCCGCGAAGGCACCGCCGGCATCTCCTTCCACCAGCCTATTCCCTTCCCGGAGCTGATGGCCTGGCTCAAGCCTCAGCAGGCGGGTTGAACATCCGGTTCAGGCGCGCGCCGGCACGGGCACGTAATTCGTCAAATCCTCCTCCCCGAAGCGGAAGGCGCGGCCGATCTCGGCGGATCGATAGAGCGCCATCAGCAGCTCCAGCACCGCCACACCGTCTGCGAAAGTCTCGGCAGGTGCTTCGCCGCGGCGGAAGGCCTCGACGAAGTGGCGGTTCTCGGCGACGTAGCCGTAGGTGACCGGCTCGTCCTCGATGACCGGCATCAGCCCGCGCTCGGCATTCTGCTTCTCGACCAGATCCTCGCCCCCGGCGGCGCCGCCCGCCGCGCGCGAGAGGAAGACCTTGAGGCCGCTGCCCAGCGAGTTGAACTCCATCGCATATTCCGGCCCGAGCAGCTCCAGCGTGATCCTGAGCCCAGCGCCGACATAGGCCCAGGACGTCGTCGCCTCGATCACGACCGCGTTGCCGTCTGGATCCTCGAGTGTGACGAGGCCGCGGGCGAAATCTTCCGCCGGCCGGGCGCGGTAATCGACCTCGGCGCCCATCGCCCCCTTCAGCCGCTCGGCATAGGCCGGGCGCGACCATTTGAGCGACGCCACGCTCGCCTCGGCCGAGACGGGGCGGAGGGCGGTGCGCGGCTCACCGGGGGCGGAAAGAAGGAAGCGGGCGACCTCCACGCTGTGGCACATCATGTCGAGCAGCACGCCGCCGCCCTGGCGCGCGCCCTGCCAGAACCAGGGCTCGTGCGGCCCGGCATGCTCCTCCGCGGCCCGGGCGATGTACGGCCGCCCGGTTCCGGGCACCGCTCGCCGCCAGACGATCTCCCGCCCCCGCGTCACCGCCGGCATGAACAGCTGGTTCTCCAGATAGCCGTGAAGGAGGCCGGCCTCCTCGACAAGGCGGAGCATCTCGCCGGCTTCGGCCAGCGTGCGGGCGAGCGGCTTCTCGCAGGCGACGGCGCGAAGGGGCGTGCGGCCGGCGCCGACGAGGGCGTGGATCTCGACCATCGTCTCGACTCGCCGGTCGTTCGGCGTGCAGATCCACACGGCGTCCACCTCGCCTGAGACGAGCATCTCCCCCAGCGATCCATAGGCGCGGCAGGGGCCGAGGCCGAGCGCCGCCGCCTTCGAGGCGAACGCTTCGCGCCGCTCGGGGCCAGGGCTGTAGACGCCCGCGACATGGACGTTCCGCACCGAGAGCAGCGCGTCGAGGTGGAAATTGGCGATGAACCCGGCGCCGGCGAAACCGACGCGGAGAGTTTCCAGGGGAGCGCGATCCATGGCCAGGCCCTAGCAGAAGCGGGCGTCCCGACAATCGGCGCGGCTTCCTGGCCATCCGCCAGCCTTACCGCCGCGCGCGATAGGCCTTCACTTCCGCTGCGCTGACGTCACTGGAATAGCATTTCGGCGAATAGCCGCCTTCCCGGCTCCAGGCGCTCCGGCGACCGCAGCTGCGTCCCGCGCGATCGCTGTTGTAGGGGCAGGGGCAGCTGCCCGGATACTCGTCGATCGAGGCGCGGATGATCTTCTGGCGGATCGCGGCGTCGCTGAGCGGCTTGGCGTCGAGGGCGGTGGCGGTGGCGAAAAGGCCGGCCGCGAACGCGGCCGCGCCGACGGCGCTGGCGAATATCTTCATGGCTGCTCCCCTGTCCGCGCGGCAAGTGCGCCGCGCTCCGGGAGAGGCTAGGGAAGCTTCGGCCTCGCCCGGCGGCCATCCCGCTCCGAAACGGAGCCATCGCGGCCCAGTTCGCGGGGCGTTCCCGAAAGACTGCGCCGTTGCGGCGAAAACCTTGCCCCGTCAGCCGTCGGGTGCCGAGTCGCCCCCCGCCGGAACGCCCCCCGCGCCCGCCGCGTTGACCGGGCCTGATTAGGAGAGGCCGAAGCCATGACGAGAGCCGCACTGACCATTGCCATGACCGCCGCGACCCTGTCCCTGGCCGCCTGCGGGGGCGGCGGCGGCGGCGACGCGGCCGGCGCCAACGAGGCGGCGGACGGGATGCCCGGACAGTCGGTCAACGCGGCCGACGGCATTAACGTCACCGACGATGCCAGCGGCACCACCGGCAGCACCACCGGGGACGCCGGCGGCCCCCTCAACCTCGCCGGTGACGCCGCGGCGGACGCCAACGAGGCGAACGGCGCCGCGGCGAACGCGCAGTAATCGAGAGGCTGCATCGCGGCGTCCGCCATCGTCCGCGCGCTCCCGCGGATCGTCTCGGTCCACCGCACGCCAAGCTGCCACTTCCCGGACCGATGTCTCAGCCGCGCCTCCGGTCGCCGGTGACAGGATCCTTTGCTATCGATGAGCGCGCCACCGCCGCATCGGGAGACAAAGTCTTGCGCGTACGAAGCTATTCGGGGCCGCTGGCGCGCCTCTGCTGCGTCATCCTCCCGGCCTTCGTCTCGGCTGCGCAAGCTCAGGAAAAGGCTCAGCCGTCCGCCGCGCCCGCGCAGGCCGCTGCCGCCCCGTCGCCGCTCGACGATCCGCGGCCGGCGCTGCAGGGGCGGCTCGGCAACGGCCTGCGCTACGCGATCGTGCCGCGGCGGGCGAACCAGCCGGGGGTCGGATTGCTGATGCAAATCGAGGGGGGCTTCCTTGCCGAACGGCGGCCGGGGGAGCGCGGCCTCGCCCACCTGATCGAGCACCTCGTCTTCCACAGCCCGACCCGATCCGCGCCGGACGACGTGAACCGGTTCCGAAGCGTCGGCTTTCCGCTGTCGCTGCCGGAGCCCGCCGGCGGCAACACGAGCTGGCGGGAGAGCGACTATTACCTCGTCTCCCGCACGACCAAGCCGGCCGACATCGACACGCTGCTGGGGCTGTTGCGGGAGGTGGCGAGCGAGCTCCTCTTCCTCCCCGGGGCGGTCGACGGGCAGCGCGCCGAGGTCATGCGCGAGATGGCCGACAAGAAGCGCGGCAACGCCATCTCCGCCGATTACATTGCCGCCGTCGCGCCGGGCTCCCCCAATGACGTCATCGACGCCCAGAATTCGGACGACGTGCCGACCGCGAGCATCGAGACCATCCGCGCGCTCTACGATCGAGTCTACCGGCCCGAAAACACGTCCCTGGTGATCGTCGGCGACGTGGACCCAAGGCAGATGGAGGCGCTCGTCCGGAAGCGCTTCGGCGACTGGCGCGGCGTCGGCCCCGCGCCGCGCCCCGCCACGATCCCCGTTTTCCAGTCCGATCGCATCGCCCCGATCAGCCACTCGGCGCGCCTGGAGGGGCGCAGGAGCGCGATGATCACGATCGCCGCGCCCCTGCCGCGCCCTGCGTCACGGAAGCGGCAGGCCGAGGCGCTGTTGATGGACATGCTGGCGATGCGCGCCCTGGGCGGGCGGCTGGCGCGCACCCAGGCCCCCGGCCCGCCCGGCAAGTACGGCATCTTCATCGAGAATGGCGAGCAGGGCCCCCACCGCCTGATCATGCTCTGGGACGATTTCGCCCCCGGCCAGTGGCAAGCGGCCGTCGCCGGCCTGAAACGCACGGCCTGCCAGCTCGCCACGACCGGCCTCTCCCCACAGCATTGGGCCGAAGCGAAGCGGTACGTCCTCGAAGACCTGGAACGGCGGACGCACGACATGCCGAACGTCGAGCTGGCGGGGCAGCTTGCCGACGCCCTCGCCGTCGGCCGGGACCCGATCCCGCCCGCCGAGCTGCTGCGCCGCGCCCGAACCTGGCTGCCGACGATCGGCGCCGGCGCGGCAAACCGCTGGTGGCGCCGCCAATGGTCCGCCGGCCGCGAACATGTGAGGGTGGAATCGCCCGACCTGGCGCAGGTCGCGAACCCGGCGGCCGCCATTCGCGGGACCGTGGATCACGCCGCCCGCAACGCCGGCTGCAAGGCGTCTCCCTCCTGAACCGGCCCCCGCCCGGACGGATCTTCACCACACCCGCCGCCGAACCTCTGGCGCCCCGCCGCCGCCGCGGACATAATGGTCCGATGGAAGAGCCGGCACGCGCGCAGGATCCGGGCCATCGGCCTTTGGTCCCTCTACGGCGAGATCTGGGTCGATTGCCCCCGCTGCGGCGCTGGGCGCGAATCGTGCGGGAAGGCTGGCTTTTCGCGCCGATGAGGGGCCGGCTGACCTGCGCCGGCTGCGGCTACTCGGCCCGTGCGCCCCGCGGCGCGCCGCGCAGAGGAGGCGCCGCGGTGCAGGCGCGATGGCGCCCCCGCTGTGGTCGCTGCGGCGCGGGGCTCGATCGCCGCGTCGCGGCCGCCCCCGTCTCTTACAAGGGCGAGGCGACGGCGCCGGCCCGCTGCGGCCGTTGCGGCCATGTCGGTCGCTACCCCGTCTGGGTCCCTCCGCCGGCGCAGGCGGAGGGGCGCGACCCGCCGTGCCGCCTGCCGCTCCATCTGCGCGAGACGGTGCGCGGCCGCGGCCTCTGGGCGCTGAACCTGCGGCACGTGGCCCTGCTCGAGGCGTGGCTCGGCGCGAGCCTGCGCGAGCGCAACGCGGAGGCGCCCGGCCAGACGATGATGGCCCGCCTGCCGCGCTGGATGAAGGCCTCCGTCAATCGAGCGGCCCTCCGCGCCGCCCTCACCCACCTCGGCGCCAGGGCGATGGAACCGTCATGATCGATGACAAAAGCCTCCCCGGCGGGGTGGTGCATGCGCTTCCCTCGGATTTAGGGCAGGCGCTGATGCGCGATCCGCAGGCGCTGAGGACTTGGAAGGACATTACGCCATTGGCCCGCAATGAGTGGATCTGCTGGGTCGAGTCCGCAAAAAAGGCCGAAACGAGGCGCAAGCGCATCGACTGGGGTTGCTCCAGCCTGAGCGACGGGAAGCGCCGCCCGTGTTGCTGGCCGGGATGCTCCCATCGCTGAGGCAGCGCTCGTTGCGAACGCCCAGTTACGACGGGCCGCACCGCATACCAGATCGCAATCTTTTCCGTTTCACTTGCTGTCGGGCGGCCCGGGGCTCACCGCGAGCGGGGTACCCAATGAACGCCGATGCGTTCCCGGACGGGGGACCAGGCGCTGGAGCATGTAGTGGCCACGGAACATGAGAAAGCCGGGTATGCCAAGGCTCGATCCGTCCCTCCGGGAAGCCCGGAGGAGTTTGCGAGGGCCCTCAGGCAGCGCCGTCAGGCAGCACAGGGGCTTGAGCAAGACCTTCTCACCAATGTGCCGCTGCTCTACGGATCGCCGGGCAGCATGGAACCACATGGAGACCCCGGGGTCGTCCTCGCAAAGCTTCACCAGGAAGAGCTGATTCGGCGAAACGGCGGTGGCGTATTGCAGCCCTCGAGGCGGCGACCTGACGCCGCGCTCCCTTTCGAGCATGCGACGGGCGCACTGGCTGTCCTGCTCTTCTTGTTGTTCCTCTTCGCAAGCTAGCCGGCGACGACACAGCACCAGGAGGCAAGAAAAGCCGGCACACCGAAAACAGCCGCCGCCGCCGCGCAAGGAGGGGGAGAGGCTGGCGGGAAATTAGCGCTTGGCTGCGAAGTCGCGCGCGAACGCCCAGGGCTTGGGTGGCGAGCGGTGCCATATTCCTGTGCAGTTGAATGGCGCCGCTCCCTGGGCCAGCGTCCGGCCATGACGCAGTCTCTACCCGACCGCCAGATTCGCGCCGTCTACGACGACCGCACCATTCGCGTATACCAAGCCTATTCGGACCAGATCGCCGGGGCCGCGCTCGCACACGGCCGCTTCGTCTCGCCGCCCTTCAGCCTTTCGCGAATGACGTGGATCAAGCCGTCGTTCCTGTGGATGATGTACCGCGCCGGCTGGGGCTTCAAGGATGAAGGGCAGCGCCGCATCCTCGCAATCGATATCGCCCGCAGCGGCTTCGACTGGGCACTCGCGAATGCCTGCCTCAGCCACGCTCCGCCCGGCATGGGCCGCGAGGAATGGGGGCGCCTCAAGGCGTCGAAGCCGGTCCGCATCCAGTGGGACCCGGAGCGCGACCTCCACCTCCGCCCGCTTGCCCATCGCGCCGTCCAGATCGGCCTCGGGCCGGACGCCGCGCGCTTCTACGTCGACGAGTGGATCGTCCGCATCGCAGAGGTCACGGACCTGGCGCACCGCGTGCACGCACTGGTGGAAGGAGGTCGTCTGGACGAGGCGGCGGCACTCCTGCCCCGGGAGAAGCCCTATCCGGGCGCACTCCCACGCGATCTAGTCTGACGACATCAGTACCTTCTGCATGGTTTCCAGGCAGCTGCTTTCTCTTCCTGTCGCGCGGACGTGGCAGCCAAATTCATCGGCCCGCGTCAGTCGAAAAATCTCTCCCCGCCATTCGGAAATTCGAGCCTCTGGCCAGGACGCGGTGCGGGCCGGTTGCAGCGACACATTGAGAGCGTTCGCGATCCATCGGCAGAACTCTTCGAACGCAAACTCGGAGCGGAAATCGAAGGCTTCGAGTACCCGCGTGCCGTCGTTGAGGCGTTCGATCCGGGTTGCTGTCAATGCCGACGCCCGCTCTTAGTCATGACTCACGGCCTGACCTATCGCAGCCGCAGAGACCCTGCCGAGACCTCGTGCGCGAACTTCGGGACCTCAGCCCTCGCCGCGTCTCCGCGGGTGTCCCGTCGCCACGCCGCCCGACAGCCGCGCGACGTGCGGATACCTCTCCGCCATTTCGGGGGTGTAGCCGAGGTTGAAGACGGTGGGGCTCTTCGCGGGGCGCTCGGGGCGGTCGTAATAGGTGCCGAACAGGCGGTCCCAGACGAAGCTGGTGATGCCGTAATTGCCGTTCTCGTCGTGGAAATGGTGGGCCATGTGGCGCTTCTTCATCTCGGCCAGCCACTTCGACTTCGGCTTGTAGGCGAGGTGCTGGATGCAGTGGACGAACTCGTAGAAGCAGGTGGTGACGAGGCCGGTGGCGAAGGCGGCGGCGGCGGCGCCGAAGGCGTCGTGCGGCGAGAAGGCGAGGCCGATCGCATAGCCCAACGGCAGGGTCGCCATGCCGATCGTGGGCAGGGTCGTGTGGAGGGCGCCGAACAGCACTTCGAGGTGGTTTGGGTCCTGATGGTGATCGTAGTGGATCCGCTTCCAGGTGCGCGCCATCAGCGGCACCTTGAACATCCAGCGGCTGTGCAGGACGAAGCGGTGGAGGACGTACCAGACCAGCGGGTAGATGAAGGTCGCGGCCGTGACGGCGACAAGGGTCGGCGCGGCGGCCGCCGGGCGGGCGACCCAGGCGGCGGCGGCGAGGGCGGCGAGCGCCAGGTAGGCGAGGATCGCCGGATATTGGAAATAGGCGGCGACAAGCTCCTTGAAGCTCATCCGGTCCAAATGATGCTCCCGCCGCCAGAAGCTGGGGCGGAGGGCTTGGGCGCGTTTCACGTGGTGATTCCTCGGGTGTTCCGTTGGTGCCGTGCGTTGGCCCAATATTGGGTCAGGCTCCTGGATTGGCAATAAGGCGGTTTTAGGGCTGGCGGGGCGGAGGAGGCCGCCTGCTCAGACCAGGCGCAGGGTGCGGGCGAGGCCGCCGAGCGCTTGGCGGTCGGAGCGAACGAGGCCGAAGCGCAATGCGCACCAGCTGGCGAGCGCCCACAAAGCGAAGACGGAGGCGAAGCGCACCGGCCCTCGGGTCACGTGCTCGGCGAGCGCCATCAGCGCCACCCCGGCGAGGGAGACGGCGAGGCCGAGGAAGAGCTTGCGGTCGAAGGCGGAGAGCCGCTCCGCGATGCGGAGCTCGAGCGAGGCGGCGTAGGTGGCGGCGAGGGTCGCTGCCCCGGTCGCGATCGCCATGCCGAGCGCCTCCAGCCGCGGCACCAGCAGCCAGGCGAGGAGGGCGAGACCGAGGACTCCGACGATGCTGTTGAGCAGGGGCAGCAGCCGGTGGCCCGTCATCTCCACGATCGGCGTCGCCGGGCCCACCACCGCCTCCGCGGCGCGGGCGGCGACGAGGACGGTGAGGAGGGGCAAGGCGGCGGCGGCTTCCGGGCGGTAGACGGAGAGGATGTCGGCCCCGGCGAAGATGAGGAGGCCCGCCAGCGGCACCACCAGCGCCGTCGAGACCCGGCAGGCGAAACGGTAGAGGGGGGCGATCGCCGCCCGGTCCTCCCGCGCCTGGGCGGCGGAGAGGGGGGCCATGACGTATTGGAACGCCTGCCGCACGGCGAGCGGCACGGTGGCGATCTTGCGGGCGATCTCGAACAGGCCGGCGGCGACCGCGCCGCGCGTCCCGGGGATCATCAGGTTGAGAAGCACGGCCGGCGCGTCGACGAGGAGGCGGCGCGAGACGTTGGCCGGGAGGAGCGCGAGCCCGGCGACGAGCAGCGGCCCGCTCAATCCTCGTATTGGCGCGCGCGCCAGCAGCCGCAGGTCGTAGAAGCGGGCCAGCAGCGGCAGGCACAGGGCGGCGGTCAGCGCCAGCGAGCAGAGGTGCGCGAAGACGAGGCCGAGCCCGCCCGCGCCGGCGAGGAAGAAGCCGCCGGCGAAGACGATGCGGACGATCTGCTCCCAGAAGATCCTGAGCCGGATTTCGGGCCCGAACGCCCGCCGCGCGCGGGCGGCCGATGTCGCGACTTCGATGAAGGTCCACAGCGGCAGCGCCCAGACGAACACAGCGACGGCGGTGGGCAGGCTCGCGCGATCCTCCGGCGCGGCCGAGAAGAGCGAGGCGACCGCGTCGGCGTTGAGCGACACGATGGCCGCGATCAGGATCGAGGGGAGCACGGCCATCAGCAGCGCCGCCTTCACCGCCCCGTGGGCACGCTCCTCTTCATTCTCGGCGGGCACGATCCGTTGCAGCGCGCTGGTCATCGAAAGGTCGACGACGTTCGAGGCGAGGTTCACCGAGCCCCAGAGGACGACGTAGATGCCGTAGGTCGGGAGGCCGAACAGCCAGATGTAGAGCGGCTGCGCCACCGCCTCGATCAGCGAGCTGGCCCGGGAGAGGCCGGCGAGGCCCGCGCCGCGCGCGACTTCGCCCCGCGTCACCGCGGCGGGCGCGGCCGGCGGGTCGCTCACTCCTCGGTCCGGATGAGGACGGCTTCGCCGATCAGCAGGAAGAGGGCGAAGGGCGCCCAGGCGGCGAGCAGCGGCGGGTAGGCGCCGAGATTGCCCATCGCCAGCGCGAAATTGTCGACGACGAAATAGGCGAAGCCGAGCGACATGCCGATGACGGCGCGGACGAACAGCCGTCCCGAGCGCGCGAGGCCGAAGGCGGCGACGGCCGCCAGCAGCGGCATCAGCACCGACGAGAGCGGGCCGGAGAATTTGTGCCACAGCCCCGCTTCCGCGGCGGAGGTCGGGCGGCCGGCCGCCTTCAGCTCCGCGACCGTGCGGCGCAGCGTCTTCACGTCCTGCTCGTCGGCGTGGACGCGCGAGAGGGTGAACTGCCTCGGATCGAGCCCCTCACCATAAAGGAACGAGGGCAGGTGCGACTGGGTGGCCGAGGCGACGTCGAACACCGTCACGTCGTCGAGCCGCCAGGCGCCGTTTTCCGGCCGCGCCACCTTTGCGTCGATGATCCGCTGCAGCGTCTCCCACGAGCGGTCGTGGACGGTGACGTTGCGCAGCTCCATTCTCCCGCCGCGGCTGCGCACCTCGCGGGCAAGGACGAGGTCGTCCTGCCAGTGGACCCAGACGTTCGCCTTGATGCCCGTGTCCGGCGGGATCGGGCCGTAATCGACGTCCCCCCACGCCCGGACCTCCTCGCTCGCGCGGGTGACGATCCGCTCGTTGAAGACGAAGCTCAGCGCGGCGATGCCGAGGCTGGCGACGATCAGCGGCGCGATGATCTGGTGGGCGGAGATGCCCGCCGCCTTCATGCTCACGATCTCGCTGTTCTGGTTGAGCGTGGCGAGCGTGATGAGGGTGCCGAGCAGGACCGAGAAGGGGAGGAAGCGGGCGATGAGTTGAGGCACGCGCAGCGAAACGTAGCGCCAGAGCTCGGCATCGCCGTTGCCGGGATGGGCGAGGATCTTGCCGGATTCGCCGAGCAGGTCGAGCGTCATCAGCACCACGACCAGCGCCACCAGCACGGCGAGCGTGCGCAGAACGAAGGTCTTCGCCATGTACCAGGCGATCCGCTTGGACGGGAAGAACTGGACGTTGATCATTCCGCGGGCGCGAGGACCGGCTTGCGGCCGATGCGGAAGAGCCGTCCGATGCACTTCGCGAGCTTCGAGAAGGCGCGTTCGAGCGCGCCGATCGGCTGCCCGCCCGGCTTGTAGGCGAGCGTCCAGTACATCCACAGGATCAGCCCGGCGAAGATGACGAAGGGCGTCCAGAGGGCGATCACCGGATCGATCCGGCCGAGCCCGCCCATCTGCTCGGCATATTGGTTCACCTTATGGTAGGCGACGACCATGACGATGCCGAGGAAGATGCCGAGGCCGGACGAGCTTCGCTTGGGCGGCACGGCGAGCGCGACGGCGAGGAGCGGCATCAGCAGCATCATCACGATCTCGACGATCCGGTAGTGGAAGTTGGCGATCGCCGCGTTCCGCGTGAGCGGCGGCAGCGTCTCCGTCTTGCCGACCCGGACCAGCTCGAACAGGTTGAGCTCGTCTTCCTCGTCCGGCCCGCGGCCGCGGAACTTGTCCACGGTGGGAAGGTCGATCGGCAGATTGTGCTGCGCGAAGCTCAGCACGCGCGGCGCGCGATAGCCGGGGGCGTTGTGGATGAGACGCCCGTTCTGGAGCCTGAGGATGATCACGTCGGGATCGTCGGTGCCCAGGAAGGTGCCGTGATCGGCGGTGACGGAGAGGGTCTTGCCGCCCTTGGTTTCGGCGCGGACGAACACGCCGTGGAGCAGGCGGCCCTGGTTCTCGCTGGCCTCGACCCGCAGCGTCATGCGTTTGCCAAGGTTGGTGAAGTCCCCGACCTTGATCGAGGCGCCGAGCGCGCCGGACCGGAGCTCGAAGCGAAGCTGCTCGTAGGCGTGGCGGGCATAAGGCTGGACGAAGCCGACGAGCGCGAGGTTGGCCGCCAGCAGCAGCACCGCGTAGAGATAGGGGATCCGCAGAAGCCGCGTGTAGCTGAGGCCGATCGCCCGCAGCGTGTCCAGCTCCGAGGAGAGGGCGAGGCGGCGGAAGGCGAGGAGGATGCCGAGGAGCAGCCCCACCGGAATCCCCAGCGCGAAATATTCCGGCATCATGTTCGCCAGCATCTTCCAGACGATGTCGACCGGCCCGCCGGCCGTGATCACGAAATCGAACAGGCGCAGCATCTTGTCGAGGACGAGCAGCATCGCCGCCAGAATCAGCGTCGCCATCAGCGGGACGAAGATGAGGCGGGCCAGGTAACGGTCGGTGAGGGTGGCGATCTTCAAATCTGTCTCGTCCCTGCGCCCTGCGGCCGGAACGCGGCTATAGAGCGCGGCGCGGCGCGGGTCATCGGGAAACTGGTGGGCTGACGGCCTGGAGAGGCAGCGCCGCTGATCAGTTCCCGGCAGGAGCGGGGGCAGGGGCCTGTGGAACGATCCGGCCGGAGGCTTTCCAGATCGCCAGCATCATCGCGGCGCCCACCGGCCCGTCGACCGCGTAATGCCAGCCGAAATGGATCGAGCCGATCCAGATCAGGACCGCGTAGAGGGTGCCGATCGCTCCAAGGCACCGGTTCACGGTGAAGCCCGCGATCGCGCACAGGGTGGCGAGCGCGACGTGCATCGAGGGCATAGCGGAGATTCCGCCCGCCGGAGCGTAGATGTTGCCGTGGAAGGCCTTGAGCAGCAGCGGCTGGAACTCGAGCGTCGTGATCTCGTGCCCGCGTGCGGCGGCGGCGCGTGCAAGCAGGCTGAGGCGTTGCTGCAGCTCCGCATAGTTCCGATCGGTGCCGACGAGGTCGTTATAGTAGCAGGGCCCGGCCGAGGCGAAGAGCCACGCGCCCAGCGTGCCGACCAGCACCCAGGCCATCAGCCAGCTGCCGATCAGGCGCACCTTCAGCTGCACATCCTGCATGAACATCCCGACCAACATCGGCAGCCCCCCGATGAGCGGCACCCAGCCGCTATAGAGGCGGTCGAGGAACAGCGTGCCATCGACGGAACCGAAGACCTTGTGCGTCACCTGCCAGGGTGTGGTCCCGCCGAGGAGAAGCCGCCCGACGTGGGCCAGCGTTGCGTCCCAAGGAAACCCCCGCGCAGGGAGGAGGACCTGCTTGAAGGCACCGAAAAAGGGGAATGTGAGCGTGGTAACGGTGCAGCCCACTGCCAGCCAGAAGAACCGGCTCCGCATGCCCTCGCAATAGCGACCGCCGACGAGCGTGCGGAGCGTGAGATAAGCCGTCGCGACGAGGAGAGTCGCGCGCGCCGTCTCAACCGCCATGATCGCGGTGACCGTGGCAAGCGGACCCACCGGGACGCCGCTGAGCGCGGAGGTGACGCAGCCGTAGGCGAGCAGCAGGCCGAGGAGGGCACCTGCGGCGTTCAACTCGTAGCGCGACACCCCCCGGCCGGTGCGGTCGTTTGCAATCGGCCCGCCGAGAAGCGCGGGCGCGAGGCTTGCCATATATCCCACTCCTCCCTTGCCGGAGGGGTAACAAAGGGTGGTTAACCAGCGGTAAGCAAGGCAGCGACTTTGCCTCCCAGGTTGCAGCCCCCGACGGCATCGGGCACAGTCGCGTGGAGGGGAGCTCCTGCCATGAAGACCTGGGTTTCGACACCTGCGCTGGCGCTGGCGCTTCTTGCGTGCGGGAGCGAAAGCGACGGCAATTCGGCCGCGCCGCCCGCTCCCGAGGCGAAGGCCGCGCTGCTGGCCTCCGGCCCGCGCGGAGAGCCCTCGAACGACAAGGGCGTGGCCGATCCGGTCGCCTATGTGCGCAGCATCTACGACAGCTACCTTGCGAGCCGCGATCCGGTGGATCCGAGCGGGGCCTACAGCCCGGGACTCCAGGCGCTGATCGAAAAGGATCGCGAGGAGGCCGGAGGGGAGGTCGGCCGCCTCGACTTCGACCCCTGGATCAACGGCCAGGATTGGGAGATCGCCTCCGTCGACCTGCGCGAGGAACCGGCGCGGGGCGGCGGGCGGACCGTGGTGGCCCGGTTCAAGAACATGGACGCGGCGACTGAGAACCGCTTCTCCTTCGTGAAGGCCGGGGACAAATGGCTGATCGACGACATCGAAAATGTCGGCGGCCCCGCGGATACGCACTGGCGGCTCAGGCAGATCCTGTCGGGGCCGCTGTGATGCGCGGATTGGTTGTCATGAGTGTCGCCGTCCTGCTCGTCGGCTGCGGTTCGGAGCCCCGCAACGGCACGGCGGCTGAGGCGGAGAGCGGCGTGACGGGGGCGCCCGCCAATGCCGTGGAAGCGGCTCCGCCGTCCATGGCGAACGAGGCGGCCGGCGAGCGCGAGGCGCCGGCGCTTGCGCTCGAAGCCGAGGGGCTGCGGTTCTTCGATCCGAACAGCGGCTCGGCGAGCCCGCTCCCGTTCGGCGCCCCAAAGGAGCAGACGCTAAAGGCGCTGACCGCCTCCTTCGAGACGCCGCCGGCCGAGCAGGGCACGATGGAGGGATGCGGTGCCGGACCGGTCGACCAGGCGCGGTGGCCGAACGGGTTCGTGGCGCTGTTCCAGGACGACAAGTTCCTTGGCTGGGAGGTGCGCCAGGCCGGCCTCACGACCGCGGACAGGATCGGCATCGGCTCCACCCGGCAGGCACTCGACGAGAGCCAGTCCCCAGCGGTGGAGGAAAGCACCCTCGGCACCGAATTCCATTCCGGCGAGCTCGGCGGGCTGCTCAGCTCCGCGAAGCCGGACGCGAAGGTCACCGCCCTGTGGGCCGGGCTCACCTGCTTCTTCCGCTGAAGGCGGGGCTGGTCGCGGCCGGGCTGCTGGCGGGGCTATCGGCGTGCGCGGGCGGATCCGGCACGGTCCCGCCGCCGCCGGCTGCGCTCCGGCTGGACCCTTTCTACGCCAAGTATCTGGACGCCGGCGGCATCCCGGTGATCGGCTCCCGGCGCGCGCCCGACGAGGCGCTGCGCAAGGCGCAGCGGATCGTCCTCGATATGCTCGCGCGGCGGGCGGACGTGCGGGCGGAGCTGGTGCGGCAGGGGGTACGGGTCGCCGTAATGGCGCCCGACGAGGCGACCACCGACCTCCCCGAGCAACGGCACTGGAAGAAGCCCACGAAGGACGACCCGCGCCTCACCGCCTGCGAGCTCAAGCACTTTGACAGGATCGACGCGATGAGCGACCGAGACTATTGGAACGCGCGGGCGCGGGGCACGGGCGGCACCTTCACGACCGTCGGGGCGGAGAACCTGCTGGCGAGCCCCAGCGGGCGCTATTTCGGGGAGAATATCCTCGTCCACGAATTCTCCCACGCGATCCTCGGCGCCATCGAGCGGGCCGACCCGGCGCTGTTCGCGGCGCTTATCCGCGCCTACGAGGCCGCGCGCGCGGCGGGCAAGTGGACGGGGGATTACGCCTCCGTCAGCGCGCAGGAATATTGGGCGGAGGGGACGCAATTCTGGTTCAACACCAACATGCTCGCGCGGCTCGACGACGCGCAGCTGCTGTCGGCGCAGGACCTCCAGCGCTACGACCCGGCGCTCGCCGCCGTTCTCGAACGAGCCTTTGGGCCGCGCCACCGGCTCCTCGCCGACGCCTTCTACAACCACCCGGCGCGCCTCAACGTGCCGATCGGCTACAAGAGCGCCGACTGCTGAGCTAGGCTGGGTGGAAGGGGAGGATGGCCTCCAACGCCGGCAGGGGCGGGGCCGCTTCGACATATTCGCTGCGGCGGAGCAGGAAGACGTGGCGGACGATTTCGGCCTGCTGTTCGAGCCCGTAACCCTCGAACCGGCGGCCGGGCTCGAACCCGTATTTGTAGCGGCAGAAGGGGTGCCGCATCAGCACCAGGTACCAGCGGCCGCGGGTCTGGCTCTGCCAGACATGGGTGAGCTCGTGGATGAGGAGCCCCTGGCGCCGGACGGGCGCGGCGGCGAAGTCCTCGGTCCAGTGCGGGCCCTGCGGGTGGAAGTGGATGTGGCCCATCGGCGCCATCACCACATCCTTCGGCTGGAACGGGAACCAGCGCCGCCGGACCAGCCGCACCGGCGCGTAGTCGATGGCGTCGCCGAAGACTGAGCGGGCGAGGGCGATCTCTCCCGCGGTCAGACAGCGGCGGGTGGCGCCAGGCACCGCGGCCGGCCGGTCAGCGTTCGGCCGGGGCCGGGTCCCCGGCGGCCCGTACCTCGGCCTCGATGGTGAGGGGCGGGGCGACGTTGAACGAGAAGGTGAAGGCGATGCGCCCGCCCGGCTTCACCTGCGGGTCGATGCCGTAAAGCATGGCATGGTTGCCGCCCGGTTCGAAGACGAGCTCGCCGCGGCTGGAGAATTCCATCTCCTTGTGCTGCTTCATTCCGGTCATGCCGCCTTTCGTGCTGCTTTCGTGCATCTCAACCCAGCGCACCAGCGGGCTGGTCAGGCCGACCAGCCGGGTCCCCTCCTCGGCGCCCTCCAGGCGGAAGTAAGCCGCGCCGGGCAGGCTCTTCGACGCCGGCAGCCGGACCCAGGGCTGCTCGACGCGGATGCGTCCGTCCCGCTGCTCGCGCCGGCATCCGGGCAGGGCAAAGAGGACGGCGGCGCTGGCCGCCGCGGCTCCGCCCAGCTTCAGCATCTTCTTCATCGGCGGCGCTCTAGCTGCGGCCCGACTTCTTGTCGCCTCGGAATCCACCCCTATATCGCTCCCGAAACACTCCGCGTGCCTCGTTCGACAGGGCGCGGAGAGATAGAGGTTTTTTCGGGGCACAAGAGGATTAACATGGCTAGAGTCATCGGTATCGACCTCGGCACCACCAACAGCTGCGTTGCCGTGATGGAAGGCGGCAAGCCGAAGGTCGTCGAGAATGCGGAAGGCGCCCGCACCACCCCCTCGATCGTCGCTTTCACCAAGGACGGCGAGCGGCTCGTGGGGCAGCCGGCCAAGCGCCAGGCGGTCACCAATCCCGACAATACGGTCTTCGCGGTAAAGCGCCTGATCGGCCGCCGGTTCGACGATCCCGTTACCAAGAAGGACACAGAGCTGGTCCCGTACAAGATCTCGCGCGGCCCGAACGGCGACGCGTGGGTCAATGCCGGCAGCAAGGATTACAGCCCGTCGCAGATTTCAGCCTTCATCCTTCAGAAGATGAAGGAAACGGCGGAAGGCTATCTCGGCGAGACCGTCACCCAGGCGGTGATCACCGTTCCCGCTTACTTCAACGATGCCCAGCGCCAGGCGACCAAGGACGCCGGTCAGATCGCCGGCCTCGAAGTGCTCCGCATCATCAACGAGCCGACCGCCGCCGCGCTCGCCTACGGGCTCGAGAAGCAGGACGGCAAGACGATCGCCGTCTACGATCTGGGCGGCGGCACGTTCGACATCTCCGTCCTTGAGATCGGCGACGGCGTTTTCGAGGTGAAGTCCACCAACGGCGACACCTTCCTCGGCGGCGAGGATTTCGACGCCAAGATCGTCGACTGGCTGGCGGACGAGTTCAAGAAGCAGGAGGGGATAGACCTGCGCAGCGACCGGCTCGCGCTGCAGCGCCTCAAGGAATCGGCGGAGCGGGCGAAGATCGAATTGTCGTCGGCGCAGACGACCGAGGTCAACCTTCCCTTCATCACCGCCGACCAGAATGGCCCGAAGCACCTGGTCAAGTCGATCAGCCGCGCCGATCTGGAGCGGCTGGTGGGCGACCTCATCCAGCGCACCCTCGAGCCGTGCAAGAAGGCGCTCCAGGACGCGGGAATTAACGCGGGTGAGATTGACGAGGTCGTGCTCGTCGGCGGCATGACCCGTATGCCGCGCGTCCGCCAGGTCGTGCAGGAATTCTTCGGCAAGGAGCCGCACACCGGCGTCAACCCGGACGAGGTCGTCGCCATGGGCGCCGCCATCCAAGCGGGGGTGCTGCAGGGCGACGTCAAGGACGTGCTGCTGCTCGACGTGACTCCCCTGTCGCTCGGCATCGAGACGCTTGGCGGCGTCTTCACCCGGATGATCGACCGCAACACGACCATCCCCACCAAGAAGTCGCAGACCTTCTCCACCGCCGAGGACAACCAGAACGCGGTCACCATCCGCGTCTTCCAAGGCGAGCGCGAGATGGCCGCGGACAACAAGGTGCTCGGCCAGTTCGACCTGGTCGGAATCCCGCCGGCGCCGCGCGGCGTGCCGCAGATCGAAGTCACGTTCGACATCGACGCCAACGGCATCGTCCACGTCTCGGCCAAGGACAAGGGCACCGGCAAGGAGCAGCAGATCCGCATCCAGGCGTCCGGCGGCCTCGCCGACGCGGACATCGAGAAGATGGTGCGGGAGGCCGAGCAGTTCGCCGAGGAGGACAAGAAGCGCCGCGAGTCCGCGGAAGCCCGCAACAACGCCGACGGCCTGATCCATTCGACCGAGCGTCAGCTCGCCGAGCATGGCGACAAGGTCGAGGCCTCGCTGAAGGGCGAGATCCAGGCCGCGATCGATGAGGCGAAGCAGGCGGTCGAGGGCGGCGACGTCGAGACGATCAAGTCCAAGGCGTCCGCTCTGGCCCAGGTCGCGATGAAGCTCGGCCAAGCCATTTACGAGAAGGACCAGTCTTCGGCGGCCGGTCCCGCCGACGATGCCGGCGCGGCCCAGGGGGCGGAGGCCGGCGGCGGCGAGGAAGTGGTCGACGCCGAATTCTCCGAGGTCGACGACGAAAACAGGGGCTAAGCCCGATGCGGTGGCCCCCGTCCTCTCCTGCAGGGTCTGAGGGAGGGCGGGGGCCTTCGCACGTGGTGCGTCGGGACGATCATGGTTGAAACCGATTATTACGAGCTGCTGCAGGTGGAGCGCGGCGCCGATGACAAGGCGATCAAGTCCGCCTACCGCCGCCTCGCCATGGAATGCCATCCGGACCGCAACGGCGGCTGTCCGGACGCCGAAGCGCGGTTCAAGGCGATCAGCGAGGCCTATGACTGCCTGAAGGACCCGCAGAAGCGGGCCGCCTACGACCGCTTCGGCCACGCCGCCTTCCGCAACGGCGGCTTCGGGGCCAATGGCGGGGCGCAGGATTTCGGCTCGTTCAGCGACATCTTCGAAAATATCTTCGGCGAATTCATGCACGGCCAGCAGGGCGACCGCCGGTCGAACGCGCTGCGCGGGTCGGACCTGCGCTACGACCTCGAGGTGACGCTCGAGGATGCCTATAACGGCAAACAGGTCGAGCTCCGCATCGACACCGCGGCGAAGTGCGAGCCGTGCGCCGGGGCCGGCGCCAAATCCGGCACCTCGGCGCGCACCTGCACGATGTGCCACGGCCGCGGCCAGGTCCGCGCCCAGCAGGGCTTCTTCGTCATCGAGCGCACCTGTCCGACCTGCCGCGGCGTCGGCGAGGTGATCGCCGATCCCTGCGAGCGCTGCCGCGGCGAAGGCCGGGTGGAGAAGCAGCGGAGCCTTGAGGTCCGCATTCCCGCGGGAGTCGACGAAGGCACCCGCATCCGCCTTGCCGGCGAAGGCGAGGCGGGGGTGCGCGGCGGGCCGAACGGCGACCTCTACATCTTCGTCCACCTCGCCCGGCACTCGATCTTCCAGCGCGACGGCACGACCCTCTTCGCCCGCTGCCCGGTGAGCTTCACCACCGCTGCGCTGGGCGGCGAGATCGACGTCCCCGGACTCGATCGCGCCAAGCACGAGGTGAAGATCCCGGCCGGCATCCAGTCCGGCAAGCAGCTCAGGATCCGCGGGGCCGGCATGCCGATCCTCAACGGCCGCGGCCACGGCGACATGGTCATCCAGGTCGAGGTCGAGACGCCCACCAGGCTGACCAGCCGGCAGAAGGAGATCCTCGAGGAATTCCGCAAAACGGAGACCGGGGAGGAATGCCCGGCCAGCTCCAGCTTCTTCCAGAAGCTCAAGGGGATTTTCGAAGGCTAGACCGTTTCAGCTTTCCCCGGAATGACGTAGAGCGGCCGAAACGAACGGGGGACCTCCATGCGCCGCAGCTTTATCGCACTCGCACTCGCTCTTGCCGCCGCGCCCGTCGGCGCGCAGCAGGACTTCTCCAAGGTCGAAGTTCGGGTCGAGAAGCTCGCGCCCGGAGTCGCGGTGTTGTTCGGGGCGGGCGGGAATATCGGCCTTTCCTACGGCCAGGACGGCAACGTCATCATCGACGATCAGTTCGCGCCGCTGACCGAGCGGATCAATGCAGCGATCCGGACCATCGATCCCGACCCGGTGCGCTTCGTGATCAACACCCACTGGCATTTCGACCATACCGGCGGGAACGAGAATTTCGGCAGGGCGGGCGCCGTCATCATCGCCCACGACAATGTCCGCCAGCGCATGTCGACCGACCAGGTCATGGCTGCGATCAACGAGAAGGTTTCCGCCTCGCCGGGGGTGGCGCTTCCGGTCGTGACGTTCGGCGACGGCGTCACCCTCCACCTCAACGGCGACACGCTCCACGTCGTCCACGTCGCCAACGCCCACACCGACGGGGATTCGATCGTCCACTGGCAGAACGCCAATGTCCTCCACATGGGCGACACCTTCTTCCACCGCGAGAGCTTCCCGTTCATCGATCTCGATTCGGGCGGTTCGATCGACGGCGTCATCGCTGCGGCGGAGAAGGGGCTGCAGGCCTCTAACGAGCAGACCCGCATCATCCCCGGCCACGGTCCGGTGGCGACCAGGGCGGAGCTCGCGGCCTATCGCGCGATGCTGGTCGACATTCGCGGGAAGGTCGCCGCCGGTATTGCGGCCAAGCGGACGCTGGCGCAGATCCAGGCGTCGAAGCCAGCGGCGCGCTACGGGATGCCCGACGGCTTCATCAAGCCCGACCGGTTCGTCGAGTTCGTCTACAACAGCCTGCGCGCGGCACCGGCGAAGGGCCCGACACGCACCAAGCGGCACCGGCACTAAGCTCGGGGGGGGGGGCGCCCCGCCTCAGGCGGGGTTGTGCTGCTTCAGGAACAGCTCCAGCTCCTTGAGGAAGCTGACGCGATCCTCTTCGCGGGAGAAATGGTGGTCGCCCGCCGGCTGCTCGACGTAGCGAACGGTCTTGCCCGCCTTCTTGAGCTTCTCCGCCATCTCGCGCGACTGCTTCACCGGCACGCGCAGGTCGGCCTTGCCGTGAACGAGGAGGATCGGAATCGAGAATTGCTGCGGGAAGTTGATCGGCGACACGGCCTTCAGGTTCGGCGCCTGCTCCTCCAGCCAGTCGTTGCTGCGCCCGCTGTTGAGGAAGCCGCTGTCGTAGCGCTTGAGCGCCGGCAGGTCGGACACGCCGGCGAAGGAAACGGCGCAGCGATAGAGGCTGCCGTCGCGCTGCGCCGCCCGCATCGCCGCGTAGCCGCCGTAGGAGGCGCCGACCATGCAGGCGCGCTTCGGATCGGCAATACCCTCCTTGGCCAGGAAGGCGAGGGCGTCGTTGAGATCGTCCTGCATGGCGAGGCCCCACTGGCCTTCGCCTTTTTCCGCGAATGCCGTGCCGAAACCGGAGGAGCCGCGATAGTTCGGCTTGATCACCGCATAGCCACGCTCCGCGAGGAATTCGGACCACCAGTCCCACTCCTCCGCGTCGCGGGCGAAGGGACCGCCGTGCGGCATCACCACCACCGGCAGGTCCTTTGCCGGCCGGCCGGAGGGGAGGGTGAGGACTCCCGTCATCTCAAGCCCGTCCCGAGCCTTGTAGCGGACGGTCTTCACCGGATGGAGCTTGCCCGCGCCGATCCGCGGGTTGACGTACGCGATCTTCTGGAGCGCGCCGCCGGCGGAGGTCATCAGGTAATAGGTGCCCGGACGATCGGCGCCCCCGACATGGACGATGAAGACGCTCCGGTCGGGATTGTAGGACGCGATGGTGGCGCGGCGCTCGCCGACTGCCCTGTCAAGCTCCGCCTGAACCGCGGCGAGATCGGGATCGAGCCAGCGCACGCGGCTGTGATTCTCCGTCACGATGGTGCCGACGAGGCGCTTGTCCTTCGGGTCGAGGACCATGCCGTCGATGTCGTAGCCGGTGGCGCCGAACACCTTCTCGCCGAGCGCCATCGTCTTCAGGTCGAGCTTGTAGACGGCGTCGAACCCCTCCTTCGAATCGACGGCGAGCGCCTGGCCGGGCTCCGGCAGAAACACGCTCGGAACGAGCAGCGACTGGCCCTTCCGCGAGTTCGCGCGATCGACGATCTTGAAGGTGCCGCCGTCGGTATCCCTGTACATCAGGCGCGCGGATCGGCCCTCGTTGGTGTGGCCGATGCCGATGCGGACGTTGCCGGCTGCATCGGCATACCAGTGCATGACGTCCCGCTGCGGGCCGACGACATGCTTCGTCTTGCCGGTGGAGACGTCCACCTCGAGCACTTCCGGCCAGAAGCCCTCTTCATCGGCGAACATCGACTTCTGTACGGTCAGCCTCACCCGCGGGGTGCCGTCACTCGCGATCCAGATGACGTTTCCGGCCGACTGGGCGGCATCACGGAAGGCGAGCGGGACCATCTTCTGCGCGTCGGCGCGGACTCCGACGACGCGGCTGACGTAGAATTCCTCGCCGTAAAGTTTGTCCATCGCGCCGATGCCGACGACGAGCCACTCGTTATTCACCCAGCTCCACCAGTTGATGTCCTGCTCGCCCGACATCACGAGCTTCGGCCGGCCTTCCCCCAGCGGCACGATGGCGAAATATTGTTGGCCGTTCGCCGCGATCTTGCAGGCGATCTGCGTCCCGTCCGGCGAGACCTCAGGCCCCGCGATGAACGGGAGAGCGGCGAAATCCTCAATCGGCCGCGTCGCCCTGCTGGCCGCTTCGGCCGCGAAGGCGACCTTCGGAAGGACGGCAGCAGACGCCGCCAGCCCAAGAAAACCACGCCGAATCATCGCTGTCCCCCCATTCCCCGCACCAAGGTGCAGAATTGGGTGGCTGCGGACAAGCTTCTATTTTTCAGGCGCTGCCGAAGACCCGCGCGAAGATCGTGTCGACGTGCTTGAAGTGATAGCCGAGGTCGAAGCGTTCCTCGATCCGTTCCGCGGAGAGATAAGCGGTGACGTCAGGATCGTTCTTCAGCAGCTCGAGGAGCGACAGTGCGCCGTCGCTCTCCCACACCTGCATCGCGTTGCGCTGGACCAGCCGGTAGGCGTCCTCGCGGCTGGCGCCGGCCTGGGTCAGCGCGAGCAGGACGCGCTGGGAGTGCACGAGGCCGCCCATGCGGTCGAGGTTCTTCTGCATCCGCTCGGGATAGACGACGAGCTTGTCCATGACGCCGGTGAGCCTCGCCAGGGCGAAATCGAGCGTCACCGTCGCGTCGGGGCCGATATAGCGCTCGACCGACGAGTGGCTGATGTCGCGCTCGTGCCACAGCGCCACATTCTCCAGCGCCGGGGTCACGGATGCGCGCACCATCCGGGCGAGACCGGTCAGATTTTCGGTCAGCACCGGGTTGCGCTTGTGCGGCATGGCCGAGCTGCCTTTCTGCCCCGGCGAGAAATATTCCTCCGCCTCGAGCACCTCGGTGCGTTGGAGGTGGCGGATCTCGGTCGCCAGCCGCTCGACGGAGGAGGAGATCACGCCCAGCGTGGCGAAGAACATCGCGTGGCGGTCGCGCGGGATCACCTGGGTCGAGATCGGCTCGACGGCGAGACCCATCTTCTCCGCGACGTGCGCTTCCACCCGCGGATCCACGTTGGCGAAGGTGCCGACCGCGCCCGAGATGGCGCAGGTGGCGATTTCGTCCCGCGCCGCCACCAGCCGCGTCCGGCACCGCGCGAACTCGGCATAGGCGAAGGCTAGCTTCAGCCCAAAGGTGACCGGCTCGGCATGGATGCCGTGGCTGCGGCCGATCGTCGGGGTGAGCTTATGCTCCTGCGCCCGCCGCTCCAGCACCGCGAGCAGCCCGTCCAGATCCTCGATCAGCAGGTCGGCGGCCAGCTTCAGTTGTACCGCGAGGCAGGTGTCGAGCACGTCCGAGCTCGTCATGCCCTGATGAAGGAAGCGCGCTTCCGGCCCGACATGCTCGGCGACGTTGGTGAGGAAGGCGATGACGTCGTGCTTCACCTCCGCCTCGATGGCGTCGATCCGCTCCACCTCGAAGGCGCCGCGCTCCCACACCGCCTGCGCGGCTTCCTTCGGAACGATGCCGAGCTCCGCCATTGCGTCGAGCGCATGCGCCTCGATCTCGAACCAGATGCGGAAGCGGGCCTCCGGCGCCCAGATGCTGGCCATCTGCGGCCGCGAATAGCGGGGGATCATGGTCGTTCCTAAGCGGAAAATGGGAGCGGCGCCCTTAGCAAGGCCCTTTCGAGCCATCAATCGGACGAGAGGCAGGAACGCGCCTTTCCGCCGGTTCGTTCTTCTCGCGCGAGCCTCCCCCGCTTCGCAAAGCGGCCGAGGCCACGGTTCGAAAGAGACCAGAGGAGAAGGTAAGATGCTGAAACCGATCCTGCTCGGCAGCGCGATGCTGATCGCGATCCCTGCTTTCGCCCAGACCGCCACAAGCGGCAGCACCGGCGGCGAGGCGACCGCGACCGCCACCAACGACCACGATCCGACGATGGACGATGCGATGGCCGCGGAAGGAACGACCAGCGTCTCGACCCAGGTAGACGGCGGCGTCAACACGGCTTCGACCGGTACCTCCGCCGGGACGAGCGATGCCGCCATGACGGCGCAGGACGACATGTCCGCCCACAGCGGCATGGACCATGCCTCCATGGGCAGCGGCCAGAGCACGACCGGCGGGGCCAGCGCCGACGCCTCGACCACCACCGCGGCCCAGGCGGCCACTACGGGCGTGACCGGCTCGGTCGGGGTCGCCGGAAGCAACACGGCGATGAGCGCGTCCGGCGTCAACAACGGCACCGGCCTCGCTTCGTGGAGGTTCGGCAGCGATCCCGGCCGCATCGGCACGGCCGATTACGGTCTCGCCGCCGCGACGGGCATGGGCGGGCAGGGCTCGGCCGGCATCGGTGCTTCGGGCATGCAGGGGCAGACCGGCACCGGCTATACCGGCATGGGCGGTCCGCTCGACATCGACAATCAATGGTCGTCGATCAGCGCCAGTGGCGGCGATCTGACCCCGCTCGACTTCGGTACCTGGCTGCTCCAGCAGAACGGGCAGGATGTCGAGCGGCAGGTCGGATCGACGCTGCGCAGCCGCGCGTCGAACCTGCCGGCGATCCAGGTGCTGAACCTCACCGCAGGCGCCTTCGCCCAGGCCGACCTCAACAACGACATGCGCGTGTCGCGCGACGAGCTGAGGGCATTTGCCGGAATGTAGGCGCCGTCCGACATTTGCGGATCGAAAGGGCGGCTCCGGCCGCCCTTTTTGTTGGCCAGCTAGATCAGACCCATCGCCCGCATGCTGCTGTGGCCGCGCGCGCCGATGATGACGTGGTCGTGGACAGAGATTCGCAGCGGCCGCCCCGCCTCGACAATCTCGCGGGTGAGCTTGATGTCCTGGCTGCTCGGCTGCGGGTCGCCGCTCGGGTGGTTGTGGACGAGGATGATCGCGGTGGCGTGATATTCGAGCGCGCGGCGGATTACCTCGCGCACGTAGACCGCCGCCTCGTCGACCGAGCCTTCGGAAACCGGCTCGTTGCGGATCAGCATGTTCTTGGCGTTGAGGTAGAGGACGCGGACCCGCTCGAGGGGGTTGAAGGCCATGTCGGCGCGCAGATAGTCGAGCAGGGCCTGCCAGCTGCCGAGCACCGGCTGGTCCTTGAAGCGCGATTCGAGGAGGCGCAGCGCCGCCGCCTGCGCGATCTTGATCGCCGCCGCAGCGCCTTCGCTGACGTCGCCGACCCGGGCGATCGCTTCGGCATCGGCGCAGAGGAGGGGGCCGAACCCGCCGAAATCCTCGATCAGCTTCCTGGCGAGCGGCTTGGTGTCGCGGCGCGGGATGGCGAGGGCGAGGAGATACTCGACCAGCTCGTGGTCGAGCAGGGCGTCCGGCCCGCCTTCGAACAGCCGTTTCCGCAGCCGCGCGCGATGACCGCTGGCGTCGGGATATTGGTCCGCCATAAGCTGGGATTAAGCTTCACGGTGGCCTTACGCAATTCGGCTGCTAGGGCGAAGGTGACGGAGGCGGAACGGAGCCCGCCCGAGGGAGGTGCGTAGAGTGGAGGAACCGACGGGAGAGGTGGTGCGCCGGCGGCACGTCAAGCGGCGGGTCGCGCTGGCGCTGCTCATCCTTCTCCTCATCGGCCTCCTCATCCTCTGGGTCGAGCGCCGCCCGATCGCCGCCGACTTTATCGACCGCGAGCTGGCGCGGCGGGGCGTGCAGGCGCGGTACGACGTAAAGAAGATAGGCTTTCGCACCGAGAGGCTCGAGAATCTCGTCATCGGCGATCCGCGCGCGCCGGACCTCACCGCGCGCTCGGTCGAAGTGCGGCTGAGCTGGGGCCTGCGCCGGCCGACCGTCACGCTGATCACGGCCCGCGGCGTCCGGCTCTACGGCCGTGTGGTCGGGGGCAAGGTGAAGCTTGGCCAGATCGACCGGCTGCTGCCGCCTCCCACTGGCCTGCCGTTCCGCTTCCCCGACCAAGCCGTCGACCTCGCTGATGCGGCGATCCGGCTCGACACGCCTGCCGGACGGATCGGCCTCGCGGTCGAAGGCAAGGGCAATCTCGCCAACGGCTTCCGCGGCGAGGTGGCGGCGATGTCTGCCGGCCTGGCGCTCGGCGACTGCCGGATCGCCCGGCCCCGCGCCCGCTGGCGCGTGGCCATCGACGCCTTGCGCCCAAGCCTTTCCGGGCCGGTCAGCGCCGGGTCGCTGGCCTGCGGGCGGGACCTGCTCGTGACCGCGCCGAACCTCAGGGTGCAGGCGACGCTGGCGCAGGCGCTCGATGGATGGCGCGGCGCGGCCGACATTCGCGCGGCGGCGGCGCGGGTTTCAGGCAATTCTCTCGGCGGGATGAGCGGGCGCTTCTCCTTCGACGGCAACGCGGATCGCACCTGGGGCAGCCTTCTTCTCGCCGCCGCAGCCGCACGTCTCGGATCGATCGCCGCGGCGCGCACCGCGGTCGAGGGGCGCTACGCGATATCGCTGAAGACGGGGGCGCTGGCGCTGCAGGGCGACGGCAGCGCCTCCGGAATCTCGGCCGGAGGCACGGTGCGGCCGCTCGCCGCCGCCCTCGCCTCGGCGGGAGGGACTCCGATCGAGCCGATCGGCGATTCGCTCGCCGCCTCCTTGAGGCGGGCTGCGGGGGCTTTCGACGCGCTCGGCAGCTTTCGGCTGGTGAACGGCCGCGGCTTCGGCGGCGTTCGTTTCGACCGGCTCCGCCTCGCCAGCCGCAGCGGCGCCCGGCTCGCCCTCGGCGGCGGCCAGGGCCTGACCTATTACTGGAGCGGGGGCCGCACCCGCCTCGGCGGCGACGTGCTGGTTGAGGGCGACGGCTTTCCGCGTATCGCGCTCAGCCTCGATCAGCCAGGCGTGGGCAAGCCGGTCAGCGGCGTCGCGCGGGTGGCGGCGATGGCGGCCGGTGGCGCGCGCCTGCAGCTGTCCGCGATCCGCTTCACCGCGGGCGGCGGCGGCGCGACCCGCATCGACACCGCCGCGCTCCTCGACGGCCCGCTCGGCGACGGACGCGTCGAGGGGCTGTTCGTACCGATCAGCGGCCGCCTCGACGACCGCGGGGGCTTCGCGTTCGGCGACGGCTGCGTCGCGGCGCGGTTCGACATGCTGCGCTTCGGCAGCCTCCGGCTCGGCCGCACCCGCCTGCCCCTGTGTCCCACTGGGCGTGCGCTGGTCTGGAAGGCGCCGGGGGGGAGGGTGACCGGTGGGGCCGAGCTCCGCGCCCCCCGCTTCGCCGGCACGCTCGGCCAGTCCCCGCTCGCGCTCGCCGCGAGCCGCATCGCCTTTTCGCTGCAGGGGCCGGACTTCACCGGCTCGGACGTCGCGGTGCAGCTCGGGCGCGGCGATGCGGCGAGCCGGATCAGGATGGCGACGCTGACCGGACGTTTCGACGGCCCGGGCGTGCGCGGCCGCTATGCGGGGCTGGCGGGGAAGCTCGCCAACGTGCCGCTGCTCCTCAGCGAGGGCGCGGGCGAGTGGCAGGTGCGGCGCGGCGACCTCCTCATGACCGGCGGCCTGCGGGTCGCCGATGAGGCCGATCCGCCGCGCTTCTACCCCCTGGTCAGTCGCGACTTCCGCCTCACCCTCGCCGACAACCAAATCCGCGCCGGCGGACATCTCGACGATCCGGAAACGGGGACGCGGGTGCTCGAGGCGACCATCCGCCATGCCTTGCGCACCGGCGCGGGCGGCGCGGTGCTCGACGTGCCCGGCATCCGCTTCGACGACAATTACCAGCCCGAGCAGCTCACCCGCCTCACCACCGGCATCGTCGCTCTGGTCAAGGGCGTGGTGAAGGGGCGGGGCGAGATCGCCTGGGGGCCCGAGGGTGCCCGAAGCAGCGGCAGCTTCGGCACGGAGAATATGGACTTCGCCGCCGCCTTCGGCCCCGTGGAGGGCGTCAGCACCACCGCCCACTTCACCGACCTCCTCGGCCTCGTCACCGCACCGGGCCAGGTCGCACAGGTCGGCGTCGTTCGCACCGGCATCGACGTCTTCGACGGCCACATCCGCTACCAGCTGCTCCCCAACCTCAACGTCCGCGTCGAGGGCGGGCGCTGGCCGTTCGCGGGCGGCGAGCTGATCCTCGACGAGACCGTCCTCGATTTCGCCAAGCCCACTGCCAAGCGCCTAACCTTCCGGGTCGTCGGCCTCGACGCCGCGATCTTCATCGAGCAGATGAAATTCTCGAACATCGCCGCCACCGGCACGTTCGACGGCGTCATCCCGATGGTGTTCGACGAAGCCGGCGGGCGGATCGAGGGCGGCCGCCTGATCGCGCGGCAGCAGGGCGGCACCCTCTCCTACGTCGGGGCGGTGACCGAGGAGAATCTCGGCGCCTACGGCAAGCTCGCCTTCGATGCGCTGAAGTCGCTGCGTTACAGCAAGCTGGCGATAAACCTCGACGGCTCGCTCGCGGGCGAGTTCGTCGCCGCCATCGAGCTCGACGGGATCGCCCGCAATCCGACCATGACGGCGCTGCCGGGCAGCGGCATCCAGGGCATGGTCGCGCGCCGCGCGCTCGGCCAGCTCGCCAAGATCCCGCTCGAATTCAACATCAACGTCCGCGGCCCCTTCCGCGCGCTGATCGGCACGATGCGCTCGTTCGACGATCCCAGCCTGCTCATCCAGGACATACTCGAGAAGGAACTCCTCAAGCGGCCGTCCAACACGGTCGTTCAGCCCCACGAAAGCGAGAAAGTGCAATGAAGGCGACGATATTGACGAGACTGCGCCGCGATGCGACGCAGGGGGCGATGAGACGGGCGACACCCTTTCTCGGCGCACCGGTTCTTCTCTTGTCGGCTGGGTGCGTTCAGGTGAGCCCGCCCGAAAAGCCGATCGAGATCAACCTCAACATCAATATCCGGCAGGAGGTCGTGCTGAGCCTGCGTGAGGACGTGCGTAAGCTGATCGACCAGAATCCAGGAGTGTTTTGACCATGAGCCGCCGTATGAAGATCTTCCTCGCCGCCGCCATCGGCTTTGCGGCCGTGGGCGGCACCGGCGTCGCTTACGCCATGCTCCAGGACGCGGCCGGCGAGCTTCGCGCCAGCGGCGCGGCCGGCGAGCAGGCGAGCGGCTATCTCGGCGTGGTCGGCTCCGGCGGCGCTGACGTGCGCGCCAAGGTTGACGCGATCAACATCAAGCGCCGCGCGGAATATACTCGCCTCGCCACCCAGAAGGGCCAGACGATCGAGGAGGTCGCCGCGGCGACCGCCTGCGAGCTGTTCCGCAGCCGCGTGGGCCCCGGCCAATATTACCGCCTCACCGATGGCGTCTGGCGCCAGCGCAACGGCGGCGAGGCGGTGCCCCTCCCCAGCCACTGCGGCTAAGCCTTCGGCGGGTTTTCGCCAGGCCCTCCTCCCGGTGGCGGGAGGGGAGCCTTTTTTGCACTGCAGCAGCGTGTTGACTTGACCTCCCCCCCTTCCTAAAGGGGCGGCGCCTTGGCGGGTCCGTTCGCCGGCATGTCCTCGCACCCTCACGGCAGCCCGCTTTTGAGCATGGCTGCACATGGAACAAAGGCATGGCGGAAGACGAGCCCCGGCAGGACCCGAAGTCTCCCCAGGATGTACGGCTGGCCTCGCTCGACGAGCGGCTCCGGCAGGCGCAGGCGGGCGAGGCGGCGCGGGCCGGCCGGACGGGGCGCAAGCCGGAGAAGGGCCAGGCCCAGGGCATGCGCATCCTGTCCGTGCTGATCAGCTATCCCCTCGGGAGCGCGCTGGTCGGCTTTGCGATCGATCGCTTCGCCGGGACGCGCGGGATCTGGGTGGCGATGCTGTTCGTCGGATTCGGCCTCGCCATGTGGGAAGTTTGGAAGGTTTCTAAGCAGAGCCCGTCCTGAGGGCTCAAGGGACGTAGCGAGTGGCGGCCGAGAGCAGAATCGATCCGATGCACCAGTTCCAGATCAGCCCGCTCGCGGGCAATCTGGACGGAACCCCCTTCGTCTTCACGAACAGCGCCTTGTGGATGCTGATCGTCATGGCTTTGATCTGGCTGTTCATGCTCGGCGGCATGAAGCGCCAGCTCGTCCCCACCCGCTGGCAGGCCGCGGTCGAGGGGGTGACCGGCTTCGTCACCTCGATGCTGGACACCAGCGTCGGCCCCGAAGGGCGCAAGTACGTCCCCTGGGTGTTCACCATCTTCATGTTCATCCTGTTTGCGAACCTGCTCGGGATGATGCCCTTCGCCCTCGTCGGCGCGCATCCGTTCACCGTCACCAGCCAGTTCACCGTCACCGGCGTGATGGCGATCATCAGCTTCTCGATCGTGCTCGTCGTCGGCTTCTGGAAGCACGGCTTCCACTTCTTCTCGCTGTTCATCCCGCACGGCACCCCCAAGGTGCTGTTGCCGCTCATCTTCCTGATCGAGCTGCTCTCCTTCATGGTGCGGCCCTTCAGCCTCGCGCTTCGACTGTTCGTCGCGATGATCGCGGGCCACATCCTGGTCGAAGTGTTCGGCAGCTTCGTCGTCTCGGGCATCAACGCCGGCGGCGTCGCGGGGCCGGCGATCAGCCTGCTGTCCTTCGCCTTCATCGTCGGCGTGATGGCGCTCGAGCTGCTCGTCTGCGCGATCCAGGCCTATGTGTTCGCGTTGTTGACTTCGCTCTACATCAATGACGCGGTCAACCTTCACTAGTCTTTTCAACGGTTTCACAAGGGAGTTAGTCATGGACCTCGAAGCAGCAAAAGTGATCGGCGCGGGGCTTGCGGCGATCGGCGTGGGCGCCGCCGCGATCGGCGTGGGCAACGTCTTCGGTTCGTTCCTCGAGAGCGCGATCCGCAACCCGGCGGCCGCCGACGGCCAGCAGGGCCGCCTGTTCATCGGCTTCGCGGCCGCCGAGCTGCTCGGCCTGATCGCCTTCGCCGTGGCGATGATCATCCTCTACGCCGTCTGACGCCGACCAGGGGACGGCCGCTCGCGGCTTTTCCCACCCAAGGGACCGACATGCCTCAGATCAACCAGCTCGCCGAGGTCGCCTACTCGCAGTTCTTTTGGCTGCTGCTCGTCCTCGGCCTGATCTATTTCAGGATCGGCAAGGCGATGCTGCCGAAGATCCAGGGCACGGTCGAGGCCCGCGACCGGCGCATCGCCGACGATCTCGCCGCCGCGCAGGCGGCGCGGACCGCGGCGGACGAGACGGAAGCCGCCTATCGCGCCCGCATCGACGCGAGCCGCGCCGAGGCGCTGAAGCTCGCCGCCGAAGCGAAGCAGGCGAGCGCCCGCTCGACCGAGGAGCGGCTCCGTGCCGCCACCGCGGAGAGCGTGGCCAAGGTCGAGGCTGCCGAGGCCCGCATCCGGGCGGCGACCGAGGCGGCTTTGGCCGACATCGAGGGCGTCGCCGCCGAGGCGGTGCAGGACGTCGTTGCCCGGCTGGCGGGGATCACCGTCAGCTCCCACGAAGCGGCCGCGGCCGTGAAGGCGGAAATGGCCCATGGCTGACAATGTCGCGACCCCCCCGCCGACCGGCGAGGCTGCTCACCCCGAGACCCACGCCACCGACGCCCATGCCGGGGCGCCGGAGCATGCGCCGACGCCGACGGCGCTCGGCCTCGACGCGCCCGCATGGATCGCGCTCGCGATGGTGGCGGTGTTCGCGATCCTGCTCTGGAAGCGCGTCCCCGCGCTGATCGCCTCCGCGCTCGACCAGAAGATCGCCGGCATCCGCGCCCAGCTCGACGAGGCGGCGCAGCTGCGCGCCGACGCAGAGGCCCTTAGGGGCGAATATGAGGCGAAGGCCGCCCAGGCCGATGCCGAGGCGGCGACGATGATCGAGCGCGCCCGTACCGAAGCCGAGGGCATCGTCCGCCAGGCCGAGACCGACGCCGCCGCCTTGGTCGAGCGCCGCACCCGCATGGCCGAGGACAAGATCGGCGCCGCCGAGCGCCATGCCGTCGAGGAGGTCCGCGCCAAGGCCGCCGCCGCGGCGGCCGCCGCTGCCGCGCGCCTGATCGCCGAGAAGATGGACGCCGACAAGGACCGGAGCCTGGTCGACCGCACCATCGAGGGGCTGGGAAGGGCGCACTGACGCCTGATCGTCTAACACCGATGCGCTCGGCGTTTCCGCTGTGGCCTCATTCGCGCTCTCGACTCCTGTAGATCCGCATTTTCAGGCTGGTTCCGCCTGAAATCAGGCGCCGGGCCGCCGCGTCGGTGGCTTGTTCCCTGTCACTCGCTGTGCGAAAAAAATCGAAGATTCAGCCGGCTTGAACGAGAATCGGAGAGACCATGGCTACGATCGACGGTGACGAAGACCCGAACACCCTTGACGGCACGCCCGATCCGGACACGATCCACGGCGGCGGCGGTGGCGACACGATCCATGGTTGGGGAGCGGGGGACCTCATCTACGGTGACGATGGCGACGACGCTCTTTTCGGGGACGATGGCGACGATTCGATCTACGGCGGAGTGGGTTCGGACTTCATCTCCGGGGGCACCGGCGCCGACACGATGGTAGGCGGCATCGGCAACGATCGGTACGATGTCGATTCCCTGGACGACATGGTCACCGAAGCCGCCGACGAAGGCTTCGACGCGGTCCGGACGACCGTGTCCGGATACAAGCTGCCCTACTACGTCGAGCAGCTTACCCTCCTCGGCACCACCGCTGTCGGAAAGGGAAACTACCTCGCCAACCGGATCTTCGGCAACGATGCGGATAACACCCTGCGCGGGATGGGCGGGGCCGACCGTCTGTACGGCGGAAACGGCAACGATCTCTATCAGGTGTTCGGCATGGAGGAGACGGTAATCGAGAGCAGTGCCTCGGGCGGCTTCGACACCGTCTACTCGGCGGGGAACTTCATTCTCGGGGCGAACGTCGAGGTGCTGGTGCTGACTGGAATGGCGAACGCCTTCGGAACCGGTAACGAGCTCGATAACACGATCAAGGGGGATGACAGCAACAATCTGATCGATGGCGGCCTAGGCGCCGACACCATGAAGGGCGGCAGGGGCCAGGACATCTATATCGTCGACAATGTCGGCGATGTCGTAATCGAATACGCCGAAGGAGGGGGCGACACCGTAAAGTCGTCGATCAGCTACAGCCTCCTTGGAAACCATGTCGAAAACGTCACGCTGACCGGCATGGCCGCGATCAACGCCACCGGGAATAGCCTTCGCAACGAGCTGATCGGCAACGACGCCGCGAACGTTCTGGACGGGCGCGAGGGCGCCGACTGGATGACCGGCGGCGGCGGCGACGACACATATTATATCGACAACGCCGGGGACTCCCTGACGGAGGAGATCGGCGGCGGCTACGATACCGTCGTTAGTTCCGTGACCTTTGCGTTTACGCCGGATGGCTGGTCACCGGAGCATCGGCGGTTCGAGGCGCTCGTCCTCACAGGCTTCGACGCGATCGACGGCACTGGCAACGAACTCGACAACAAGATCACCGGGAACGGCGCCGCGAATGTGCTGAAAGGCCTCGGCGGCAACGACATCCTGGACGGCGGCGCCGGTGCCGATTCCCTCTACGGCGGCAAGGGCGATGACATCTACTACATCGACAACGTGGGCGACAAAGCGCGCGAAGGCAATGAGGTGGGCATCGACGCTGTCTACGCTTCCGTCAGCTACGATCTTGCCGGCGAGTTCATCGAAAGCCTGACCCTCACCGGTGACAATGCGATCAACGCGAGCGGCAACAGCCTCGCGAACGTGATCAGGGGCAATGCCGGCGCGAACACGATCGACGGGCGCGGCGGCGCCGACACGATGATCGGCGGCGGCGGCAACGACACCTATGTCGTCGACGATGCGGGAGACAAGGTGGTCGAGGCGAGCGGAGGCGGAACCGACCGGGTGCTGAGCGCCGTCAGCTACAGCCTCGCGGGGATCTATGTTGAAAAGCTGACCCTCACCGGCGCCGGCGTCACCGATGCCACCGGCAACAGCCTTGCCAACGAGCTGACGGGGAACGACGCCGCGAACGTCCTGCGCGGCGAGGACGGTGCCGACTCCCTCTACGGGAAGGGCGGTAACGACATCCTGAGCGGCGGGGCAGGGGCGGACCGCTTCTATTTCGACACCGCGCTTGGGGCCGGCAACGTGGACACGATCGGCTCCTTCTCGGCCGCGGACGACACCATCATGCTCAGCCGCACGATCTTCAGCGGGATCGGAAGCGACGGCACGATCGCCGCGGGAGCGTTCGTGAACGGCACTGCGGCGGCCGATGCCGACGACAGGATCCTCTACGACAGCGCCACCGGCAAGATCTTCTACGACGCGGACGGTTCCGGCGCCGGCGCCGCCATGCTGTTCGCGCAGGTTGCAGCGGGGACGGCGCTCACCAACGTCGACTTCAGCGCCTATATGCCTGGCTAGATGAAAGCGACGGGAGTCAGGCCGGCGATCTGTTCGCCGGCCCACCCTGCCACTCCGGCTGAAGGGGATGAAGTCTCTCCGGCACGGCGCTTGTGCCGATCCGCGACTTCGACCCGTGGGGCTCAGACCCGGCGGAACTTTGGACGGGACTTCGAAGCTTCCCGACGATCCGAGTGCGTCCGGCTGTGGTCTATTGGCACCGCGCCTCCTAAATCCCTCCCGTGACCGAGACGCCGCCCACCGACCGCTTCAACGAAGAGAAGTCCGCCTACACGGTGCGCGGGGCCGACCAGCCGGACCTGGAGGCGGGGGTGGCGGCGATCCGGAAGGTGGTGAAGACGCTGCCGGTGCGGCCGGGCGTCTACCGGATGCTCGATGCCAAGGGCGACGTGCTCTACGTCGGGAAGGCGCGGGCGCTGAGGAACCGGGTGACCAACTACACCCAGGTCGCGCGCCTGTCGAAGCGGCTGCAGCGGATGGTCGCCCAGACCCGATCGATGCAGATCGTCACCACCAACACCGAGGCCGAGGCGCTGCTGCTAGAGGCGCAGCTGATCAAGCGATACCGGCCGCCGTACAACGTCCTGCTGCGCGACGACAAAAGCTTCCCCTTCATCCTGCTGCGCGAGGATCACGCCTTCCCGCAGGTCAGGAAGCATCGCGGCGCGCGGCGCCACAAGGGGCAATATTACGGCCCCTTCGCCAGCGCGGGCTCTGTGACTCGGACGCTGAACGCGCTGCAGAAGCTGTTCCTGCTGAGGAGCTGCACCGACACGTTCATGGCCACCCGCAGGCGACCGTGCCTGCTGTTCCAGATCAGGCGCTGCTCGGCGCCCTGCGTCGGGCGGATCGGCGAGGAGGCCTATGCCGAGCTCGTGCAGGACGCGAAGGACTATCTCGGCGGCAAGTCGACGCGCGTCCAGCAGAAGCTCGCCGCGGCGATGAGCGAGGCGGCGGAGGCGATGGATTTTGAGCTCGCCGCCGTCTACCGCGACCGCCTGCGCGCTTTGACCTTCATCCAGGGCACCCAGACCATCACCGCGGAGGGCCTCGGCGACGCCGACATCTTCGCTCTGGCGTGCAAGGGCGGCACGATCTGCGTCCAGGCCTTCTTCATCCGCGGCGGCAACAATTGGGGCCACAGGAGCTTCTTCCCGGCCCACACTGCCGACGTGCCGGAGGAGGAGGTGCTCGGCGCCTTCCTGATGCAATTCTACGAGGAGGTGCCGCCGCCCAAGCTGGTCCTGCTCGACCGCGAGGTGCCGGAGGCGGAGCTGGTCGGCGAGGCGCTGTCCGAGCGCTCGGAGCGCAAGGTGACGCTGAAGGTGCCGAAGCGCGGCGACCAGGTGAAGATGATCCGGCAGGCCGCGCGGAACGCCGAGGAGGAGCTCGACCGCCACCTCGCCGAGACCAGCACCCAGGCGAAGACGATGCGTGCGCTGACCGAATTGTTCGAGCTGCCCGAGCCACCCGAGCGGATCGAGGTCTACGACAACAGCCACGTCATGGGGACCAATGCGGTCGGCGCAATGATCGTCGCGGGGCCGGAGGGATTCCGCAAGAACGGCTACCGCAAGTTCAACATCAAACGCGAGGAAACCAGGCCCGGCGACGATTTCGCGATGATGCGCGAGGTGCTTGGGCGGCGGTTCGCGCGGCTGGAGAAGGAGGATCCGGACCGCAGCCGCGGCGAATGGCCGGACCTGCTGCTGATCGACGGCGGCAAGGGGCAGTTGAGCGCGGTGATGGAGACGCTCGAATGCGCCGGCATCCACGACGTTCCGGTGGTGGCGATCTCGAAAGGCCCGGACCGCAATGCCGGGCGCGAGGTGCTTCATTTGCCGACGGGGAGGGACTTCCAGCTGCCGCCCAACTCGCCCGTGCTCTTCTACCTGCAGCGCCTGCGCGACGAGGCGCACCGCTTCGCCATCGGCGCGCACCGGCAGAAGAGGTCGAAGAGCATGGCAGCCAGCCCGCTGGACGAGGTGCCGGGCATCGGCCCCAGCCGCAAGCGGGCGCTCCTGATGCACTTCGGCACGGCGCGGGCGGTCAAAGGCGCGGCGCTGGAGGATCTGGAAAAGGCCCCGGGCATCTCGCGTGGAATGGCGCGGTCGATTTACGATTATTTTCATCCCAGCGGCTAAGCCGCGGTGGATGGCCACGCGCGTCCTCCTGACGGTCGATACCGAGCTCCTGTGGCGCCATTACGCGCGCGGCGCGGGCTGGGAGGAGAATCTCGCCCGGTCGTTCGACCCGGCGGGCCTTGGTGTCCCGTGGCAGCTCGATCGCCTTCGGGATCATGGGCTGAAGACCTGCTTCTTCGTCGATCCGATGCCTGGCGAGCTCTACGGTCTCGAGCCGGTGCGGCGGATGGTCGCGCCTATCCTCGCCGCGGACCAGGAGGTACAGCTTCATCTCCACCCGTGCTGGCGGAGCGTCGCGGAGGGCTTTGCCGACGGCCGCGACTTCGAGCTCAGCGGTTTCAGCCTCTCGGCCCAGCGCGAGCTGGTCGAGGCGGCGCGGCAGCTGCTCGTCGACGCGGGGGCGCCGGAGCCGATCGCATTCCGCTCCGGCAGCTACGCCGCCGACCTGCGGACGCTCGCCGCCCTGCGCTCGCTGGGACTGCGCTACGACAGCAGCCATAACGGCACCGAGCACCCATGGCCCAGCGCCTTGCCCCTCCCTCCCGAGCAGATCGCACCGGTCGAGCTTGGCGGGATCGTCGAGGTACCGGTGACGCAGATCGAGGACGAGCCGGGACGGTATCGGCACCTTCAGCTCTGCGCCGTCTCGTCGGAAGAGCTGGAGAGCGCGCTGCTTCACGCGGAGGCGGAAGGCCATCCGATCGTGACGATCGTCAGCCACAGCTTCGAGCTCGCCACTCGCGACGGCAATCGTCCGAATCGGACCCTGCGCCGCCGGTTCGAACGATTGTGCGGCTTCTTGGCCGCACATGCCGAGCGGCTTCCGACCGCCCACTTCACCGACCTCGACGAGCTGCCGCTGGACACGGCGGCGCGGCCGCTGCCGGCGCGCAGGCTGCGCCGGGCGCGGCGCCTCGCCGAGCAGCTCTGGTCCAACGCCCTCTACGAGCGTACGCTGTGACGGGCGCCATCGCCCTTCCGTACCGGATCGGCGCGCGGACGCTGTGGCGGGTGCGCCGCCGTCTCCGGCGCGTCGGCCTGACGCTGGAGCAGGCGCTCGGCGGCGGCGTCCCCGTTCTTCCGCCGGCCGAGGGGGACGGTTATCTGGTCACCTCGCTGCCGGCCGCCGCGCTCGATCCGCTCCTCCGCCAGCACCCGCGGCTGCGGCCGTTCGCCCGGCAGCGCTACCGCCGCTGCTACGCGTCGCTCGAAGGGACGTTCGACGACTACCTGGCCGGTTTCTCCTCGAAGAGCCGTTCGACGCTGAAGCGCAAGGTGCGCAAGATGGCGGATGCCTCGGGCGGAACCCTCGATGTCCGCTGCTACCGCTCACCCGAGGACGTGGAAGCGTTCCACGTTCATGCCCGCACCGTCTCAGCCCGCAGTTATCAGGAGCGCCTGCTCGACGCCGGCCTTCCCGCGAGCGAGGCGGCGGTCGGGGAGATGCGCGAGCTTGCGCGGCGCGACGCGATGCGCGGCTGGATACTGTTCGTGGAGGGGCGGCCGGTCAGCTACCTCTACGCCCCCGCCCAGGGCGGGACCCTGATCTACGCCTATCTCGGCTACGATCCCGAATTCGCGCCGCTCTCCCCCGGCACCGTGCTTCAGTACGAGGCGATGCGGCAGCTGTTCGCCGAACGGCGGTTCGCCCTGTTCGACTTCACCGAAGGGGAGGGGCAGCACAAGAGCCTCTTCTCGACCGGAGAGGTCGAATGCGTAGACCTGCTGCTGCTCCGGCCGACCCTCGCGAACCTCCTCGTCGGGGCATCGCTCAACGGCTTCGACGCCGCCGTCGCGCTGGCGAAGCGCGCCGTCCACGGCGCCGGACTCGAGAGCCTCGCCCGCCGCATCCGCCGCTGATAGTCTGCCGCCGCCATGCGGCTGGAGACGAAGGCGATCATCTGCGCGGTCCGGCCGCACGGCGAGCATGGCGCGATCGTGCGCGCGCTCACCCCAGCCGACGGGCTGCAGGCCGGCTATGTGCGTGGCGGCAAGTCGCGACGGCTGCGGCCGGTGCTCCTCCCCGGCAATTTGGTCGAGGCCGAGTTCCGGGCGCGGACCGACGACCAGGTCGCCCACGCGACGCTCGAGCTCTCCGCCAGCCGCGGCGCGTTGCTCTCCGAGCCGCTGGCCGCGGCAGCGATCGAGTGGACGACCGCCCTCACCGCCGCCGCGCTCCCTGAAGGCCAGCCCTATCCGCGCCTCTACGCGGCTCTGGACGGCGTTCTCGCGGCGCTGGAGGCCGCCCCCAGCGCCCGCGGCTGGGCGCCGTCGCTGGTGCGCTACGAGCTGCTCCTGCTGGCGGAGCTCGGCTTCGGCCTCGACCTCGCCGCCTGCGCCGCCACCGGGGCGACCGAGAACCTCGCCTACGTCAGCCCGAAGAGCGGCCGCGCCGTCGGCCGCGAGGCCGCCGAGGAGTATCGCGACCGGCTCTTCCCTCTTCCTACCTTCCTGCTCCAGGGCGGGGAGGCGGATTGGGCCGACGTCCAGGCGGGGCTGCGGATCACCGGCCACTTCCTCGAGCGCGACGTCCTGATCGGGCGCCAGGCCGAAATTCTCGCCGCCCGTGGCCGCCTGCTCGATCGGCTGAAGCGGGTCAGCGGCTAAGCCGCCGCGAGTCGAACCAGTCATCGATCGCCGCCGCAATCCTAGGCGCCGCCCGCCCGTCGCCGAAGGGGAGGCAGGGGCGGGACATGACGGCATATTTGTCCGCATCGTGGAACAGCGTCCTCACTCCCGCGACGATCCTTTCCTCCTCGGTGCCGATCAGCTCCACCGCTGCGCTCACCAGTCCCTCGGGCCGTTCGGTCGTGTTGCGGAGCACGAAGACCGGTTTTCCCAAGGCCGGGCCTTCCTCCTGAAGACCGCCGCTGTCGGTGAGGATTAGCCACGAACGCTCCATGAGCGCCACCATATCCGGGTAGTCGAGCGGCTCGAGCAGGCGAACGTGTGCCGCGCCGCGCAACGGCTCCTCCATCGCCTGGCGGACCTGCGGGTTGGTATGCAGCGCGACCACGATGTCGATCGGCAGCTCCTCAGGAAGACGTCTCAGGGCCGCGCAGACATTCCGCGCGGGCGCGCCCTGGTTTTCCTTCCGGTGGCAGGTGACGAGGACCGTTCTGCGCGCGCCGTCGCTTATCTCGGCGTCGCGGCGGATGCGTTCCCGCGCCTGCAGCAGCGCATCGATGCCGCTGTTCCCGGTCAGGTGGATGTGCCCTTTGACCCGCCACTCGGCCCGGAGGTTGCGGACCGCTTCCTCCGTGGGGGCGAAGAGCAGCTCCGAGAGGGTATCGATGACGATGCGATTGCCTTCCTCGGGCCAGGGCTGGCGAATGTCGAATGAGCGCAGCCCCGCCTCCACATGCCCCACCGGAACCGCGCAATCCCGTGCCGCGAGGGCGCCCGCGATCGCGCTTGCGGTGTCGCCGTGAACGAGGACCAGGTCCGGCCGGTCCGGCTTCAGGTGCGTCCAGATCGCGCCATGCAGCGCCTCGCGAAGCCGCGCCGGAGACCTGCTCCGCCCATCGAAGGGCAGCTCTTCGACATGGATGGGACCGACCCCCGCGAACATCGGCGCGAGCCCCGCATGCTGGCCGGTGAGAAGCAGCTCCTGGCGCAGGTGCGGGCGGTCGGCGATGGCGCGGACGACCGGCGCCATCTTGATAGCCTCCGGACGCGTTCCCACGACCGAGACGATGCGGCGCCCCCACCGCGTCGACCTTGCCCCTCTGCCCACGTCGCCAGCATCGCCAGAGGCCGCTGCGCCGTCAAGGGTGGCGAACGGGAAGCCCGCGGCCTAAGCGAACGCCCTCCTCGAGGAGCGTGAACCATGGCCCGTCTGAAGGACGTCTATCCTCTCTATCTGGCCAACGAGGCCCGGCAGCCCAATGCCGACCTCGCCGTTACCGACAAATATACCGGGGAGGTCGCCTTCCGCGTCGCGCGGGCCGATCCCGCCACGATCGACGCCGCCATAGCCGCCGCCGTCGATGCAGCCGAGCCGATCGCGCGGATGGCGAGCTACGAACGCCAGGCGGTCCTCCAGCACTGCGCCGATCGTTTCCGCGAACGGGCCGAGGAGCTCGCCTTTGCCCTCTGCGTCGAGGCGGGGAAGCCGATCAAGGACGCCGAAGGAGAGGTCAGCCGCCTCATCGACACCTTCCGCATCGCCGCCGAGGAATCGGTGCGGATCACCGGCGAGGTCCAGCCGCTCGACATCAGCCCGCGCGCCCGCGGGTACCAGGGCATGTGGAAGCGGGTGCCGGTCGGCCCCTGCAGCTTTATCGCTCCGTTCAACTTCCCCCTCAACTTGGCCGCCCACAAGATTGCGCCGGCGCTCGCCGTGGGCTGTCCATTCGTCATCAAGCCGGCCAGCCTGACGCCGCTCGGCACGATCCTGATCGGCGAGGTGCTGGCGGAGACGAACCTGCCGAAGGGCGCCTTCTCGGTCCTGCCCGCCTCGCGCGACGGCGCCGACCTCTTCACCACCGACGAGCGGCTGAAGCTCCTCTCCTTCACCGGCTCGCCCGAGGTCGGCTGGGCGCTGAAGGCCAAAGCGGGCAAGAAGAAGGTGGTGCTGGAGCTCGGCGGCAACGCGGCGGTGATCGTGGACCGCGACGCCGATCTCGACGATGCGGTGGAGCGGATCGTCTTCGGCGCCTTCTACCAGTCGGGCCAGAGCTGCATCGGCGTCCAGCGCATCGTCGCCCACGCCGACATCTACGAAGCGCTCCGGGACCGTCTCGTGGAGCGGGCGCGCGGCCTCGTCGCCGGCAATCCGCACGACCGGGAGACGTTCATCGGCCCGATGATCAGCGAGGGCGAGGCGACGCGGCTCGATACGTGGATCGCCGAAGCCCTGGCGGCCGGGGCGACGCTCCTGTGCGGCGGCGGGCGCACGGGTCCAATGCTGGAGGCCACCCTGCTCGAAAATGTGGACCGTTCCGCCCGAATCTACCGGGAGGAGGCGTTCGGCCCCGTCGCCATCCTCTCCTCCTTCACCGATTTCGAGGCCGCGCTCGCCGAAGTGAACGACAGCCGCTACGGCCTGCAGGCGGGCATCTTCACCCGCGATCTCTTCAAGGCGCTGGAGGCGTGGGACCGGCTCGAGGTGGGCGGCGTCGTCGTCAACGACGTGCCCTCCTACCGGGTCGACAAGATGCCCTACGGCGGGGTCAAGGACAGCGGCCTCGGCCGGGAGGGCGTCCGCTTCGCCATGGAGGACATGACCGAGATCCGCAACCTCGTCATCCGCCGCCGCGACATCGGACCGGCGCTCAAGCAGATGGGCGAGTAGGCGCACCACGGAACGGAAAGTTGTCGAAGGTTCAGGCGCAAGCGTCTAGACGGCGGCCGTGCCGCGCGCCTTTCCGGCAGCGCCTTGCAACCCATTGGGAGATCCCGTTCTTGAAGCCGATCCTGCTTGCCACCGCCGCCGCCGTCGCACTCGGCGGCTGCGCCAACACCGCCCCGACCGTTGGCGAGCCCGCGGCCGTCGCCACCCGGCCGCAGCAGGCGGAACCGACCGTGCCCGACAACATCCTCCTCGCCGAATGGACAGGTCCCTACGAAGGCGTTCCGCCCTGGGACAAGGTCACGCCGGACCTGTTCCCCGCCGCCTTCCAGTTCGCCATCGACGAACGCCGCCGCGAGGTCGAGGCGATCGCTTCCAGCAGCGCCAGGCCGACCTTCGAGAACACGATCGAGGCGCTGGAGAAGACCGGGCAGCGGCTCGACCGGGTCCAGGCCCTGTTCGGAGTCATGACCGGCAACATGACCACTCCGGCCTATCAGGCGCTCGAGCGCGAGTGGAGCCCGAAGCTCGCCGCCGCGTCGGACGAGATCGTGCTGAACCCGGCTCTCTTCCAGCGGATCAAGGCCGTCTACGACGCGCGCGAGAGCGCTGGTCTCGATGCGCAGCAGCAGCGCCTCGTCACGCGCTACTATGAAAGCTACGTGCGCCGCGGCGCGAACCTCACGCCGGAGCAGAAGCAGCAGCTTTCCGCCTACAACCAGGAGCTCGCGCGCCTCTTCGCCGAATTCAGCGAGAAGGTGCTCGCGGACGAGGGCACCCACATGGCCGCCAACGAGGCGGAGATGAAGGGCGTGCCGGCGGACGTGAAGGCAGCCGCCGCCGCGGCCGGCAAGGAGCGGGGCCTGCCGCCCGGCGTGTACGCCATCGTCAACACTCGCTCCGCGGTCGATCCGGTGCTGACCTTCGCCGACAACCGGGCGCTGCGCGAGCGCGTCTGGCGCGCCTTCGTCAACCGCGGCGACAACAAGGATGCGAACGACACCAACGCCACCATCGCAAGGATCGTGAAGGCCCGGGCCGACCGCGCCCGCCTGCTTGGCTATGAGAGCCACGCCCACTGGCGCATGCAGGACACGATGGCGAAGACTCCGGCCAACGCCCAGGCGCTGATGGAGCGCGTGTGGCCCGCCGCCGTGGCGCGCGTGCGCGAAGAGGTGCGCGACATGCAGGCGATGGCGAACAAGTCCGGCACAAAGGTGACGATCGAGCCGTGGGACTATCGCTACTACCAGGAAAAGGTCCGCCAGGCCCGCTACAACCTCAGCCAGGAGGAGGTGAAGCCTTACTTCGAGCTCTCGAACATGATCGAGGGCATGTTCTGGACGGCGGGCGAGCTCTACGGCTTCGACTTCAAGGAGAATAGCGGCGCCGTCCCCGTCTGGCATCCGGACGTGGGGAC
>DASVVY010000031.1:0-9524 GCA_036386335.1 Allosphingosinicella sp. | reverse complement strand
CGGTGATGAGCTCGGCGAGCTTCAGCCTGGCCGGGCAGCATGTCGAGGCGCTGGTGCTCGGCGGATCGGCGGCGATCAACGGCTCGGGCAACAGCCTCGCCAACAGCCTCACGGGCAACGGGGCCGCCAATGGCCTGAGCGGCGGCGACGGCAACGACCAGCTGTTCGGGCGGGGCGGCAATGACAGCCTCCGCGGCGGAGCGGGGGCCGACAGCTTCTGCTTCGACAGCGGCCTGAGCGGGACCGCGAACGTGGACATCATCGCGGATTTCAGCGCGGTGGACGACACGATCCGGCTGAGCCGGGCGGTGTTCACCGGGGTCTCGGCGAACGGGACGCTCGCGGCCTCCGCCTTCGCGGCCGGCACCGCCGCGGCCGACGCCGACGACCGGATCGTCTACGACAGCGCGACCGGGAAGATCTTCTACGATGCGGACGGCAGCGGCGCGGGGGCGGCGGTGCTGTTCGCGCAGGTGAGCGCGGGGACGGCGCTGACGGCAGCGGATTTCGTCGCCTACTGAGGGGGCGAAAATAGGACGCCGAAAAATTTTCTTTCGACACCCGAAGCGCATTGCGCGCTCCTGTTCTCGCGCCTCCCCCGCCGCAGATTTCCGCCGTTTCGGCAGGTTCTGCAGGACGGTCTTGAGCGGAAATTTCCTCTTGACAGCGTGACGCTGCTCAGGTACAAAGCAGGAACGCTGGAGTCGCGCGGGCTTCGGCAGGCTCGGGACCAAGCCTTCCTTGGCAGGTCTGAGGAGCCCTGTCGGAGAGACGCCCGAGGACGGCGGGAGACTCGTGACAGTCCTTCGAGACGCGGCTTCGACAGGCTCAGCCGCTGCCTCAGGATGAGCGGAAACTTGCTGGCAATTCTACATAGGTGAGGCGGTTTGGGTCCGGGGTATTTCCTCGAACGCCGTGACCCCTCACCCATGAGCGCCTGCCCCGTCCCCCGGACGGGGCTTAGCGGCGCTCATCCTCTCCCCAGGGAGAGGGAATTCGGCCCGCCGGCTTTGCCGCGCGGGCTTTTTTATTGGCTGTGGAAGGAGAGAGACGGTGGGTGTGGAGAGAATGGACGCGGAAGAGACGAAAGGCCCTTCGGCGGGCTCAGGGCGAGCGGCGCCAGAGCGAGCGGACTCGGGGCAAGCGGGCCCGCAAGCGGACGAGGCGGCGTTCGTGGCGGCGAACAAAGGGCGGCGGCTGCAGGCGCGGCGGACGGGGGCGCGGAAGCTGTTCGACGCGCGGGCGAAGGCGGTGTTCCTCGACTGGTTCACGGGGACCGGCAACCTCAGCTGGGCGTCGAAGAAGGCGGGGGTCCATTACCGCACGCCGCTGCGCCACCTCGTCACCGACCCCGCCTTCCGCGAGGCCTATGAGGCGGCCGAGGCGCAGTCGATCCCGCGGCTGCGGGCCTGGGCGGCGCAGGCCAAAGAGGAGGAGGCGCGGACGGTGGCGGCGGCGGCGCTCGGCGGCGCGGGTGCGGAGGAGGTCGGCGCGGGAGGCTGCGAGGACGAGCTGGCGGGCGAGGCGGAGGACGAGCTTGAGGATGCGGAGGAGGAGGAGCCGGGCGGGGACCCGGCGCCGGAGAATCTCAGCGTCGAGCAGGCGCTGCGGATCGTCGAGGCGTGGGACAGGAAGCAGGGGCAGCGGGGCGCAGCGGCGGCCGGGGGCGCCGGCGGGGCCGCGGCGCGGACCGGGCGGGCGTGCGGCGTCGCCTCGAACGAGGAGGTCCGGGCGCAGCTCGTCAAGGCGCTGAAGGCCCACGGCATCCGCGTCCGCGCCGCCTGGGCGCGCGAAGGGGCGGAGCGGCTGGGGCATTGGGGAAATGGAGGGGGCGATGACGTGGACTGAGCGGAGCCCGGCGGCGGGCGGAGAAGGCGCGGGAGACGCTGGGGCGGGAGGCGCGGAGGCGGAGGAGGATTTCGGCGAGATCCTCGCCTTTGCGGCCCTGATCGAGGAGGAGGAGGGGCTGGAGCGGCTGGTCGGGCGGCTGACGACGCCGGCGCGGCGGCGGCTGGTCGAGAGCTTCGGCTGGCAGGCGCATGAGGGCCAGCTCGCGCCCGCGGGGGACTGGCGGGTGTGGCTCGCCATGGCGGGGCGCGGCTTCGGCAAGACGCGGGCGGGGGCGGAATGGGTGTGGGCGCGGGCGCGGGCGCACCCGGGCGCGCGGATCGCGCTGGTCGGCGGCAGCCGCGAGGAGGTCGCCAGGGTGATGGTCGAGGGGCCGAGCGGGCTGCTCGCCTGCGCGCGGACCGGCGAGGCGCCTTTGTGGGTGCCGAGCCGGGGGCTGTTCCTCTTCCCCTCCGGCGCGCAGGGCTTCGCCTATTCGGCGGCGGCGGCGGAGACGCTGCGCGGGCCCGAGCACGACTTCGCCTGGTGCGACGAGCTCGCCAAGTGGCGCGACGGCGAGGCGGCGTGGGACAATCTGCTGCTCGGCCTCAGGCGCGGCGAGCGGCCGCGGGCGGTGGTGACGACGACGCCGCGGCCGACGGCGCTGGTGCGGCGGATCCTCGCCGATCCGGGCTGCGTCAGGAGCGGGGGGCGGACGCGCGACAATGCCCATCTGGCGGCGGATTACCAGGCGGCGGTGACGGGGCTGTACGAGGGCACGCGGATCGGGCGGCAGGAGCTGGAGGGCGAGCTGATCGAGGATTGCGAGGGGGCGCTGTGGACGCGCGGGCTTATCGAGGCCTCGCGCGGAGGATTGGGGACAGTTACTGGTAACTGTCCCCCGCTGCGGCGGATCGTGGTGGGGGTGGATCCGCCGGCGTCGGCGCACGGGGATGCGTGCGGGATCGTGGTGTGCGGGGTGGATGCGGAAGGAGTGGGCTGGGTGCTGGCCGATGCGAGCGCGGCGGGGCTGTCGCCGGAGGGCTGGGCGCGGGCGGTGGCGCGGGCGGCGGAAGCCTGGGGCGCCCACCGGGTGGTCGCGGAGAAGAATAACGGCGGGGCGATGGTGGAGAGCGTGCTGCGGGGCGCGGCGGCGCAGCTGCCGGTGCGGCTCGTCCATGCCAGCGAGGGCAAGGCGGCGCGGGCGGAGCCGGTCGCGGCCCTGTTCGAGCGGGGGAAGGCGAGGCTGGCGGGGGCGTTCCCCGCGCTCGAGGACGAGATGTGCGGGATCACCATCGGCGGCGGCTATGAGGGGCCGGGGCGCTCGCCGGACCGGGCGGACGCGATGGTCTGGGCGCTGACCGAGCTGATGCTGGGGGCGCAGCGCGCGGAGCCGCGGCTCCGCTTCCTCTAAAGCCCCTTCTCGAAGCGGTAGCCGGCGCGGGCGTAGCCCAGGCGGCGGAAGAAGGCGGGGGCGGCGCCGATCTCGATGTCGGCGGAGGCGGCGGCGGCGGCGCTGCCGCGGTCGGCAAGCGCCGCCTCGACGGCTACGAGGAGCGCGCGGCCGATGCCGCGGCGGCGGGCGGGCTCGGCGACGAAGAGGAGGGTGATGCGGCCGAGCGGCCCCGCGTGCAGGCGCGGGACGAGGTGGAAGGCGGCGCAGCCGAGGATGCCGCCCTCGTCGGCGACGAGCGGGGCCTCGCCCGCCTTGCGCAGCGCGGCGAGGCGGGCGGCGAGCGGCTTTTCGTCGGTCGCGAGGAGGGCGGCGATGGCGGCGGCGTCGGCGGGGCGGGCGTCGCGGATAACGAGGGCCGGCCTGGCGGGCGGGGGTTCCCGCTCGGCCTCCGGTTCCCCTTGGCGCTCGCTTCGGGGTTCCTGTTCAGGCTCCGCCACCGCGACCGGCCACGGCTTCCTTTTCGGCGCCTTCTTCTCCTCGCGGGCAGGCTCGGGGCGCTTGCCGGCAGGGGGCGGCGGGGCGTCTCCGGCTTCCTTGAGCGAGGTCTTCCAGTCGGCGACGAGGCCCTTGCGCAGGAATGCTTCGATCTCCTCGGGCGTGGCGGTGAGGGCGTCGGCGGCGATGCCGAAGACGTCGGCGCCGGTCTCCGCATCCTTGAGGCCGTAGCGGCCGTAATCGCCGACGCCCGGCGTGCGGCGGCGCGACTTGACCAGCTTGCAGCCGCGGTTGGCGGCCATGTCGCGAAGCATCGCGTCGCGTTCGTCAGCCATATGCGCTCACCAGTTGAACAAGGTCCCGTCCTCGAGGCGGTTCACCGGCAAATAGGCGCGCCGGTAAGGGTGCCTCGCCGCCCGCTCCTCGTCGATGTCGACGCCGAGGCCCGGCATGTCGCCGGGATGCATCGTGCCGTCCTCGAATCGGTAGGCGTGCGGGAAGACCGCGTCGGTCTCGTCGGTGTGGCGCATATATTCCTGGATGCCGAAATTGGGCACCGACAGGTCGAAATGCAGCGCGGCCGCCATCGTCACCGGCGAGAGGTCGGTGGCGCCGTGGCAGCCGGTGCGGACGTTGAACATGTCGGCGAAGGCGGCGATGCGCCGCAAATGGGTGATGCCGCCGGCGTGGACGACGGTGGCGCGGATATAGTCGATCAGCTGCTCCTGGATGAGCTGCTTCGCGTCCCAGACCGAATTGAAGATCTCGCCGACGGCGAGCGGCGTCGTCGTGTGCTGGCGGATCAGGCGGAAGCTGTCCTGGTTGTCGGCGACGACCGCATCCTCCATCCAGAAGGGCCGGTAAGGCTCGAGGTCCCTCCCCAGCCGCCCCGCCTCGATCGGCGTCAGGCGGTGGTGGACGTCGTGGAGGAGGTGGACGTCCCAGCCCAAAGCCTCGCGCGCGGCGGCGAACAGCTCGGGCACGACGCGCAGATATTTCTCGGTCGACCAGACATTCTCCGTGGGCAGATCGGCGTCGGCGGGCTCGTAGAAATAGCGGTCCTTGGAGACGCCGTAGGTGGAGGCGAGGCCGGGGACGCCGGACTGGAGGCGGATCGCCTTGTAGCCCTGCTCCTTATAGTCGAGCGCGCGCTCGACCGTGTCGGCGATGCTGTTGCCGTTGGCGTGGCCGTAGACCATCACCCCTTCCCGCGAGGCGCCGCCGAGCAGCTGGTAGAGCGGCAGGCCGGCGACCTTTCCCTTGATGTCCCAGAGCGCCATGTCCACGGCGGCGATGGCGGTCATCGTCACCGGCCCCCGCCGCCAATAGGCGCCGCGGTAGAGGAACTGCCACATATCCTCGATGCGGTGGGCGTCCCGGCCGATCAGGCAGGGGACGACGTGGTCGGTAAGGTAGCTCGCGACGGCAAGCTCGCGGCCGTTCAAGGTGGCGTCGCCGAGGCCGGTGACGCCGTCCTCCGTCTCGATCCTCAGCGTCACGAAATTGCGGCCGGGGCAGGTGACGATCACCCGGGCGGAGCGGATCCTGGACATCGAACTCCCACGTGCTGGACGGCGGCAAGCTGCTGGCTTCGGGGGCGGAAAAGTCAATCCCGCAGCGGATCGCACGGGGCGGGCGGAGCGACCGTTACGCAGGTGAATAGTGTGGAACGCAACACAGGTTAAGTCATTGAAGCGCCATGCCGATCTTCTACTTCAACGTCGTCGGCGGCGACCTCAACTGGACCGACGTGGCGGGCAGATATTGCGACAGCGTCGATGCCGCGCGCGAGGAGGCCGAGAGGCTGGCGGGGGAGATCGTCTCCAACGCTCTGCTCTCGGGCAGCATGCCGCCGGACGCGAACATCGAAGTGGAAGACGATTCGTTGCGCCCGGTGCTCGAGCTGCCGATCACCCGCGCCATCCACTGAAGGGCGAACATGTCGAAGGCCGATCATCTGAAGGAACAGGCGGCGAAGTGCCGAACGCTGGCTCGCGGCGCGAGCACGGTGACGATCGCGCTGGCGCTGCGCGAGATGGCCGAAACCTATGAGCGGCGGGCGGCGCGGATCGGTGCGGAGGAGCGTGAGGTCGCGGCGGCGGGATACGCGCACGCCTGAGCGGAGTTCCCCTCGTCGAGGGGGAGGATCGGGAGGCACAGCATGCCTCCGCGGCGGTCCGCCGCCGCGCCGGCGGCCACGGGCCGGGTCCGGCCCCGCCCCGCCCCGCGCGTTGAGGCCCCAGCGTTGCGGGCCGCAGGGTTCACCTCGCGTCCCGGCTTGAATTCGGCCCCTGATCCGGTGCGAATCCGGTCCCACCTCTGCCCTCGGCCCCGGAGCCGCGCGCGCGGTACGAGAAGTGGGCTTCCTGATCGTCCGCAATGGGTGGAAGGCGGACGTTGAAGATCTCTACGTTTCTGTGCTCAGCGGCCTACCGGCCTCCCCGCCACGCGCGGCTCGGACGTTTCGTTCGCCGACGCGGTGGAAGCATGTCTGGAGTGGTCGTTTTCAAGCGGGCGAGAAAGTCGCTCGCAAGCTCCAGCGCTTCGGGTTCCTCCTGCGCAGCGTCGGAGGAAATGGTTTCTTCAAGTAGCGTGACTGCCTCATCCGTGTGACCCGACCTGTTGAGCACGATTGCCCGATTGTATGCAGTCATTGCGGGCTGTGGCTCGAACATTTCTAAGCTGGCGTCGAAAGCTTGCAATGCCTCCTCGTATCTACCTTCCTCGGAGAGGTAGATGCCGAGCAGATGCCCATTTCTCCAAACGGGCATCTTCTCGATCCCCTTCTGCAGCAACTCAATGGCCCGATCGGCTTCGCCCAATTCATGAAGAGCAACGGCCTCAATCTCCCAAGCCCCAGTGTATCGGTAGCTGGCAAGCTCACGCGCAATTTCGAGGGCCTCTCGGTGCATGCCGCGCCTGTTGAATTCAGCGCCGCGGTCAAAAAGGTTGCCTGCATCTTCGAGCGTCAAACCGGGAGGCGGGCCGGGCTTCTTGAGGGTACGCCAGATGAACCGACGAAGATGAAGGGTCACTTCCTTTAGAGGCATCGAAGGGGTCTCGAGAGGGCGTCAGGTCTTTGTCGCAGTTGGAATGAATGTCCGCAATGGGTCGTAACCGGACACTCCGACGGACTGCCGCTATGGGTCTTGTCTGACTTAAGTCTTCTCCCTCGGCGCCAGCGGGCGGACCGCCGTGAGCAGCGCGAAGAGCAAGAGCAGTAGCACGTTCCAGATCGACGTCGGCGATCCGATGATCCCGTATTGCGTGACATCGTAGGTGCCGACCAGCAATGTGGCGGCGAAGGTCAGCCAAGCGGCGGTTGATGCCCAACGGAGGCTGGTGACATAAGCGACGGTCGCGGCCATTTCGGCAACCCACTGCGAAACGTGAATGGCTGCTCGCCACGCAGGAAACTCGATGTGAAAAATGGAACGGGCATGGCCGTTCATCGATAAGCCAAGTGAATAGCCACGCTGGAGATAAGACCAGCCGCCCCAAGCGAGCCAGCCGAGGCATAATGCGATGATAACTGCGGTGCCGATGAGAACCTGTCGCGCCATCATGCCACCATGGCGACGGAGCCATCCGGCATCAACCAATGTGCGCAATCGGTCGAAAACGGAAATCGCCTCAACGCGTTCGCGGCGCTATGCCATTGCTGATGACGAGGTCTGCTGCGGTTGAACGTGCTTTTGCTCTTGCCCGATCGGGTCAGTGCCGCAGTGTTGCAGCCATCATCCGCCGATTGGCTGACGAGGATAAAGCGGCTGTTGAGGAACACCTGAGGACGCCGGCGGCAAGGCGAGAGCTCATCTTGGTGTGCAGCGACGCATGGCTTGCGTCGGGATAGCACAATAGTTGGGCAATGTCCGCAATGGGTGGAAAGCCGGACGCTGCCCGACTAATCAGAATGACCCATGATCAGATCGGCGACAGCGCCGGTTTTTCCCCGCAGCCGTCCCGTCCACCTAATGACGGTGTGATGGTGCGGAGTGGTGATCTCCATGGTGTGGAATGCAGCGCCCACCCCGACATCGCGCTGCCTAGGCGATTTCTCCCGGAAAAGGGAGGCTCTGGCCAGGAGCCGATCAAGCTGGCGACTGTCTTGGGTCAATAAAGTTTTGCGTTCTTCCGGGATGATGCGATGCTCGATGCGGAGCAATGCCGGTCCCTCGTCCCCAACCCCGCTAACGCTCCACAACCCTTGCTCATCTCTCGTCGCGACCCTTGAAAAGGTCTCGTGCGTGTGATGCGCGGCCTCGCTAAAGACCCAAATGGTCGAGGAACTGGTCTGAGATTGCACTCCCAGCCGCTCTCGTAACTCTAGTCCCTGACGAGTCTCCGCTGCTAGGGTTTGTCCCGAAGCTCCGGATGGAAGCTAAGTGCCCAACAACAGCATCGCCACGGAGAGTTGCCACTTCATCCGTTGAATATGATCCGCTCGCCGAATGTCTGCAATGGGTCGAAAGCGGACATGCGAGTTTTCCGCGTCCTATACGGGTAATGGTCAAGACAGAGATGTGATGCCCGCAATGGGTGGAAAGCGGACGCTCATGAAGGCCTGGTCAAAGGGGCTTCCAGCACTTCTCTAGAACGTGGAACAGCTTGTCAGCCCAGCGCGCGACCGGCGAGTGCCGATTGCTTTCGATCGAGTAACACCACTCTGTCCGTCGGCGTGCCGGGCATTCCCACTGAGGCGGTAGGTCGCACCGTCCATGATAATGATGTTGGCGTCGCGCCGGGAACCGGGAACGTCGGGCTGGGGCATCTTTAGCGTCTCTAATCGCCTCAAGACAGGGAGCGCCGCCGGACAGGAGTCGGTGCTTGTCCAAGCCTTGGCTTTAACACGTTCTGACCCGTCCTCGATCTCGCGGGTGAACCAGTAAGTTGAGCCGGAATCGCTCTCCATCCCGCGGAACGTGCCGACCCGAACGCGGATGCGATCCTCCCACGACGGCTTGCGCTCGATGGTCGCGAAAACCGATAGCTGGGAGAGGTCCGGCGCGGCGACGACCGCGCCTTGCATTGTCGCGGCCGTTAGCAGGGCGATCGCAGCGCTCACGTGATCCTCGCGGCTTGGTCGGGTTCACCGTAGCGCCCGTAACCGAATGTCCGCGATGGGTCGAAAGTGGACACTCGCCGGAACTCTAACGGACGATTGTCACCATAGCGGGAACGGTCGCATCCGTAGCGTTCGCAAGATAGATGCGGGCCGAGCACGTCCCGGTAAAGCCGGTGGCAGTGCGAATTGGAAGCTGCCGTGATGCAGAGCGGCGTGGAGTATCACGCGGTTCGCAACGCAGTCGAAATGAGCACTGAGGGCCAAGCGTCGCTGTGGGAGTTGCTCTCAGCATATGAGCAGCGGCTGGCGGGCAAATGTCCGCGTGGGTCGTAAGCGGACGTTCCCACGGCGAGGATTCAGGGTCTGACTTCTTGACCGGCAGCGTAGCGAGGAAGGTCGGCGGCGGCGTCCTCTAATGCTGTCCTGATGTCGGTGAGACTGAAGCACCGATCCCAAAGCTCGGTCTCCAAGGTTGTTGACTGCCTGCGGAAGCAGCGGATTTTCGGGCCACGGGTTTGTATCGTGCAACTCGCGAACGGCGAGGCTGAAGCGGTAGGCGGCTTCGTAGAGCTTCGTCTGCCATTCGTCCCGTGCTGCTCGGTCAGGCTGATCTGTCATTGGCCGACCATAGCACCATCCCGAATGTCCGCTACGGGTGGAAAGCGGCCTCTGACGGACGGCGATGGTTCGCGTTCGTCCGCGCGGCGGTCGGAGCGGATCCCGCCACAATCGGCTCAAACC
>DASVVY010000030.1:0-23293 GCA_036386335.1 Allosphingosinicella sp. | reverse complement strand
GATCCGCATGCGCGGGCCGGCGGCGCAGGTGTTCGAGGGCGAGATCGCGCTGTGACGGGTCCGGAGGTCATCACCCTCGGCTGCCGCCTCAACGCCGCCGAGAGCGAGGCGATGCGGCAGCTCGCGGCCGGCGAGGACGATCTCATCATCGTCAACAGCTGCGCCGTCACCAACGAGGCCGTCCGCCAGACCCGCCAGGCGATCCGCAAGGCCAAGCGCGCCCGCCCGGAGGCGCGGGTGGTGGTGACGGGCTGCGCGGCGCAGGTGGAGCCCGAGACCTTCGCGCGGATGCCGGAGGTGAGCCGCGTCCTCGGGAATCGCGAGAAGTTCGACCTGTCGGCCTTTCTCGGGGAGGCGAAGGTCCATGTCTCGGACATCCTGGCCGTGCGCGAGACGGCGCCGCACCTCGCCGCCGGCTTTTCCGAGCGCAGCCGCGCGTTCGTCGAGGTGCAGAACGGGTGCGACCATCGCTGCACCTTCTGCATCATCCCCTACGGGCGCGGGAACAGCCGGTCGGTGCCGGCGGGGCTGGTGGTGGAACGGGTGAAGGCGCTCGCCGGCGAGGGCTTCCGCGAGGTGGTGCTGACCGGCGTCGACGTCACCAGCTACGGCCCGGACCTCCCCGGCGCGCCCACGCTCGGCCTTCTCATCGAGCGCATCCTGCGCCACGTGCCGGAGCTGCCGCGCCTGCGCCTCTCCTCGCTCGACTGCATCGAGATCGACCCGCGGCTGGAGGAGATCATCGCGCACGAGCCGCGGTTCATGCCGCACCTCCATATGAGCTTCCAGGCGGGCGACGACATGGTGCTGAAGCGGATGAAGCGCCGCCACAGCCGAGCCCAGGCTGTCGAGACCGTCCAGCGCCTGAAGGCGAAGCGGCCGGAGCTGGCGATCGGCGCGGACCTCATCGCGGGCTTCCCCAGCGAGACGGATGAAATGCACGAGAACAGCCTGCGCCTGATCGACGAATGCGACATCGTCATGGCCCACATCTTCCCCTTCTCGCCCAAGCGCGGCACCCCGGCCGCGCGGATGCCGCAAGTGCCGCCCACGGTGGTGAAGGCGCGGGCGAGGCGGCTGCGCGAGGCGGCGGCGCGGCGGAAGGCGCGGTGGCTGGAGAGCCTGGTCGGGACCAGACAGCGGGTGCTGGTGGAGAAGGACGGCAAGGGCCACGCCGAGAATTTCGCGCCCGTGTCACTCCGCCACCCCGGCGAAGGGGAGGTGATGGAGCTCCGCATCACTGCCCGCGAGGGCGAGACGCTCGTCGGGGCGCCCGCATGAGCGAAGCAAGCTGGCTCGACCGCCTTCATGCGGGATTCCGCAAGACCTCGGAGCGGCTCGGCGACAACCTCACCGGGCTGTTCACCAGGGCGGCGCTCGACGAAGAGACGCTGGACGAGATCGAGGAGGCGCTGATCGCCTCGGATCTCGGCCCCGCCACCGCCGCCAGGATCCGCGAGCGCCTCTCGACCGAGCGCTTCGAGCGCGGGCTCAGCGAATATGCGGTGCGCGAGATCGTCGCGCAGGAGGTGGAGAAGATCCTCGCGCCCGTCGCGAAGCCGCTCGAGATCAGCGCCTTTCCGCGGCCGCAGGTGATCCTCGTCGTCGGCGTCAACGGCTCGGGCAAGACCACGACCATCGCCAAGCTCGCCCACCTGTTCCTCGAGCAGGATTACGGCGTGCTGCTGGCGGCCGGCGACACCTTCCGCGCGGCCGCGATCGAGCAACTGAGGATCTGGGCGGACCGGATCGGCGTGCCGATCATCTCCGGGCCGGAGGGCGGCGACAGCTCGGCGATCGTGTTCGACGGCGTCAAGCGCGGCACCGCGGAAGGGATCGACACTTTGATCGTCGACACGGCCGGCCGTCTCCAGAACAAGAAGGGGCTGATGGACGAGCTCGCGAAGATCCGCCGCGTGCTCGGCCGCCTCAACCCGCAGGCGCCGCACGACGTGGTGCTGGTGCTCGACGCCACGACCGGGCAGAACGCGCTCAGCCAGATCGAAGTGTTCAGGGAGGTTGCCGGGGTGACGGGGCTCGTCATGACCAAGCTCGACGGAACCGCGCGCGGCGGCGTCCTCGTCGCGGCCGCGGAGCAGTTCAAGCTGCCGATCCACGCCATCGGCGTCGGCGAGGGCATGGGCGACCTGCGCCCCTTCGACGCCCGCCAGACGGCGCGCGCGATCGCGGGGCTCGAAGCATGAGCGAAGCCGCCGCGCCGAAGAAGCCGAAGCCGCACGGCCTCCTCACCTTCCTGCTCGATTTCGGGCCCCTTCTCCTCTTCTTCGTGTCGTACAAGATCGCCTCGGGGCGGATCGGGCCGCTCAGCGCCACCGTCTTCGGGACCCTCGTCTTCATGGTCGCCATCGCGGTCGCGGTGATCGTCTCGAAGGTGAAGCTCGGTCGGGTCTCGCCGATGATGTGGATCTCCGCCATCCTCGTCATCGGCTTCGGCGGGCTCACCGTGTGGTTCCACGACCCGCGCTTCATCCAGGTCAAGCCAACCATCATCTACACCGGCTTCGCCGCCCTCCTCCTCGGCGGGCTGTTCTTCGACCGGCCGCTGCTGAAGCACGTCTTCGGCCCGGTCTTCGAGGGCCTGAGCGAGCAGGGCTGGATGAAGCTGTCGCGCAACTGGGGCCTGTTCTTCGCCTTCATGGCGGTGCTGAACGAGGCGATCCGCGCCAGCTTCAGCTTCGACACCTGGCTGACGCTGAAGGTCTGGGGCGCGACCCTGCTCTCGCTGGTCTTCGCCTTCGCCAACGTGCCGATGCTGCTCCGCCACGGCTTTTCGCCCGAAGGGGCGGAGGAGCCGCCCGTCCCGCCGCCGTCGCTCTGAGCCGGCCATGGACGCGGTGATCTCGATCCGGAACCTCAGCAAGCGCTACGCTTCCGGGCACGAGGCGCTGAAGGACGTCAGCCTCGACATCGAGCGCGGCGAGATTTTCGCGCTGCTGGGGCCAAACGGGGCGGGCAAGACGACGCTGATCAGCATCGTCTGCGGCATCGTCACCGCCAGCAGCGGCACCGTCGAGGCCGACGGTTACGACATCGTCGGCGACTACCGGCTCGCCCGCACCAAGATCGGCCTCGTCCCCCAGGAACTCCATACCGACGCTTTCGAGCCGGTCTGGTCGACCGTCGCCCTGAGCCGCGGCCTGTTCGGCAAGCCGCCCAACCCGGCCCATCTCGAGAAGGTGCTGCGCGACCTCTCGCTCTGGAACAAGCGCAAGGCCAAGATCCTCGAACTGTCCGGCGGCATGAAGCGCCGCGTGATGATCGCCAAGGCGCTCGCGCACGAGCCCGAGATCCTGTTCCTCGACGAGCCGACCGCGGGCGTCGATGTCGAGCTGCGCCGCGACATGTGGGAGCTGGTCCGCCGGCTGCGCGACAGCGGCGTCACCATCATCCTCACCACCCATTATATCGAGGAGGCCGAGGAGATGGCCGACCGGGTGGGCGTGATCTCGAAGGGCGAGCTGATCCTCGTCGAGGAGAAGAGCGCGCTGATGCAGAAGCTCGGCAAGAAGCAGCTGACGCTGACCCTCGCCGAGCCGATGCAGGCGATCCCCGACGGCCTCGCCGAGTGGAACCTTGCCCTCTCGGAAGACGGCGGCGAGCTGCGCTACGTATTCGACGCCAATGCGGAGCGGACCGGCGTCCCCTCGCTCCTCCGGCAGATGACCGACCTCGGCATCGCCTTCAAGGATCTGGCCACCAGCCAAAGCTCCCTCGAGGACATCTTCGTCAGCCTGGTCACCGAGCGGAAGGAAGTGCGATGAGCGTCGGCCGCTTCAACCGCTACGGCGTGTGGTCGATCTACAAGTTCGAGATGCACCGCTTCGCCCGCACCATCTGGACGGGCCTGGCGACGCCGGTGATCACCACCTCGCTCTACTTCATCGTCTTCGGGTCGGCGATCGGCTCCAGGATGACCGACATCGGCGGCGTTCCCTACGGCTCGTTCATCGTGCCAGGCCTGATGATGCTGTCGCTGTTCAACGAGAGCATCTTCAACGCCTCGTTCGGCATCCACATGCCCCGCTTCCTCGGCACCATCTACGAGCCGCTGTCGGCGCCGCTCTCGCCCTTCGAGATCGTGCTCGGCTATGTCGGCGCCGCTGTCAGCAAGGCGACCGCGGTGGCGCTGGTGATCCTGCTCACCGCCAATCTGTTCGTGCCGGTGACGATCCTCCACCCCTTTTGGATGGTCGCCTTCCTGCTGCTGGTGGCGACCACCTTCTGCCTGTTCGGCTTCATCGTCGGCGTGTGGGCGAAGGGGTTCGAGCAGCTCCAGATCATCCCGATGCTGATCGTTACCCCTTTGACCTTCCTCGGCGGCGCCTTCTACTCGATCGACATCCTGCCCGAGCCGTGGCGGACGCTGACCCTGTTCAATCCGGTCGTCTACCTGATCAGCGGCTTCCGCTGGACCTTCTACGGCCAGGCCGACGTCGGCGTCGCCATCAGCCTCGCCGCCACCTTCGCCTTTCTCCTCGTCTGCCTCGGCCTCATCGCCTGGATTTTCCGCACGGGGTACAGGCTCAAGAGCTGAGAAAATCCTCCCCCGGATTTCCGGGGGAGGGGGACCGCCGAAGGCGGTGGAGGGGCGGCGGAGGCGGAGCCGGAGCCGGAGCCGGAGCCGGAGCCGTCTTCCTCGCTTGGGTCGGCCCCTCCACCATGCTTCGCATGGTCCCCCTCCCCTGCCAAGGCAGGGGAGGATTGATCATCCCTCCTGGTCCGCCCGGCCGATGCCGCCGCCGTCGAGGTTCTGGGCGACGAACTCCCAGTTGACGAGGTTGTCCAGCACGGCGTCGACGAAGTCGGGGCGGCGGTTGCGGTAGTCGATGTAATAAGCATGCTCCCACACATCGATCGTGAGGAGCGGCTGCATGCCCTCGTGCGCGACCGGGCTGTCGCCGTCGTGGAGCGAGGTGATGGCGAGTTTGCCGCGGTCGAGGACCAGCCAGGCCCAGCCGCTGGCGAAATGGCCGACCGCCTCCTCCTTCAGCTTCGCGAGCATCTCCTGCGTCGCTCCGAACGAATCCTCGATCAGCGCGGAGAGCTGCCCCGTCGGCTTCTGGTCTCCCGGCGGGGCGAGGCACTGCCAGAAGAAATTGTGGTTCCAGATCTGGCCGCTGTTGTTGAACAGGCCGGTGTCGCCGCGCTCGCGGGCGGCGCGGATCACCTGCGTGAGCGACGCCCCCTCCAGTCCCTCGCCGGCGACCATGTCGTTGACCTTGTCCACATAGGCCTTGTGGTGCTTGCCGTGATGATATTCGAGCGTCTCGGCCGACATGAACTCGCCGAGAGCCTCCCGGTCGAAGGGAAGCTGGGGAAGCGTGAAAGGCACTATTTCCTCCTCCGTTCTGCCCAGGCGAACGCGTCGGGCCGGAGGGGGATGCGGTGCGCCTTCGCGCGCGCGGCGAAGCGGCTGCTAGCGGGGACGAACGACGAAGCGGGCGAGCTCGGCCCTGGGCTCGCGCCACTTCGGGGCCAGCCGGCTCGCCTGGCGATAGTCGTGATAGGCCGCGGCCGTGTCGCCGGCCGTCTCGTAGGCGACGGCGCGCCCGTAATAGGCCATCGCCGGCCGGCGCGTTCGCTTCTCGATGGCGGTGCTGAACAATGCCGCGGCCTCGGCCGTACGCTCCGGCAGGTTCAGCAGCGCCGCGCCCTTGTTCAGATAGGCTTCGGGCTCGTCGCGATCGAGGGCGAGCGCGCGGTCGAAATCCTGGACGGCGGCTTCCGCATCGCCGCTCCGCAAGGTGAGGATGCCGCGGTTGACGTAGGTTGCGACGGTGTCGGCGCGATTGAGGTTCTCGGCCGCGAGCGCCTCGTCGCACCAGCGGCGGGCTACTTGTGGGAGTGCCGTACGCTCCTCGGCAGCCTTGTAGCAGAGTCTGGCGGAGCTGTTTCCAAGAGCGATGACGCTCGCGCTTGCGGGGACTGCGGTGGCGGCGAGAGCCGCGATGATGATCGTCCTGGCGAAAGGCATGGCAGGTCCTCCTTTCGCCGCCGATCATAGCAGGATTGCGGAGCCGGAACTATCGCCGACGCGCTGCCTTGGTCGCACGGCGGGCCTGTTTGGTCGCTCCGGGCGCGGTGGCGGCTCAGCCCTGCAGCTGGTGCCGCTTCATCGCGTGGCGCAGCTGGTCGTAGCTGAGGCTGAGCGCCGCCGCCGCGGCGCGCTGGTTCCAGCGGCACTTCTCCAGAGCCGCGGCGAGGATCGCCTTTTCATATTCCGCGATGGCGAGGCGAAAATCGGCGCAGGAGGCCGGATCGAAGCCCGGCTGCGGGGCCGCAAGGACTTCGATCTCGGGCTCCGCCTCGTACCCCTGCGTCGCGGGCCTGCGATTGTCGTTCGCGACCCGCGGCCGCCAGGGCGATTCGAAGGGGTCGAACTGGATCGAGTCGATCGGCCGCGACGGATCCTGCCAGCGGTAGACGGCCCGCTCGACGACATTGCGCAGCTCGCGGACGTTGCCGGGCCAGCTATATTCGAGGAGGCGGTTCATGGCCCCGCTGCTGAAGCCGGGCCAGGCCTCCCATTCGAGTTCCAGCGCCATGCGCCGGGCGAAATGATCCGCGAGGACCGGGATGTCGCTCGAGCGGTGCCGGAGCGGCGGCAGCGTCACCACCTCGAACGACAGCCGGTCGAGCAGGTCGGCGCGGAAGCGGTGCTGCTCGGCCAGCTGCGGCAAATCCTCGTTGGTCGCGGCGACGATGCGCACATCGACCTGCATCGGGCGCGAGGCGCCGATCCGAGTCACTTCGCCATATTCCACCACCCGCAGCAGCCGCTCCTGCGCGGCCTGCGACAAGGTGGCGAGCTCGTCGAGGAACAGGGTCCCGCCGTCGGCATCCTCGAAGCGGCCGCTGCGCGCCTTGGTCGCGCCGGTGAAGGCGCCGGCCTCATGGCCGAACAGCTCCGCCTCGATCAGGGTCTCGGGCAGCGCCGCGCAATTCATCGTCACCAGCGGCCCGTCCCAGCGCGACGAGAGATGGTGCAGCCGCTCGGCGATCAGCTCCTTGCCGGTGCCGCGCTCCCCAATCACCAGCACCGGCCGGTCGAGCGGCGCGGCGCGGCTCGCGCGCTCGACCGCGTCGAGGAAGGAGGAGGATTGACCGACGAGCTGGGTGTGGCGTTCCATTGCCAATTATTGGGCAGATTTCCCACCACTTCGCAAGCCCTCTCGCATGTGAGTCTCATCGAAATGGTAGAAAATGGCGGATTTCCGCCGTTGCCAACGCTTGGCATGGACCTTGTAAAGAATGTGACGAACCGCACGAAGCGGCGGACAATGGGCAAAAGGTTCGATGGAGGACGTCATGGGGAAATTCGGTCAGACGGCGATGGCGGCGGTGGGTGCGATGCTTCTCACCGTGACCAGCATCGTGGCGGCGGTCGGCCCGGCCTGGGCCGTGGATCCGGCTCCCGCCCGCCTTGCAGCCGTCCAACTTTCCGGTCAGGCTGTCGCCTGATCGCCGGCGCGGTCCCGGGGACGCCTCGCCCCCTCGGCGCCCCGGGCCGCTACCGGCAGGAATAAAGTAAAGGAGTTTGGAATGGGTATTTTCTCTCGCACCCGCGACATCGTCGCCGCCAATTTCACCGATCTTTTGGACAAGGCGGAGGATCCGGCGAAGATGATCCGGATGATCATCCTCGAGATGGAGGAGACGCTGGTCGAGGTGCGTGCGTCGGCGGCGCGGACGATCGCGGACCAGAAGGAGATGCGCCGTCAGATCGCCCGTCTGGAGAAGATCCAGGAGGGCTGGGTCGAGAAGGCGGAGCTGGCTTTGTCGAAGGACCGCGAGGACTTGGCCAAGGCGGCTTTGGTCGAGAAGCAGAAGGCCTCCGACATGGCCGAGAGCCTCGGCGCCGAAATCGCGGTGCTCGACGATGCGCTGCGCGCTTCGGAAGCCGACATCGCCAAGCTGCAGGCGAAGCTGAGGGAAGCGCGGACGCGGCAGAATGCGATCCAGAGCCGGCTCGAGAGCGCGCACAACCGGGTGCGGCTGCGCGAGATGTATGCCGGCCCGAAGGTCGAGGACGCCTTTTCGCGCTTCGACGTGCTCGAGCGGCGGGTGGACGAGGCGGAGGGCCGCGCCGACGCGCTGGCGCTCGGCGCGGCGCCCAAGAGCCTCGAGGAGGAGATCCAGGAGCTCAGGAACGCCGAGAAGGTCGAAGCCGAGCTCGAAGCGCTCAAGGCCCGCCGCAGCGCGGGCAGCGGACAGGAGGGCTGAGCGATGGGTTCCGAGATCATCGTCATCCCCGTCCTCTTCATCGGCCTGCCGTGGCTGATCCTCCACTACGTCACGCAGTGGAAGAAGACCGGCTCGCTCACTGCCGAAGACGAGACTCTGCTCGAGGAGCTGAACGACATCGCCCGGCGGCTCGACGATCGCGTCTGCACCGTCGAGCGTATCCTCGCCGCCGAGAATCCGAACTGGCGCGCCGTTTCCTGCGATCCGGTGCGCCCAGCCCTCGAAGACAAAGCCGACAGCACCAGCCCCAGGAGGATCCAGTGAAGCTCAACCGCCCGTTCCGTCTCGACCGCGCCAATGGCAAGCTGCTCGGCGTCTGCGCCGGCATCGCCGACTATACCGGCTGGGAAGTCACCTTCGTCCGCGTCGGCGTCGTGCTGCTCACCCTCCTCGGCGGCTTCCCCTGGACGCTGATCGCCTACGGCGCGGTGCCGTTCGCCGTGAAGGCAGGCCAGCGGCCGGCGCAAGCTCCGAGGCCGCGCGGCTCCCGTGCGGCGTTGCGCGCGACGATGACCGACATCGACCGCCGCATGATGGACGTCGAAACCTACGTCACCAGCCCCAATGGCCGGCTCGCCGAGGAAATCGAGCGGCTGCGCTGACCCGCAAGACGAGAAACAGGGAGGACGAGATGACCGAAGCGACCACCACCATCCTCACCGCCTGCTTCGCCCTCGCGGGGCTCGGCATGGTCCTCGCCGCCGCGCTCAAGGGCTGGCACGGCTGGCTCGAGGTGAGGCGGCTCGAGCTCGCCGGTCCCCGCCCGGCCGCGGAAGCTGGCGGCGGCGGCATGGCGGAGCTGATCGAACTCGCCGACCTGCGGGAGCGGGTCCGCCGGCTGGAATCGATCGCAGCCTGCATAGACATCTGATCGGGGCAGCCACCCCCGTCACTGCCCCGGCGCGGACGTTCCCCCGCGCCGGGGCTTTTTTTTGGCCATGACCTCGCTGTCCCGGAGGGGATCCGGGGGAGGGGGTGCACGGGCCGGAAAAATCTTCTACGGGGTCGCCGCGATCTTCAAAGACGAAGGTAGAGGATGACCACCCCGCCCGAGCGCCCCAACCGGCCGGCGCTCTCCCTCCACGTTCCCGAGCCGGACGCCCGGCCCGGAGACGAGGTCGATTTCAGCCACATCCGGATTCCCGCCGCCGGCAGCGTCCGCCGCCCAGACATCGCCGCCGCGCCGACCGAGACGCACGAGCTCGTCTACTCCCTGGTGCGCGTGCTCGACGAGGAGGGGAGGGCGGTCGGCCCCTGGGACCCGCGCCTCGATCCGGACACGCTGCGCCGGATGCTGCGCGACATGATGATGGTCCGCGTCTACGATGATCGCATGTACCGCGCCCAGCGGCAGGGGAAGACCAGCTTCTACATGAAGTCGACGGGCGAGGAGGCGGTGGCGGTCGGCGCCGCCCACGCCCTCGACCGGGAGGACATGTGCTTCCCGACCTACCGGCAGCAGGGCCTGCTCGTGTCGCGCGACTATCCGCTCGTGCCGATGATGTGCCAGGTCTATTCGAACCGCGGCGACCCGCTCAAGGGCCGCCAGCTGCCGATCATGTACTCGTCGCGCGAGCACAACTTCTTCACCATCTCCGGCAATCTCGGCACCCAGCTGCCGCAGGCGGTGGGCTGGGCGATGGCGTCCGCGATCCGCGGCGACAGCCGCATCGCCGCCGGCTGGATCGGCGAGGGCGCGACGGCGGAGGGCGACTTCCACAACGCCGTCACCTTTGCCGGCGTCTACCGCGCGCCCGTCATCATCAACGTCGTCAACAACCAGTGGGCGATCTCGACCTTCTCCGGCATCGCCGGCGGCGAGCTCACCACCTTCGCCGCCCGCGCGGTAGGCTATGGCATCGCGGGTCTTCGCGTCGACGGCAACGACGCGCTCGCCGTCTATGCGGCGACGCAATGGGCCTCGGAGCGCGCCCGCTCCAACCTCGGACCGACCCTGATCGAATTCTTCACCTACCGGGTGGAGGGCCATTCGACGAGCGACGACCCCTCCGGCTACCGGCCGCAGGCTGCGGGGGCCAAGTGGCCGCTGGGCGACCCGATCAACCGCCTGCGCCAGCACCTGACCCTGCTCGGCGAATGGGACGAGCAGCGCCACGAGCAGCTCCTCTCGCAGCTCTCCGACGAGGTCCGCGCCGCCCAGAAGGAGGCGGAGAAGCTGGGCACGCTCGGCACCGACCCCTTCGCCGACATCGGCACGATGTTCGAGGACGTCTACGAGACCATGCCCTGGCACCTTCGCGAGCAGCAGGCGCAGGCGCTGGCCGAGGCGGAGGCGAAGCGCCGATGACCGCCAGGAACATGATCCAGGCGCTGAATTCGGCGCATCACGTGATGATGGAGCGGGACGAGAACGTCGTCGTGCTGGGAGAGGACGTCGGCTATTTCGGCGGCGTCTTCCGCGTCACGGAAGGCTTGCAGCGCACGTTCGGCCGCACCCGCGTGTTCGACACCCCGATCGCCGAAGCGGGGATCGTCGCCGCCGCCGTGGGGATGGCGGTCTACGGCCTGAGGCCCGTCGTCGAAATCCAGTTCGCCGATTACATCTACCCGGCCTACGACCAGATCGTCTCCGAGGTGGCCCGTATCCGCTACCGCTCCGCGAGCGAATGGGGCATGCCGATGGTGATCCGCTCACCCTATGGCGGCGGCATCTTCGGCGGCCAGACCCACAGCCAGTCGCCCGAAGCCTTGTTCGCGCACGTGGCGGGGCTCAAGACGGTGATCCCGTCCAACCCTTACGATGCCAAGGGCCTGCTGATCGCGGCGATCGAGGACAACGATCCCGTCCTCTTCTTCGAGCCCAAGCGCATCTACAACGGGCCCTTCGACGGCTTCTACGAGCGACCCGTCACCCCGTGGGCCAAGCACCCGGCGGCCGACGTTCCCGACGGCCACTACACCGTGCCGATCGGCAAGGCGAAGGTGGTGCGCGAAGGGGAGGCGGTGACGATTCTCGCCTACGGCACCATGGTCCATGTCGCGCTCGCCACCGCCGAGGCGGAAGGGATCGACGCCGAAGTGCTCGATCTTCGCACCATCGTCCCGGTCGACATCGAGGCGATCGAAGCGTCGGTGAAGAAGACCGGCCGCTGCGTCGTCTTCCACGAGGCGACCCGCACCGCCGGCTTCGGCGCCGAGCTCGCCGCGCTCGTCCAGGAGCGCTGCTTCTACCATCTGGAAGCGCCGGTGGCGCGGGTCACCGGCTGGGACACGCCTTACCCGCATTCGCTCGAATGGGCCTATTTCGCCGGGCCCGTTCGGCTCGGGCTGGCGCTCAGGAAAGCGTTGGAGGAATAGGGGGGCCATGGCGCGCTACGAAGTCAAGCTGCCCGACATCGGCGAAGGCATCGCCGAGGCGGAAATCGTCGCCTGGCACATCAAGGTCGGCGACATGGTCGAGGAAGACCAGCCGATCGCGGACATGATGACGGACAAGGCCACGGTCGAGATGGAAAGCCCCGTCGCCGGCCGGGTGGTGAAGCTCGCCGGCGAGGTGGGGGACCAGGTCCCGATCGGCTCGGTGCTGGTCGTGTTCGAGACCGACGCCGACGCCCAAGCCGAGCCGGAGGCGGCGCCGGCGGCGCCGGACGAGCCGCGGCCCGAGGGCGAGCGCGCCGATGCGGTGGCCTTCACCGACGGGCTCGTCGAGGAGCGCCCGCAGCTTGCCGAGGCGGTGCCGAGCACGGCGGAGGAGGGACGCGGCGGCGGTGCAAAGCCGTTCGCCCCGAGCGAAGTCGAGGGGCGCTCCCGAGCGGAGCCGAGGGACGAGCCTGGCGAAGGCGCTGAGCCGAAGAGGCACGTGCTCGCCTCCCCGGCCGTGCGGGCGCGGGCGCGGGACCTAGGGGTCGATTTGGCCGAGGTGAGGACCACCGGCGATCGCATCCGCCACGCCGACCTCGACGCCTACCTCCTCTACAATGGCGGCGCCGTCTCCCGCTCTGGCCCGGCGAAACGCCAGGACGAGGCGGTGAAGGTCGTCGGCCTCCGCCGCAAGATCGCGGAGAATATGCAGGAGGCGAAGCGCCGCATCCCGCATTTCACCCTGGTCGAGGAATATGACGTCACCGCGCTCGAGCAGACGCGGGCGATGATGAACGCGGACCGCGGCGGCAACCCGAAGCTGACCCTGCTCCCCTTCCTGATCACCGCGATGGCGAAGACGCTGGAGAGCTACCCCCAGATCAACGCCCGCTACGACGATGACGAGAACGTCGTCCACCGCAGCGGCGCGGTGCACATGGGCATGGCGACGCAGACTCCGAACGGGCTGATGGTCCCCGTGATCCGAAACGCCGACAGGCTCGGCATCTGGGACATCGCCCGCGAGATCCTGCGCCTGTCCGAGGCCGCCCGCACCGGCAAGGCGGCCCGGGACGAGCTCTCCGGCTCCACCATCACCATCTCCAGCCTCGGGCCGATGGGCGGCATCGCCTCGACGCCGGTCATCAACCGTCCGGAAGTCGCCATCCTCGCCGTCAACAAGGTCGAGGAGAAGCCGGTGGTGGTCGACGGCGAGCTGGACATCCGCAAGCGGATGAACCTCTCCCTCTCCTGCGACCACCGCGTCGTCGACGGCTGGGACGCGGCGTCGTTCATGCAGGATCTCAAGACGCTGATCGAAAGCCCGCTCAAGCTGCTCTCGCTCTAGCCCGCCGGAACAATCGCGCCGCTTTCACGCTCTTTCCGGCGAAGCCGCAGCATGGAGAGACGGAAATGATGGGCAGGATTATCGGGGGCCTCGTCGGCCACAGGATCGGCGAGCGCTACGGCAATAACGGCCTCAAGGGCGCCCTCATCGGCGCCGGCGCGACGGCCGTCGCGCGGCGCGGCATCGGTCCCCTCGCGGTGGTCGCTGGCGGCGCCTGGATCGCCAAGAAGCTCCTGGACCGCCGCCGCAGCCGGGGCGGCAGCTACTAAGCCGCCTCGCCGATTCGGCATAGGGCGAGCAGGGTCTAGCCGCTCTCGCTGCCCGGCTTGATCTTGAGGAGCCACAGCGCCGCGATCAGCGCTCCGACGGTGATCAGGATCGCCGCGGTGATGAGGCGCAGGTTGCGGATGCGCACCGTCTCCACCTGGTGGGTGTGCAGCCGCGCGATCACAGAGCATGCGCGGCGCTCCGCCGCGACGAACACCGCCACGCCGATCAGCATGAAGGCGGTCGCGATCGCCTTCGGGATCCACGCCGGCTCCATCCTGTTGAAGAGAGCGTGGAAGCCGAGTCCGACGCCGACCGCGGCGAAGCCGGTGCGCATCCAGCCCGCATAGGTCCGCTCGTTGGCCAGGATCGTCCGGTCCTCGGCGAGGTCTGTGCGGTCCTCGGCGAGCTTGTCCTTCTCGTCAGCCGCCATCGTCGACCGGTTCGGGCTCCGCCTCTTCGTCTTCCGCCGCCGGCGGCCGGCCACGGTCGCCCCGCGGCACCGGCGGGGGGACGTTCAGCGTCGGGATCTGGTCTGTGGGGCGCTGGCCGGGATCGCCGCCGGGCTGGGGCGCCCCCGGTTGCGCGGAGATGGTGACCCCGTCCTCGCCGACATCCACCCCAACGTCGTAGCCGGTTCCCTCGATCGGCACGGTGAGCGAGGCGTTGCCGATGCCGGTCTCGCCCTGGACCTCGGCCGGCGCGGCGATCGGCGGCGCCTTGGGCGCTTCCGGCCGGCTGCCGACCGCCTGCGAGGTGAATTCCCGCCAGATCCGCGCCGGAAGCCCGCCGCCGGCGACGTTGCTCCCGAGCGGCGTATTGTCGTCATTGCCGACCCAGACGCCGACCACGAGGTCGCGGGTGAAGCCGATGAACAAAGCGTCGCGGCTGTCCTGGCTGGTGCCGGTCTTGCCGTAGACGGGGACGTCGAGCGCCGCGGCGCGGCCGGTGCCCTGCTGGACCACCGCCGCGAGCATCTCGCGCATGTCGTCGAAATTGGGGTCGCCGCTGGCGCCCGGCACGGGGTTGGCGGTGAGCCGGTCCCACCAGCCGCGCTCATCCTCGTCGAGGCCGCGCGGCGTCACGGGATAGGCGCCCGCCGCTACGGCGGCATAAGCCGAAGTAAGCTCGAGCAAGGTCACGCCCGACGTGCCGAGCGCGAGGCTCGGATTGGGGTTGAGCGGGCTCCTGACGCCGAGGTCGCGGGCGGTGCGCACCACATTGTCCATCCCCACCCGCTGGGCGAGCCGCACCGCCGCGACGTTGCTCGACACCGCGAGGGCGTCGCGCAGCGTCAGCGTGCCGCGGTAGCGGTTGCCGTAATTCTTCGGCTGCCAGTCGCCGATCTTGAGCGGACGGTCCTCGATCGGCGTGTCGGGCGACATGCCCGAGCGCAAAGCCGCCAGCCATACGAACAGCTTGAACGCCGAACCCGGCTGCCGCCGCGCCTGCGTCGCCCGGTTGAAGGGGCTGCGCGCATAATCCTTGCCGCCGATCATCGCGACCACGCGTCCGTCCGGCCGCATCGCCACCAAAGCGACCTGCGCCTTGCCCAGCCCCGCCCGCCGCACCGTCTGCTGCGCGATCTTCTGCAGCCGCGCCTCGAGCGTCGTCTGGATTTGCTGCTCGCCATAGCCTTCGTCGCCGCTGGCGCGGGCGGCGGGGAGGACCCAGTCGGCGAAATAGGTGCCGGTCGGCACGGCCTGCTGCCGCTCGACCCGGAGCTTGACCGGCTTCAGCCGGTTCGCCTCGGTACGGGTGAGAAAGCCCTGATCGACCATCGCCGCGATCACAAGCTTCCCGCGGGCGCGAGCGTCCTTGTAGTTGCGGGTCGGGGCGAGACGGGAAGGCGCCTTCACCATCCCGGCGAGCATGGCGGCTTGCGGGACGGTCAGCTGCTCCGGCGGCACGCTGAAATAATGGTGGGACGCGGCGCGCAGGCCGTAGACGTTGTCGCCGAGATAGACGTTTGAGAGATAGCGCTCGAGGATCTCGTCCTTGGAAAGCCAGCTTTCGAGCCAGAAGGCGATCAGCACCTCCTGGAGCTTGCGGCCCGCGGTCCGCTTCGAGCTCAGGAACGAGATTTTGGCGAGCTGCTGGGTGATCGTGCTGCCGCCCTCGCGCACGCCGCCGGCGCCGAGGTTGCGGAAGGCCGCCCGGGCGATGCCGCGCAGGCTGATGCCCCAGTGGCTCTGGAAGCGCCGGTCCTCGATCGCGATGAAGGCGTTCGGCACGTGCTTGGGGAGCTGCGCCAGCTTCACAGGCTCGCGTATGTCCGCGCCGCGCCGGGCGATCGGCTCGCCGTCGGCCGAGAGGAGCGTCAGGCTCGGCGCCGCGATCGGCTGAAGCGACTTGGAAAGCGGGGCGGTGATGGCGAGCCAGGCGATGATCAGCATCAGCATCGCCAGCGTGCCGTAGACGAGATGCTTCCAGCGCCAGCGGCGCCACCACGGCTTTTGCGGCGATTGCGGCTGCTGGACGAGGGTCTCGTCGGGGCCGAAGCCTGGAAAATCCCCCGGGAGCTCGTCCCACTTGCCCGGACTGTCGATACGCATCCGCTCTCCTTAGCCGCAGAACGACGGGCTTGGTATCAGGTTGCGGCCGCTTGCGCCGAGCCGTTGAACAGCCTTTCGGGCCGGATCGCGTCCGGCACAACCCCGATCTCCGCCAGCCCCGCCGGCCAGGCGCCGCCCGTCGCCAGCGCCTCCACGACCGCCGCCATGGCCGGCGCGGTCTGGAGGCCGTAGCCGCCCTGGCCGACCAGCCAGAAGAAGCCCGGCACCTCCGGATCGAAGCCCGCAGTCGGCGTCCGGTCCGGCACGAACGAGCGCAGCCCCGCCCACCGGTGGGCGATGCGGGTCACGCTGAGCGTCGTGTGGAGCTCGAGCTGATGGGCGGCGAGAGCGACGTCATACTCGTCGGGTTGTGCGTCGCAGGGATCGTCCTCCACCTCGTCGACCGGGGAGACGAGCAGCTGCCCCGCCTCCGGGAGCATGTAGAAACCGCCGCCGGCCGCGTGCACAAACGGCCAGCCGCCGATCTCGGTGCCGGCGGGCGGATCCACGACGATGATCGTCCGCCGCTTGGGCTGCAGCCCAAGCGGCCGCACCCCGGCCAGGACGGCGATCCGGTCGGCCCACGCGCCGGCGGCATTGACCAGCACCGTTGCCGCCAGCGAGTCGCCGCTCTCGGTCCGGACCATCCAGCCGCCGCCGTCGCGGGCGATCTCCGCCGCCCTCTGCCCGAGCCTGATCTCGCCGCCCGCGTTGCGAACCACGCGCGCGAAGGACTGGAGCAGGGCGTTTGCGTCCAGTTTGAGCCCACTATGGTCGAGCACGCCCCGCACCGCGCCGCCCCGTCCGGTCCGCAGCGCCGGGCAGAGTGCCGCCATCTCCGCCTCGTCCACCCAGGAAATGTCGGAGGTGAACCGCGCCATCTCCGCCTGGAGCGCTTCCAAAGCGGGGAGCGTCTCCTCGGCCGCGAAGTAGAGCGACGGCATCAGCCGGGCGACTGGCGTGGCGCAGAAGCCCTCCGGCTGGCGCTCGAAGAAGGGGCGGGTCCAGGCGGTCAGCCCGCGCACCGCCGCATTGCCGATGCCGTAATGGCTGAACGACACGCTCCGGCCGGAGCTGTGATAGCCCAGCGCCTGCTCGGACTCGAGCACGACCACCCGCCCGTGCCGCGCCAGCCGCGCCGCGGCGGAGAGGCCGGCGATGCCGCCGCCGATGACGATGAACTCGGCCGCCGTCATGCGGCCGCGGTTGCGGTCCGGATGGCCTCGACGACCGTTTCGCTGTGGCTGTGGTGGAGCATGTGGCCGCCGCCCTCTATCTCGGTCAGGCGCGCATTCGGCAAGAGCCGGGAGAGCGGCTCGGCGTGGCGGCGGCGGTCGACGATCTGGTCGGCGGTGCCCTGCAGGATGTGGACCGGCACGCGAATGCTGCGCAGGCCGATCGTCCCCGCCGGGGACATCGGCAGGATCGCCGCTGCATCCTCCCCCTCCATCACCAGCGCCTCGCTGTCGAGGATCCGCTCATAAGGATAGGTCGCCTTCCAGCGCTCGGGCGCCGGCTGCGGCGCGAACATGAGTTCGTGGACGATGTTGAGTACCGTACGGTCGAACTGAGTGGTGACGCCGATGCTCGACAGGATCGGCCCGATCAGAGGCATGGAGCGCGGCGCGAGCAATGTGTGCTCGATGAAGCGCGGTTCGGGAAAGGCGATCGGGGCGAGCAGCACCAGCCCCTCCACCCGCTCGGGAAACCGCTCCGCGAACGCCAGCGCCACGAGCCCGCCAAAGCTGTGCGCTACGATGGTCGCGCGGTCGATCCCCAGCCGCTCCAGCCCGCTCGCGATCTGCTCAGCCTGGTCGCGCGGCGTGCCGACGAAGCGCGGCCGCCGGCTTCGGCCATGCCCCGGCCGGTCCACGATCGTGACGCGATGCTCCTCCGCCAGCGCATCGGCGGGTCCGGTGAGCCAGTCGTGGCTGGTGGTGAGCGCGCCGTGGATGAGGACCAGGTCCGGCCCGTCCCCAGCCTGCACGGCGTAGAGGCTGCGGCCGCCGCCGAGATCGACCGCGCCGGCGTCGGCCGTCGGGAGGGCCGTCACCCGCCGCCGCTCTTCGGCGGGATCGGACGGCGTCGCTTCAGGTCGAAGCGGTCGCCGTCGGAGAGAACGTGCACCCGCACGTCGTGCATCGACAAGGCGCATTCGGCGCGCGCCTCGGCGACGTTGCAATAGCTGACGTCGCTGCCGTCGACCACGTAGATGCCGCCGCTGCCGATGACGCTGAACTCGTCGCCCTCGACCAGAGCGGCCGTGTCCTCGTCGATGCCGAGGCCGAGCACGCGCGGATTGTGGGCGACGGCGCCCAGCAGCCGTCCCATCCGGCCACGTTCCGCGAAATGCTGGTCGATGATGACGTCGCGCACCAGCCCCATGCCCGGGGCCATGTGCAGGTCGCCGATCCGGTGCGTCTCCTTGCTCGCGCCCTTGACCAGCATCGTTTCGCTCATCACCGAAGCGCCGGCCGAGGTCCCCGCGACCACGCCGCCGCGCTCGTAGATCGCCCGCACCTTCGCCTCGATGCCGGTGTCGCCGATCTGGCTGGTGATCCTGAGCTGGTCGCCGCCGGAGAAGAACACGCCCGCCGCCTCGTCGAGCACCTGCAGTTTCTCGCGGTCGCCCGCCTCGCACCGATCGTTGACGTAGAGCTCGACCAGCTCGCCGACGTCCAGGTCGGCGAAGGCGCGCTCATATTCGTCGTAATACCCCTCCGGCTGGTGGCTGGCGACGGTGGCGAGGACGAGTTTGCCGCCCCGCACGTGCCGCGCCACCTCGCGCAAAATCGCGCGGTCGCCCTTGGGATCGCGGTCCTCGTGCCCCCCGATGATGATCAGGCAGCCCTTGCGTCGTTCGTCTTCAGCCACGTTTCTCTTCTTCCTTGTGCAAATAGACGAACGGGCCGTCGAGATCGCTGGCGGCATAGGCGACGGCGAACATCGGGCTGTTATGGGCCCAGCCCAGTTTGCCGTCCTTGCGAATGCCGATGCCGCCGCCGTCGGCTTCCGCGCCGCCCGTGCCGGGCAGCTTCGCCACCGACTTGGCGATCGCCTGCTCCATCTCCTCGCCGTCCTCGAGCGAGGCCATCACCCGCGCGGCGAGCGCAAGCCGCGCGATCGTCTCGCCGTCGCCCGAGAAGGAGACGGCGCCGACATGGTTGTCGGCATAGAGGCCGCCGCCGGGCAGGGGACTGTCGCCGATCCGCCCGACCTTCTGGCCGCTGAGGCCGCCGGTAGAGGTGCCTGCAGCGAGATTCCCGCCCGAGTCCAGCGCCACGGCACCGACCGTGTCGTGGGCGCCTTCGGCCGCCGCCTGCTTCCCCGCCTCGGCGAGCAGCTCCTCGTTGGAGGCGAGCGGCACCCCTTTCTCCTTCGCGAACAGAAGGGCGCCTTCGCCGACCAGGATCACCTCCTTCTCGGCCATCAGCTTGCGGGCGACGCCGATCGGGTTGCGCACCAGCTTCACCGCGCCGACCGCACCGGCGTTGAGGTCGCGGCCATCCATGATGCCGGCGCACATCTCGACCTCGCCCGCAGCGTTCGGAGTGGAGCCGCGGCCGGCGTTGAAGACCGGCAGGTCCTCGAGCATGCGGACCGCGCTCTCCACCGCGTCGAGCGCGGTTCCGCCGCGCGCGAGCACCGCGCTCCCGGCCTCCACCGCCTGGCGGATCCCCTCCCGATTTGCCGCTTCTTCGGCCGCATCCCAGGGTTTCGCCCCGCCGTGGACGATCAGGGCCCAGCGGCCCTCCGCTTTTCCGAACATGGTTACTCCGCTGCGACGAGAGGCGCGCGCGTCGCGCTGCGGACGCCGGCCGGCTTGAACTCGTTGACCTGCTGCCAGGCGCCGCGAACGTCGGTGGGGGTGATGACGATGAGGTCGCCCGGCCGACCCATGGCCAGCGCCGCGGCCGTGGAGGCGGCCTCACCGGCGATGAGGTGGATGTGGTCGGGCGAGCGGCCGCCGTCGAGCGCGCCTTGCTGGAGGTATTTCATCACTTCGCCCCGCGGCCTGCCGCGGGTGGAGGGATCCTCGCGGAAGATCAGCTCGTCGAAGATGCCGGCGGCGATCCGCCCCATCTCCATCAGGTCTTCGTCGCGGCGGTCCCCCGCCATCGAGACGACGCCGATCGTCCTTTTGTAGCGGTGGCTGAGCCCGCGCACGACCCTGCCCAGCGCTTCCAGGCCGGCGACGTTGTGCGCATAGTCGACGATCACCCGGAAGCCGTGCGCGTCGTGGACGTTGAGGCGGCCCGGATTCTGCTCGAAAGTCGACTGGAAGCCGGTCATGGCCGCCCGGATGGTGAGGTTCGACACGTCGTGCGCGAGCGCGACCGCGATCGCCGCCATCGCATTCGCGACGTTGAACTCGGCCATGCCGTGCAGCGTCGCCGGAATGTCGCCGGCCTTCATTACCACGTCGCGGCGGCCGTCGTCATAGGCGACGATCGTGCCGCCGTCCTCGCCCGGCTCGCGCACCACCGCCATGCCGCCTTCGTCGATATGCTCGCGCACGAGCGGCGACATCTCCGCTCCGCCGAACAGCGAGAACCAGACGATGCGTCCGCCGGCCCGCCGCGCCATGCGGACAGTCAGCGGGTCGTCGGCATTGAGGATCGAATGGCCGCCGCGGCGCACCGCCTCGACCACCACCTGCTTGACGTTGGCGAGGTCCTCGACCGTCTCGATGCCCTTGAGGCCGAGATGGTCGGCGGTGACGTTGAGCGCCACCCCGATGTCGGCTTCCTCGAAGGCGAGGCCCTCGCGCAGCAGCCCGCCGCGCGCCGTCTCGAGCACCGCGACGTCCACGGTCGGGTCGCGCAGGATCATCCGCGCGCTCCTCGGGCCGGTGGCGTCGCCCTCGTGGGTGAGGATGTCGTTGATGTAGACGCCCGTGGTCGACGTAAGCCCGACGCTGCAGCCGGTGTAGCGCAGGATATGCTTGACCATCCGGCCGACGGTCGACTTGCCGTTGGTGCCGGTGATCGCGACGATCGGGATCCGGGACGGGCGGCCGCGCGGGAACAGCATCTCGATGATCGGCTTGGCGACGTCGCGCGGCGCGCCTTCGGACGGATCGATGTGCATACGCAGCCCGGGCGCCGCATTGACCTCGATGACGCCGCCGCCGGTCTCGCGCACCGAGCGGCTGATGTCGGGGCAGACGAAGTCGACGCCGCAGACGTCGAGGCCGATGATCATCGCCGCGCGGCGCGCAATGTCCGCATTGTCGGGGTGGATCTCGTTGGTCCGGTCGATCGCGGTGCCGCCGGTCGAGAGGTTGGCGGTCGCGCGCAGCTGCACCACGTGCTCCGCCTCCGGAATGCTCTCCGGGGTCAAGGCCGAGCGGGCGAGGAATTCCTCGACCATCGCGTCGATCTTGATCCGCGTCATCACATTCTCGTGACCGTCGCCGCGGCGCGGGTCCCTGTTCACCTGCTGGACGAGCTGGCGGATCGTGCTGACGCCGTCCCCGACGACCTGCGCCGGCACCCGCTCGGCGACTGCGATCATCCTGCCGTCGACGACCAGGATGCGGTGGTCGTTGCCGGGGAAATAGCGTTCGACGATCACGTCCCGGCCTTTCGCCTGGGCCTGAGCCTCGGCGAAGCCGAAGCGCAGCTGGTCCTCCCCGGTCACGCCGATGGTGACGCCGCGGCCGTGATTGCCGTCGAGCGGCTTGGTGACGAGCGGGTATCCGAGCCGCTTCGCCGCCCGCACCGCTTCCTCGATCGTGCGCACCACCATCCCGCGCGGCACCGGCACGCCGCTTTCGTCGAGCAGCTTCTTGGTGAAGTCCTTGTTGCCGGCGATGTCCGTCGCGACCAGGCTCGTCCGGCCGGTGATCGAGGCGCGGATGCGCTGCTGGTGACGGCCGTGGCCGAGCTGGATCAGGCTCTTCTCGTCGAGCCGCATGACCGGAATGCCGCGCCGCACCGCCTCGTCGACGAGCGCCTTGGTCGACGGGCCGAGCGCGGTGCGCCGCACCAGCCGCTTCAGCGCGTCGAGCCGCCGCTCGAGGTCGAACTCGCCGTCGAATTCGTAGACCCGGGCGAGGCCGCTTATCCCTTGCAGCTCGGGCGGCAGCAGCGAATTGACCAGCTCGAGCGCCGCGCGCCCGGCCGCCAGCCCGACGCGCTCCTCATTGTAGGCGAACATGACGTTGTAGACGCCCGGCCGGCTCTTCACCGACCGGGTCTTGCCCCGCGTCGCGCGCGAGCCCGCCAGCGTCTGCAGTTCCAGGGCGACATGCTCGGCGACGTGGCCGAGCCAGGTCCCCTCCCGAAGCCTTTTCTCGAAACCGCCGCGCACCTTGAGCGAGCAGCCGTGGCGGCCGACTCCGGGCAGCATCTCGAGCAGGGCCTCGGTGAAGCCGGGGATGCGGCTGGTCGGATAGTCCTCGAGCCGCCCCAGATCGAGCTGCACTCGGACCATCGGCGTGTGGCTGTAATAATGCGGGCCGCGATAGACGCCGACCTCGGTCACGGCCATCTGCCTGGCCGTCAGCTGCGCGGTGGCCGGGTCGCTCTTGTTCCCGAAGAACATGGAGTTAGCCCCCTGGGCCTGGGTTGCGGTGGCGCCGCTCTCGGCAGGCGCGCGGGTGGACTGGTTCGGCTCCGACATGATCCCGCCTAAACCCGCGGAAACAGAGCCTAGTTCCGGTAGAAGAAGCTGATCCAGATCAGATTTGGCGAAGACATGCACGGTCCGTCTGGCTTCGCGCCGCGCCCCTCGTTAGGGGGACTCGCCGAGGAGAGAGATGCCGATGATCGAACGCGTGTCGCCGCCCGCAGAGCTGGTCCGCACCGCCCACGCCGATGCCGACGATTACGAGCGGCTCTACCAGCGCTCGCTGGTCGACCCGGACGGCTTCTGGCGCGACGAGATGCAGCGGATCGACTGGTACGAGGAGCCGACCCGCATCTCCAGCTGGTCGTTCGATCCGGTCGACATCAGATGGTTCGAGGACGGGGTGCTGAACCTCTGCCACAATTGCGTGGACCGCCACCTCGAGGCCCGCGCCGACCAGGCCGCCTTGATCTTCGAGGGCGACGAGCCCGGCAGCGGCCGCACCTTGAGCTACGGCGCCCTCTACCGCGAGGTCGTCCGCATGGCGAACTGCCTCAAGGCGTTGGGCGCCGCAAAGGGCGACCGGGTCACCATCTACATGCCGATGATCCCGGAAGCCGCGGTGGCGATGCTCGCCTGCGCCCGGATCGGGGCGGTCCACAGCGTCGTCTTCGGCGGCTTCTCGCCGGACGCCCTCCACGGCCGGATCGAGGATTGCGCTAGCCGCTTCGTCGTCACCGCCGACGGGGGCAAGCGCGGCGGGCGCCTCGTGCCGCTCAAGGCGAACGTCGACGCCGCGCTCGCCAAAGGTGGGGATGTGGAGGCCGTCCTCGTCGTCCGCCACCTCGGCAACGACATCGGCTGGACCGAGGGCCGCGACCACTGGCTGCACGACATGGCCGCGCTCGTCCCCGACGAATGCCCGTGCGAGCCGATGAACGCCGAGGACCCTTTGTTCATCCTC
>DASVVY010000029.1:0-5471 GCA_036386335.1 Allosphingosinicella sp. | reverse complement strand
GGCCCGGACTGGACGGAACTCGTGGCGGCACGCGGCTGGGGCTACGCGATCCTCGTGCCCTCCACGGCGCAGCCGGACGATGGCGCCGGGCTGAAGGAGGGCGTGATCGGCCTCGCCTCCCGCGGTCGCCGCAGGGCGCCGGACGAATGGGGCGCGCTTCGGGCATGGGCATGGGGGGCGAGCCGCGCCCTGGACCTGCTACGCGAGGATCGCCGCATCGACCGCCACCGCGTCGCGATCGAGGGACTGTCGCGCTACGGCAAGGCGGCTCTGGTCGCCATGGCGTATGACGAGCGCTTCTCGATCGGCTTCATCGGCTCGTCGGGCGCCGGCGGGGCCAAGCTGCTGCGTCGGGACTTCGGGGAGCGGGTCGAGAACCTCGCCGCCTCGGGCGAATATCACTGGTTCGCGCCCAATTTCCTCAAATATGCCGGGCCGCTCGCCACAGCCGATCTGCCGGTGGACGCCCACAGCCTCATCGCCCTCGCCGCCCCGCGGCCGCTGTTCATCGGCGCCGGAAATTTCGAGGCGGACGGCTGGGTCGATCCGCGCGGCAGCTTCGAGGCGGCACGTGCGGCCACTCCCGTCTACCGGCTCTTTGGGGTGCCGGGACTTGTCGGCACCTCCTATCCGGCCATCGGCGAAAACCGCGCCGCCGGGCGCATTGGCTTCCGCCAGCACGAGGGCGGCCACACCAACGGCCCGAACTGGCCGGCCTTTCTCGATTTCGCCGCACGGCAGTGGGGCGTGGCGCGGCGCTAGCGCTTGCCGCCCACATTGCCGGACGAATCGCCCGCCGACTGGCCGCCGCCGGTGCCGAGGCTGCCGACGCTGGTCCCTGGCCCGCCGCCGGGGGCAGTGCCGCCGGACTGGAGACCGCTGGCGATGCCCGCCGAGCCCGCATTCGCCGCCGCCAGCTTCTTTGCATCGGCGTCGCTCGGCGGTTCCTGGTTCTGCTGCTTGCTCTCCTCCGACATCTCGGCCTCCTGTGGTGCTTCGTCGCACCCTTGAACGGCCTCCCCCCGCGCCCGTTCCGCGAAGCCGCTGGAAACGAATGCCGCGCTGGAGTAGAATGTTTCGGCCGCGGCCCCGCGCCGCGGAGAGGGAGGATTAGATGAGACCAGCCACGCTCGCGTTGCTCCCGGCGGCGATGCTCGCCGGGCCGGCTGTCGCGGCCGATCCGTCGCCGCAGGCCGAAGCCAATGCCGCATTCGTCCAATATCCCGCGGAGTCGCTCAGGTGGAGCGAGGAAGGCGCCGTGCGCTATCGCGTCCGCATCGACGGCCGGGGGCGGGTGACGGAGTGCGAGGTCACGCAGAGCAGCGGCTATTCCCGGCTCGACCAGGCGACCTGCAACATGCTGATGACCAATGCGCGCTTCACCGGCAAGCGCTCGAAATATGACGGCCGCGTCGTCTGGAAGATCGACCGGCCGAGCTGATCGCGACTGCGGAAGCGCTGCTTCTCAGCGGCCTTTGTGCCTGATGTTGGCGGGACGCCCCCGGCGGCCCTGCGGGCGTCGCGGCTTCTCATCCCCGCTCCCGCGCTTGCCGTCGCGGCGGACCGTCCGGCGCGGCGCGGGTGCATAGCCGCCGCCGTCGGGAAGCTCGAAGCGCAGTCCGCCTGAGACGGGGTTCGCCTCGACCAGCCGGAGCTTGAGGCGGCGGCCGGGCGCGAAAGTCTCGTCGCTCTCCTCGCCGATCAGGCTCTGGCTCGCCTCGTCATAGCGGAAATATTCGCTGCCGAGCGTCGAGACGGGCACGAGGCCGTCCCCCCCGAGCCCCTCCACCGTCGCGAAGAAACCGAACGGCTGCACGCCGGTGATCCGGCAGTCGACGAGGTCGCCCACCCGCTCCGACAGATAGGCCGCTACGTAGCGGTCGAGCGTCTCCCGCTCCGCCTCCATGGCCCGGCGCTCGAGCTGCGAGATGAGCTCTCCAGTCACCTCCATCGCCTCGGCCTCCGCCTCGCTGAGCCCCCCCTCCCCCAGCCCGTAGGCGCGCACCAGCGAGCGGTGGACGATGAGGTCGGCGTAGCGCCGGATCGGGCTGGTGAAATGGGCGTAGGAGCCGAGTGCGAGCCCGAAATGGCCCGCGTTCTGCGGCCCGTAATAGGCCTGGGTCTGCGTCCGCAGGATCTGCTCCATCACCTGCGGGCGGAAGTCCGCCTCGCCGATGCGCTCGATGATCCGGTTGAAGGTCGAGGGGCGCACCACCTGCCCGAGCGCGAATTCGATGCCGAACGTGTTCAGATAGTCCTTGAGCGCGACCAGCTTCTCGCGCCCCGGCGGCTCGTGATCACGGTACATGACCGGCGCTTTCTTCGCCTCCAGCGCCTTGGCGGCGGCGACGTTGGCGGCGATCATATAATCCTCGATCAGCTTGTGCGCGTCGAGCCGCTCCCGCGGCGCCACGCTGGTGATCCGCCCCTTCTCGTCGAGCACCACCCGCCGCTCGGGCAGGTCCAGCTCCAGCGGCCCCCTCTTCTCCCGCGCCTTGTAGAGTGCGTTCCAGCACGCCCAGAGCGGCTTCAGCGTCGATTCGACAAGCTCCGGCGCGACCGGCGGCGGCTCCGCCTCGATCTCCGGCATCGAGCAGGTGGGCGAGGAGACCTCGATCCGCTCCTGCCCCACCCATCCGTCGATCGCCGCCTGCGCATCCTCATAGGCGATGTTGGCGGCGATGCGGACGCGGGCGCGCGAAAAGCGCCAGGTCTTGAGCTGCCCGTCCTTCGAGACCTGCAAGTGGCAGACGAGGGCGGCCCGGTCCTCCCCCTCCTTCAGCGAGCAGATTTCCGCCGACAGCGTCTCCGGCAGCATCGGCACCACCCGGTCCGGGAAGTAGACGCTGTTGCCGCGCTTCCTCGCCTCCTTGTCGAGCGCAGACCCCGGACGGACGTAGAAGCTGACGTCGGCGATCGCGACGATCGCCCTCCAGCCGCCTTGGTTCTTCGGATCGCCATCGGGAGCGGCCCAGACGGCGTCGTCATGGTCGCGGGCGTCGGCGGGGTCGATGGCGACGATCGGGATGTGCGTCAGGTCCTCGCGGGGGCCGAGATCCTGCCCGGCCACCCGCTCCGCTTCCTCCAGCACCCGGTCGGGAAATTCGTGGGGAATGCCGTGCTTGTGGATCGCGATGAGGCTGAAGCTGCGCGGCGCGAAGGGATCGCCGAGCACCTCCGACACACGGGCGGTGATCCGCGGGGGCCGGCCCGTCTTCTCCGCGAGGACCAGGTCGCCGGGACCGGCGCGGCCGAGGTCGGAGATGGGAAGCTCCCGCCGCTCCTTCTTCTCGACGGGCCGCAGCCAGAAGCCCTTCTCGCCCTCCTGATGGACGACGCCGAGCACCAGCTCGCTGCCCTTGGCGAGCTTCTTCATCGGGTGGGCGGCATAGCCGTTGCCGCGCTGCTCCGTACGGGCGAGGATGCGATCGCCAACCGTAAGCGCCGAGGCCTTTCCCTTGCGCTCCAGCACCCGCAGCCGCGGCTCGGGCATGTCCGATTCCCACCGCTCCGGCACCGCCCAGGCGGTGCCCGCCTCGTCGATGTCGGCGACGCGCAGCACCGTCACCTTCGGCACCCCGCCGGCCTGGTGGAAGGCGCGGCCCGGCGCGCCCTCGATCAGTCCCTCGTCCGCCATGTCGCGCAGCAGCACCTTGAGCCCGATCTTGTCCTGCCCCGAGAGGCCGAAGGCGCGCGCGATCTCGCGCTTCCCCGCCGGCTCGTCGGAGGAGGCGATGAAATCGAGGATCTGCTCGCGGCTCGGGAGGCCGGTGCGGGGAGGTTTCTTAGCCATCAGGGCCCGTCATTGCGAGGAGCGCAGCGACGAAGCAATCCACTCCCGCGAAGGTTCCGGTGCCCGCTGGATTGCTTCGCTTCGCTCGCAATGACGATCAGGGGGTCGCCGGCGGGGGCGTATAGGGCCTAAACGCGCCGCCCGGGACTGCGGACGCGACCGGGCTCTCATACCCCTCCGCCGAGACCGACGAGACGCCGAACACCCAGTCGTCGACGCGGACGTGCGGGAGGGTCACTCGGCATGGCGTGGCCGCGCTATCCGGCGAGCCGCACAATATCGCAGGATGCCTCACCGAATGCTGCCAGTCGGCGGCGTCGGTCGGACGCCAGCGGACAATATAGGCAGCGGCGCCCTTCACCCCCGGCCACGTGAGACTGGTGTCGGTCGAGACCGCCCCCTCGATCGTCGGCTCCGGCGGCTGCGGCGCGCGGGCGAGCGCCGCGAGGGCCGCGACGTTCAGCTTCACGACCTTGGTCAAATAGGGGAAGTCCACCTTGTCGATCGTGTCGCCATATTCGATGCCGTTCTCGGTCCTCAGGTCCTGGTGCTGCCAGTTATAATTCTCGACGGCGACGGTGAGGCGGATCGCGGGGAAGCCCGCCTCGAGCAGCGGCAGGTGATCGCCGCCGCGCCCGTAACGGTCGCTGCGCCAGATCTGCCGCACCTGGAGCCCGAGGCTGAGATCGTCGGCGAGCCCGTCGATCCAGCGCGAGATGTTGCGCGAGGGCGAATCGTTCTCGCCGCCGAGGCTGCGCCATTGCGGCAGCAGCGCCTCGGCCCCCTGCCAGCGCGGTCCTTCCGAGAGGACGCGGACATGGGCGTCGTCGCACACCCCGTCCGAGCCGCAGCTGTTGCCGATGATATCGTTGTTGAGCTGGGCGATCACCGTCCAGCCCTGCGCCTTGGCGTAATCGGCCAGCACCTTGCCGCCGAGCAGCCCCTGCTCCTCGCCCATCAGCGCGCCGTAGACGATGGTGTAGGGGAATTTGTGCCGGCTGAGCACCCGCGCCGCCTCGATGACGGCGGCGGTTCCCGAGCCGTCGTCATTGGCGCCCGGCGCGTCCGCGGTGGCGTTCATCACGTCGGTGACGCGGCTGTCGATATGGCCGGTGATGATGACGACGCGGTTGGGGTCGACCGAGCCGCGCTGGATTGCCACGATGTCCGTGACCTTCGTCGGGTTCGGCACGCGCTTGCCGGTGACGACGTCAGAGGGGCGCACGATCGTCAGACAGCCGCCGCAGGCGCGCGCGTATCGCCCGAACTCGTCCGCCGTCCAGTCGAGCGCAGCGCCGATGCCGCGCTTCGGGTCGGTCTGGGAGGAGAGGGTGTGCCGGGTGCCGAAGCTCACCAGCTTCTCGACGATCGCGTGGAGCCGCTCCTGGCTGACCTCGTCGGCGATCTGGCCCGGTGTTGTCTGCGGGCGCTGGGGAGCGGCACGGGCAGCGGCGGCAGCGGCCGGCAAAGAGGCCGCGGCGAGAAGGAGGAGGAGATAGCGCATGGCTGCGCCTCTGCGCCTGAGTGGGCCTGAGTCGCAAGCACGAAGCCCCTCTCCCTCAGGGAGACGGTCAAGTCGCCGCCGTCACCTCCTGCTCGATGACGCCGAAGATCGGGTGGCCGTGGTCGTCGTCCATCCAGATGCGGACCGTGTCGCCGCGGCGGAGGAATTCGGTGC
>DASVVY010000028.1:0-6854 GCA_036386335.1 Allosphingosinicella sp. | reverse complement strand
GATCGGCCGCGGAGGATATTCGCAGAGCCCGGACGCTCGCTGGACGCTCGCTCCCCCTCACCCTGCCCTCTCCCCGCTGGGGAGAGGGATTGGCATGCCCTGCAACACCATCGTCAAAACCCCACCAGCTCTTCGATCTTCGCGCGGATGCGCTCGACGCTGGGGACCGCCCAGTCGAGCAGCAGCGGGTTATGCGGGCTGGGGATGTCGGGCATGGTGAGGCGGGAGACGGGGGCGTCTAGGTCGAGGAACGCCTCGTCGGCGACGACGGCGGCGATTTCGGCGCCGAAGCCGCCCGTCCTCAAATCCTCGTGGACGATGAGGCAGCGGCGGGTGCGGCGGACGCTCTCCAGCACCATCTCGCGGTCCCACGGCACGAGGGTGCGCAGATCGATGACGTCGGCCGACACGTCCTTCGCCGCCGCCTCGCAGCGCGGAACCATCGCGCCCCAGGTGACGATGGTGATCTCGTCGCCCTGCGCGACCTTCTTCGCGCGGCCGAAGGGGAGGACGTAGTCGTCCCCGGGCCACGGCCGGCGCGCCCAGGAATCGTCGAGCATCGCCCGGTGCTCGAAGAAGATGACGGGATCGTTGCCCCGCAGGCCCGCGCGGAGCAGGCCGACGGCATCCTCGGCGTTCGATGGCACCGCCACCAGCCAGCCGGGATTGTGGATGAAGGCGACTTCGTTGGTCTGGCTGTGCCAGGGATCGCCGCACTTGAAGAAGCCGCCGGGGATGCGCAGCACCATCGGCGCGGCGAAACGGTTGTTGGTGCGCCAGCGCATCGTGCCGCAATCGTTGATCTGCTCCGTGGCGGGCTCGGCATATTTGCGGAACTGGATCTCCGGCACCGGCATCAGCCCGGCAAGCGCCATCCCGACCGCGCGGCCGATGATCCCCTCCTCGTTGAGGCTGGTGTCGAACACGCGCTCGATGCCGTATTTCTCCTGCAGGCCCAGCGTCACCGCGTGGACGCCGCCCTTCGGGCCGATATCCTCGCCGAACAGGCAGACGCGCGGGTTGATCTCCAGCTCCCGGTCGAGGGTGCGGCGGATCGCCGTCACCATGTTCAGCCGCTGTCCCTCCGGCCGCGGCTCGTCGTGCGACGGCGGCGCGCGGTACCCTAAAGTCCACTGGCCGCCGACCTTCTGCATTTCGCCCTCGAAAAAGACGTGGTCGAGCACGGTTGAAGGGTCGGCGATGCCGCGCGCCTCGGCCGCGGCGCAAGCGGCCTCGACCGCCATCCCGGCGTCCGATGCGATCCGGTCCCACTCCGCCTCGTCCATCACCGAGGGAACGACATGCGCCTTGAGGCGTGGCAGCGGGTCGCGCGCCCATTCGCCGCGCACTATCTCGTCGGACTTGTAGGCCTGCGTGTCCTGGAAGCTGTGGCCTTCGAGGCGGGGCACCGTCAGGCGGAGCAGCGCCGGCCCTTCCCGCCCGCGCACGTGCGTCACCGCGGCGTCGATCAGCCGCCCGGCTTCGTCGGGATCGGTGCCGTCGCCGGCGAAGATGGCGAGGTTCTTGAAGCTCGCCAGGTTCTCCGCGATGTTCCCGCCCGGCGTCTGGTAGGTGGCGGGGACCGAGATGCCGTATTGATTGTCCTCGACGTAGAAGAGCATCGGCAGCTTCTGCGTCGTCGCGATCGTGAGGGAAGCCCAGAAGCCCCCGGTGGCGCAGGAGGCGTCGCCGCCGAGCACCAGGGCGACGGCGCCGTCATAGGCGCGGTTGCCGAGCACCTTGCGGTGATATTCGATCGCCTGCGCCCAGCCGGCGGTGGGGGTGTACTGGGCCCCTACCCCGCCCGACATCGGTAGCGCCGGGGGCCCGGCGGGATTGGGGTAGTTGAAGACGACGCCGATATCGCGGCCGTTCGAATAGCCGCCCTCGCGGCCCATGTTCGACGCGAGCGCGTCCTCGATCGGTACTCCGAGCGACAGGAGCAAAGGCCGGGAGCGGTAATAGCCGCAGCAGGCGTCCTTCGGGTGGGTGAGCCGGCTGCCGAGCAGGACCTGCGCCATGTCGTGGCCGCGGGCGCTGAACTGGTAGAGGATTTTGCGCTCAGGGACGAGGCGCTTCTCCTCGAGCGCGTCCATCGCCCGGCTGACCTGGACGAGATACGCGACCCGCCGCCAGTCATGCTCGCCGCCGGCGGGGGAGCGCCCCCGCACCCGGTTCCGGATCAGCGCCTGCTCGCCCATCGCACCTCCTTTACAGCTTCTCCACCACGGCCGCCGCGAAGCGATCGACATTATCGTCGGAGAGGCCGACCACGTTGAAACGCCCGGACCCCGCCATGTAGATCCCGCTCTCCTCCCGAAGGGCGAGCACCGCGGATTCGGACAGCGGCAACATCGAGAACATGCCGTTCTGCTCGCCGATATAAGCCAGCCGCTCGTCGAAGGCGGCGAGGCGGGCGCGCAGGCTGCGGATGCGGCCGCACATCTCCGCGACCTCCGCCTCCCAGTCGGCGCGCAGCTCCGGATCGTCGAGGACGATGCGGGCGACGGCGGCGCCGTGATCGGGCGGCATCGACCACATGGTGCGGGCGAGGCTCAGGAGGTTCGCCATCGCCTTTCCGGCCACGTCGGCATTGCGCGCCTTGACGAACAGGCTGCCGACGCGGTCGCGATAGACTCCGAAATTCTTGTCGCAGCTGTGGGCGACCAGCGCCTCGTCCGCCGCCTCGACGACCAGCCGGGTCCCCTCCGCATCCGCTTCGAGGCCATTGCCGAGGCCCTGGTAGGCGAGGTCGACGAACGGGACGAGCCCCTTCTCCGCCACCAGCTCCGCGATCGCCCGCCACTGGTCGATCGAGAGGTCGGCGCCGGTCGGGTTGTGGCAGCAGCCGTGGAGGAGGATGAGGTCGCCCGCCCGCGCGCCCTGGAGCGCGTCCATCATCTCGTCGAACAGGATGCGGTGCGAGGCTTTGTCGTAATAGGGGTGGTCGATCATCTCGACGCCGGCGCAGGCGATGAGCGGGCCGTGGTTCGGCCAGGTCGGCTGGCCGACGAAGATGCGGGCATTCTCGTTCGCCGCGACGATCAGCTCCGCGCCGAGCCGCAGCGCGCCGCAGCCGCCCGGAGTCTGCACCCCGACCACGCGGTCGTCGCCCGCCCCCGCCGCGCCGAAGACCATCGGCTTGATCAGCTCGACGAAACGGGTGTCGCCGGCCGAGCCGAGATAGGATTTGGTCTCCTGCGTCTCGAGCAGGATCGCCTCGGCGCGCTTGACCGCCCGCGGGATCGGCGTGCCGCCGGCCGCGTCGCGATAGACGCCGACGCCGACGTCGATCTTCTCTTTGCGGGGATCGGCGTTGCACAGCGAGATGAGCTGGAGGAGGGCGTCGGCTTTCTGCGCCTCGAGCCGGTCGAACAGGGCCGCCTCTCGCGTCAGCATGAAACCGTCTTCCATCATTCCTCCTTCGAAGCGGGCCGCTGGTGGCGCGCTGAGGCAGCCCGTACATCTACTCGCCCCGGCGGCAAAGCGCCTATCAGATTCGCCGCCTTTGCCGCTGGATTTGAAACAGGCGTTCAGCTATTCTCCGGATGATGAAAGAAGATGTACGCCTGGACACCGTCGACCGCAGAATCCTGCGCGAGCTGCAGCGCGACGGCAGCCTCAGCCACGCCGCGCTCTCCGAACGGGTCGGCGCATCGGCCGCCTCGGTGTGGCGCCGGGTGCGGGCGCTGGAGGCGGCGGGCGTCCTCGGCAAATCGGTGCGGCTCGCCAATGCCGAGCATCTCGGCCGCTCGGTCAACGTGCTGTGCCAGGTGCGGATGACCCGCCAGACGATCGAGGCGCGCGCCGAGTTCGAGGAGTTCATCCAGTCGCGCGAGGAGATCGTCGAATGCTACGCCATGTCGGGCGAGTGGGACTATCTGCTGCGCATCGCGGTGCGCGACGTCGCCGACTATGACCGTTTCGTCATGCGCGGCGTCCTCGCCCACCCCTCCGTCGCCCACGCGGCCAGCAACTTCGCGCTACGGCAGGTCAAGTACACGACCGAAATCCCGGTCTGAGCGGTCTTGAAGGCGGCCGCCGGCGCGCCTAGATCGAGTTCTGCGGGCCGGGCCCCTCTGGCGGTCGTCCTCCTGGACAGCCGCGATGTCGGACCGCATCGGGTTAGCTCGATGCGCGTTCTGGCTGGTTCACTCCACCATCGTAGCTGACCCGATCGATGAAACGTCGATTGGAGAGAGGCTATGAATGCATTCCTGTACAAACTGACGATCCTCCACCGCCGGCTCGACGACGAGATACGGCGCGAATTGAAGCACCGGCTCCCCAACCATTTCCGCCTGCTTCGCCTGAAGAAGCTGAAGCTCGCCGTGAAGGACAGGCTCCACCGGCTGGCGCCGCGTATGTGGAGGGCCTGAGATGAGCGAAGCGCAAAAGCCGATGGCGTGCCCCGTCTGCCGCACCGCCCTCGTCATGTCCGAGCGGCAGGGGATCGAGATCGACTATTGCCCCACCTGCCGGGGCGTGTGGCTCGATCGCGGCGAGCTCGACAAGATCATCGAGCGCAGCGCCGCGGACCTCGCGCCGCGCGCGCCGGAGCCGCCGCCGCAACAGCCCCAGCCCCGCGCCGCGCCCTGGCCGGAGCCGCGGCACCACCACGAGCACGGCGGCTACGGCCATAAGGGCTACCGCAAGCGGCGGAAGTCGTGGCTCGAGGAACTGTTCGACTGAGGGACCGCCCGCCGCCGGTGCGAACCGGCGGCGGGAGGAACCAGACTCCCTTCCGTCGATTGAGTCCGCATCAGATCGATTCCGGAGCGAAACGATGGCCGCACGGGCATATTGGAAGGGACAGATCAGGCTGGCTTTGGTCTCGATCCCGGTCGAGATCTTCTCCGCGACGAAGAGCGGCGCCTCGATCGCCTTCAACCAGATCCACGAGCCGACCGGCAAGAGGATCAAGTACGAGAAGGTGGTGCCCGGCATCGGACCGGTCGACCCGGACGAGATCGTCAAGGGCTACCAATATGAGAAAGGCAGCTACGTCCTCGTCAACGACGAGGAGCTGGAGGCGGTCAAGCTCGAATCGAAGAAGACGCTCGAGCTCACCCAGTTCGTCGATTACGACGAGATCGACGTCCTTTACTACGAGAAGCCCTATTATGTCGTCCCGGCCGACGATCTCGCCGAGGAAGCGTTCATCGTGCTGCGCGAGGCGCTGCGACGGACGCGCAAGGTCGGCATCGGCCAGCTGGCTCTGAGGGGCCGCGAATATCTGGTCAGCATCAAGCCGTGCGGGCGCGGCATCGTCCTCGAGACATTGCGCTACGCCGACGAGGTCAACAAGGCGCGCGACTATTTCCGCGACATCGCCGACGCCAAGCCGGACGAGGAGCTGCTCGACCTCGCCGAGGCGCTGATCGAGCGCAAGACCGCCGAGTTCGACGCGTCGAAATTCCACGACCGCTATATCGAGGCGCTGCACGACCTTCTCGAGCAGAAACGCAAGGGCAAGACGATCCACGCAGACGAGGACGCCGCCCCCGCCCGGGGCACCAACGTCATCGACCTGATGGCCGCGCTGAAGCGCTCGATCGAGCGGCCCGGGGAGACGACAGGGGAAAGCGCGAAGAACGGCGGCGCGAAGAAAGCCGCCTCCAAGCCTGCCGCCAAGAAGGCCCCGCCGAAAAAGGCCCCCGCCAAGGCCGCCCCGGCCCGGAAGCGGGCCTAGTGCCGGTGGGGGACGCCGGCAGAAAGCCCTCTACCTTGGGGAGACGGTTGGGTGAGGGATTTCGGCGTCTGTCGCTGTTCACAAGCACAGACCTCCCTCACCCCAACCCTCTCCCTGCGGGAGAGGGGGATTATTGCGTCTGACCCATGCTCCGCCGCAAATCCGCCGATCCGCTCGCGACCTATAATGAGAAGCGGGACTTCGCGAAGACCGCGGAGCCGCCGGGGACGTTTGAAAAACTAAGCTGGGGTACGGGCAACGGCTTCATGGTCCAGAAGCACGACGCCACCCGCCTCCACTGGGACCTGCGCCTCGAGCTCGACGGCACCCTGAAGAGCTGGGCCGTGCCGAACGGGCCCAGCCTCAACCCCGACGACAAGCGCCTCGCCATCCGCACCGAGGACCACCCCCTCTCCTACGCCACCTTCGAAGGCACGATCCCCAAGGGCGAATATGGCGGCGGCACGGTGATGCTGTGGGACCGCGGCACCTGGACTCCGGCGCCCGGCAAGGACCCGAGGAAGACGCTGGAGGAAGGCCATCTCCACTTCAGCGTCGACGGTGAGCGGATGAAGGGCGAGTGGGTGATGTTCCGCCTCAAGAAGCGCCCCGGCGAGCGCACCGAGAACTGGATGCTGAAGAAGGTGCGCGACGAGCATGCCGGCGGCTCGATGGCGCTCACCGAACGCTACCTCACCTCGATCAAGACCGGCCGCACGATGCAGGAGATCGCCGCGGCCAAGAAGGCGAAGGAGCTGAAGAGCTGGACGAGCGGGCTCGCTCCTCCCCGGGACGGGGAGGGGAACCGGACGAAGTCCGGTGGAGGGGGGCGAGCGCAGCGAGCGGAGGTGCCCGGGGCCGCCTCCCCGAGCCGAGCTCGGGGAGGATTGAAGCCTCCACCCTTCCGGGAGCCGCAGAAGGCGACCCTCGTCGACCACGTGCCCTCCGGGCCGGGGTGGATCCACGAGATGAAATATGACGGCTATCGCTGCCTGCTCGCGATCGGCGGCGGCGAGGCGAAGGTCTATACGCGCTCCGGCCTCGACTGGTCGGACAAGTTCCCCGAGATCGTCGCCGCCGCGCGCGATCTGGAGGTGGGCTCGGCCCTTCTCGACGGGGAGATCGTCAAACTCGATGAGAAAGGGGCGAGCGGCTTCTCCGC
>DASVVY010000027.1:0-1929 GCA_036386335.1 Allosphingosinicella sp. | reverse complement strand
CGACGTCGTCTCCGAGCGTGGCGAGGAGGCAATCGAACGCGTCCGCGAACTCACCGGCGGGGAGGGCGTCCACTCGGTGCTGGAGTGCGTCGGCCACGGCGCGTCGATGGACACCGCGATCGGCATCGCGCGCCCCGGCGGCGCGGTCGGCCGCGTCGGCGTGCCGCAGCACACCGAGATCCCCGGCTCGCTGCCGGCGTTCTTCGGCAACATCACCATCGGCGGTGGCCCCGCGCCCGTGCGGGCCTACCTAGACGAGCTGCTGCCCGACGTGCTGGCGGGCCGCATTGAGCCCGGCCGCGTGTTCGACCGCAACGTCGGCCTAGACGGCGTCCCCGACGGCTACCGCGCCATGGCCGACCGCGAGGCCATCAAGGTCATGGTGACCCCATGAGCGGCCGCTTCGACGGGAAGGTCGCGTTCGTCACCGGAGCGACCAGCGGCATCGGCCGGGCCACCGCACTGGCGTTCGGGCGCGAAGGTGCGAGCGTCGTGGTCGCCGACGTCGCACCCGACGGCAACCAACAGACGGCTCGCATGATCGAGCAGGCCGGCAGCCAGTCGCTCGCCGTGTCCTGCAACGTCACGCGCGCCGACGACATCAAAGCGGCACTGGACGCCGCGGTGGACAGGTTCGGCCGCCTCGACATCGCCTTCAACAACGCGGGCATCGAGCAGCCGATCAAGCCGGCCGCCGAGATCAGCGACGACGAGTGGGACCGCCTCGTGGCAGTCAACCTCCGCGGCGCTTTCCTGAGCATGAAGCACGAGATCGAGCTCATGCTCCAGCACGGCGGCGGCGCGATCGTCAACACGTCGTCCGGCGCGGGCGTCAAGGGGTTCAAAGGCCAGGCCGCCTACGCCGCCACCAAGCACGGCCTCATCGGCCTCACCAAGTCGGCCGCGCTGGACTACGCCGCCTCGAACATCCGAATCAACGCCATCTGCCCCGGCATCATCGACACCGAGATGATGCGCCGGTTCACCGGCGACACCGACGAAGGCCGTGCCGCCGTCATCGCCCAAGAGCCGATCGGCCGGATGGGCCAGCCGGACGAGATCGCGGCCGCCGTGCTATGGCTCTGCTCCGATGAAGCAGCGTTCACGATCGGTCACGCCATGGTCGTCGACGGCGGCCAGACCGCCTGAGACCTAACGGGAAGCGAGCCCTCATGCAGATCACCCGAAGCAGCATCGACACCCAGAAAGGCCCCGCCGACTGGTTCACCGGCGACGTCTACATTGACGCCGTCGCCGCGCCCGCCGCCAGCTCAACGTTCGCCGCCGCCGCCGTGCACTTCACGCCCGGCGCGCGCACCGCCTGGCACACCCACCCGCACGGCCAGACGATCTTCGTCACCGAGGGAGTGGGGCTATGCCAGCGCGAGGGCGGTCCGGTCGAGATCATCCGTCCTGGCGACCGCGTGTTCTTTGAGCCAGAGGAGAACCATTGGCACGGCGCGGCCCCGAGCCGGTTCATGGTCCACATCGCGATGCAGCAGAATGACGAGTCCGGCAGCCCCGTCACATGGGGCCGGCACGTCACCGATGAGGAGTACGGCGCCTCGCCGACGAGCACCGACTGACAAGCGCCGCTGTCGCTTTCCATGGAGGCAGCAGCAACGCCACCTCGACGGCGTCTCGCAAGCCGAACCTTCTCCGGGAACGCTGCAGGCAAACCTGGTGCCGGAGCGGAGATGCTCCGTAAGACCCGCCCAATTAAGATTCCCGCAGAGGTGCACCATATGGGACACCCGCGCGACTAGAGCTACGGCCACATCGCCGGCTGGGAAGTCGGTCTGCCTCGACATGCACGGGATCGAAGGTCCGCTCATCGGCATGACAGCGCGTTACTAGTGCGGTTTGTGCGCGATCATGCGGCCGACGTCGCTGTCGCCTTGGTTCTTGTCCGTATAGAGCCGAACAGGA
>DASVVY010000026.1:0-7180 GCA_036386335.1 Allosphingosinicella sp. | reverse complement strand
CAGGTGACCGGCCCGATCGCGATCCGCTCGAATGGCGCCGACGGCAGCATCTCGGGCAAGGTGCGGCTGGTGAGCGGCAATTTCCGCCTCGGCGCCGTCCGGGCCTCCACGCAGGTGCCGCGCCTCGCCGTCCGCGACGTCAACCTCCCGGACGACGAACGGCCGGAGCCGCGCCGCCTCACCCCGTGGCGGCTCGACCTCGACGTCGACGCCCCCGGCCGCCTCGCCGTCAGCGGGCTCGGCATCAACAGCGAATGGAGCGCCGACCTGCGCATCGACGGCACCGTCACCGATCCGCGGATCAGCGGCCACGCCGATCTCGTCCGCGGCACCTACGATTTCGCGGGCCGCCGCTTCGACCTGGAGCGCGGGCAAATCCGCTTCCTTGGGGAATCGCCGGTCAACCCGGTGCTCGACATCACGGCGGAGGGCGGCGTCCAAGGTCTCAACGCCGTGATCCGGGTCACCGGCCGCGGCCAGCGCCCGGAAATCTCCTTCGCCAGCACGCCGGCGCTGCCGCAGGACGAATTGCTCAGCCGCCTCCTCTTCGGCACCTCGATCACCAACCTGTCGGCGCCCGAAGCGCTGCAGCTCGCCGCCGCGGTTGCCTCGCTCAACAGCTCCGGCGGCGGGCTCGACCCGATCAACGCGGTTCGCGCCGCCACGGGCCTCGACCGCCTCCGCATCGTCCCTGCCGACATCACGACCGGGCAGGGGACGGCCATCGCGGCCGGCAAATATTTCGGCCGCCGCGTCTATGTCGAGGTGGTGACCGACGCCCGCGGCTATTCGGCGACGATCGTCGAATATCAGATCACCCGCTGGCTCTCGCTGCTCTCCAGCATCTCCACGATTGGCCGCGAGAGCGTTAACGTGCGGGTCTCCAAGGATTATTAGGGACACTCTGGACCAGGCAGCGTTTCGTTAACCAGCCTGCGGTAGCTTCCCGCCATTCCCGACGATGGGGACAGGCAGGGAAATGGCACCGAACGCGCGCCGCCTCGACGACCAGGGCCGCAAGGCCGAGCGCCTCGCGCTCGACCAGCCGACGCGGCTGCGGCCGAACGGCTGGAGCAGCTGCGAGGCCCGAATGCGCGATCTCTCCAGCCTCGGCTTCCGCGCGCGTTGCGACGTGCGGCTGCAGCGCGGCGGCTGCGTCTGGCTCGACCTGCCGGGCATCGGCGAGGTCGAAGCGCAGGTCGAGTGGCAGCGCGCGGGCGAGTTCGGCGCCCGCTTCCTCAGCCCCATCGACCTCGGCCGCTGCAGCGTCCCCCTTGCGGCGCCCGGCTCGCCTCTCGCCCGCCTGCTGGTCGACCGTGCCGGTGCCCGCGAGGCCGGTCGGGACGCGATCGAAACGGCGCTCCGCCGCAAGATCCTGGCGGCGCTGCCGATGCGCCGGTCCGGTGGCTGAAAACGCCCTCCCACTAAGCGGTTTTTTAACCTGCATCACCCTAATCTTCCCTCAGCCGACCTGGGGGAGGGGCGGCCTTATGGGCCAGGGCAAAGCAGGATGAGGCAGGCGCGCTTCTCGGGCGTCGCGGCGGAGGGCCAGGAGCCCTTCCGCTCACGCTCGCTCGTCCGCCTTATCCTCTCCGATTTCCGGGCGCCCACGCGCGAGGTCGAGGCGCGCATCGCCGGCGACCGTGCCCGCAGCGTCGGCATTGCCCTGCCGCTCCTCGTCCTCTGCCGCCTCGCCTGCTGGGCGGCCGTCGCCGCCACGCTTCTCCCCGCCCACGGCCTCGCCGCAGCTGCCGGGCCGATGCTCGCGCTGGGGACCGTCGTCGCCCTCGACCTGATCCTCTGCTTCGCCCTCCGCCGCGCTGGGCGAATCTACGTGATCATGCGGCTCGCGCTGCTGCAATTGCTCGCTTCGACCGCCCTGTCGCTGCTCGCCGCCTGGCTCGCGCTTTCGGTCGCGCCGGACTCCGCGCTAGTGCGGATCGCCATCGTCGCGAGCGTCGCCGCGGGAATTCCCGCATTCTTCACCGTCGCGGCGCTGCTGCTCGCGACCTGCTGCGCGCTTGTCGCCACCGTTGCCGCCGCCGCGCCTGGCCTTGAAGGCGCGGCGGTCGCCGGGGCGGTGGGCGCCTATGTGGGCTGGCTCGCCGTCCTGCGCGCTCGCGACTTCGCTCTTCGGGCGGAGGAGAGACTGGCCACGGAGGAAGAGGCGTGCACCGCATCGCGCCTGATCGCCGATTTCGAGGAGAGCGGCCGCGGCTGGTTCTGGGAGACCAGTGCGGAGGGGCTGGTCACCTACGTCTCCCGCCAGCTCGCCGCCAGCCTCGGCCGGCTGCCCGAAGCGCTGCTCGGGGCCAGGCTTTCCGAGCTCCTGCTGGTCCAGGCCGGGGGCCGCAGCGACGACGAGGGCCGCGGTCTCGCTTTCCATCTCTCCGCCCGCTTCCCGTTCGAGGATGTGCTCGTCTCCGCGCCCGGCAGCGACCTCTGCTGGGCGCTCTCCGGCCGGCCCACCTTCGATCCGTTCGGACGGTTCCTCGGCTTCCGCGGCATCGGCAGCAACGTCTCCGAGCAGCGTCGCCGCGAGGTCGAGAGCAGCAACCGCGCCCGCTACGACGGCCTCACCGGAATCCCGAACCGCTCGACGATGCGGACGATGCTCGATGAGGCGCTCGCCAATGCGGCGGAGCGCCGCAAGGGCTGCGCGCTGATGATGATCGACCTCGATCGCTTCAAGCAGGTCAACGACACGCTCGGCCACCCGGTCGGCGACAAGCTGCTCAAGCAGGTCGCCGGACGCCTCGCCGAGGCGCTTGGCGAGGAGGCCCAGGTCGGCCGGCTCGGCGGAGACGAGTTCGAGGCGATCCTCCCCGCCGTCGACACCGAGGGGCGCCTCTCGGCGCTCGCCGAGGGGTTGATCCGCAGCATTGCCGAGCCGTTCGACGTCGACGGCCACGACATTCGCATCGGCGCCTCGGTCGGCATCGCGATCGCGCGCCCAGGCAAGGCTTATGCGGCGGCCCTGGTGAAGGAGGCGGACCTCGCGCTCTACGCCGCCAAGGCTGGCGGCCGCGGCACTTTCCGCTTCTTCGCGGCCGAGATGCACGAGGAGGCCGCCGACCGGCAGATCCTCGAGGCGGACCTGCGCAGCGCACTCGGCAAGGACCAGCTCCGGCTTCTCTTCCAGCCGATAGTCGATTCCGTCTCGGAGGAGGTGGTCGCATTCGAGGCGCTGCTGCGCTGGCACCACCCGACCCGCGGCGTCCTCGCCCCCGCCGCCTTCCTGTCGGTGGCCGAAGAATCGGGTCTGATGCCGGGCATCGGCAGCTGGGTGCTGCGCAGCGCCTGCGCGGAAGCGGCGAAATGGCCCGCCCACGTCCGGCTCGGCGTCAACCTCTCGGGGAGCCAGCTGCGCGATCCCGCGCTCGCCTCCAACGTGATCGGCGCCCTCGCCGCGAACGGCGTCGAGCCGGACAGGCTGGAGCTGGAGATCGGCGAGACCTTCTTCCTCGCCGATCCCACCGCCACGGGGCAGGTGCTCGACAAGCTTAAGGCGCTCGGCGTGCGGCTCGCCCTCGACAATTTCGGCACCGGACTTTCGGGCCTTGCCCATCTTCGCCGCGCGCCCGTCGACAAGATCAAGATCGACCGCAGCTTCGTGCGCGGCGCCGCCGGTGCCGGCGGTCGCGACGCGGCGATCATCCGCGCGATCGTCGTCCTCGCCGAGAGCCTCGGCATCGACACCACCGCCGAAGGCACGGAGAGCCTCGAGGAGCTGGCGCTGGTCCGGCGGCTCGGCTGCTCCCAGGTGCAGGGCTTCCTCTTCGGCCGTCCGGCCGCGCCCGCCAAGGCGCTGGAGATGGCGCGCGAGAGCCGGCCGACGGCGGAGATCGTCGGCTTCAGCCGGCCGCCGCGCCACCGCCTGATCCGGCTTGGCACCCTCCAGTGGGACGGGCGCGCTTACCCGGCGCGGGTCAGGAACATCTCGTCCGGCGGCGCAATGGTCGAATGCGAGACGGCGATCCCGCCGGACCGGAAGGTGAAGCTCGACCTCGACGAGGCCGGCCTGGTGCCGGCCGAAGTGCGCTGGTGCCAGCGCGGCCAGATGGGCCTGAAGTTCGAGCGCGAGTTCGACCTTCGCACCCTCGCCCGCGCCCGCCGCGGCCCGGCGGGTCCAAAGACGATCACGCCGGGCGCCGCAAACGAAACGGCGCCGCCAATGCAGCGGCGCCGTTCGTAGAGACGCTGCCTCCCCGTCGGGCGGGGCGGCGGATCGTCAGCCGGAATAGTACATGTCGTACTCGACCGGGCTGGGCGTCGTCTCCCAGCGCAGCTGCTCCTGCCACTTGATCTCGATATAGGCGTCGATCTGGTCGTCGCTGAACACGTCCCCCTTCGTCAGGAACGCGCGGTCGTTCTCGAGCGAGATCAGCGCCTCGCGCAGCGACCCGCAGACGGTCGGCACGTTGGCGAGCTCCTGCGGCGGCAGGTCGTAGAGGTTCTTGTCCATCGGGTCGCCCGGATGGATGCGGTTCTGGATGCCGTCGAGGCCCGCCATCAGGATCGCCGCATAAGCCAAATACGGGTTGGCGAGCGCGTCGGGGAAGCGGAACTCGACCCGCTTCGCCTTCTCGCCGGTGCCGTAAGGAATGCGGCAGGAGGCCGAGCGGTTGCGGCTCGAATAAGCGAGCAGAACCGGCGCCTCGAAGCCCGGGACGAGCCGCTTGTAGCTGTTCGTGGTCGGGTTGGTGAAGGCGTTCAGCGCCTTGGCGTGCTTGATGACGCCCCCGATGAAGAACAGCGCCAGCTCGGACAGGCCCGCATAGCCGTTGCCGGCGAAGAGCGGCTTGCCGCCATTCCAGATCGAGAAGTGGGTGTGCATGCCCGATCCGTTGTCGGACTTGATCGGCTTGGGCATGAAGGTTGCCGTCTTGCCGTAGGCGGCGGCCACCTGGTGCACGACGTACTTGTAGATCTGCATCCGGTCGGCGGTCTGTACGAGCGTGCCGTAGGTGAGGCCGAGCTCGTGCTGGGCGGCGGCGACCTCGTGGTGGTGCTTGTCGCACGGGAGGCCCATCTCGAGCATGGTCGAGACCATCTCGCCGCGGATGTCGACGGCGCTGTCGACCGGCGCGACCGGGAAATAGCCGCCCTTGGCGCGCGGACGGTGGCCGAGATTTCCGACCTCATATTCACGGCCGCTGTTGGTCGGCAGCTCAATGTCGTCGATCCGGTAGTAGGAGGCGTTGTAGCCGTCCTCGAAGCGAACGTCGTCGAACATGAAGAACTCGGCTTCCGGCCCGACGAAGGCGGTGTCGCCGATCCCCGTCTGCTGGAGATAGGCCTCGGCGCGCTTGGCGGTCGAGCGGGGGTCGCGGGCGTAGAGCTCGCCCGTGCCCGGATCGACGATGTCGCAGAACATCACCAGCATCGGCGTCGCCGAGAACGGGTCGACGTAGACCGCGTCCAGGTCCGGCCGCAGGATCATGTCGGACTCGTTGATCGCCTTCCAGCCCTCGATCGAGGAGCCGTCAAACATGAAGCCGTCGGTCAGCTGGTCCTCGTCGATCACCGAGGAGACCATCGACAGGTGCTGCCACTTGCCCTTGGGGTCGGTGAAGCGGAGGTCGACCCACTCGATCTCCTCGTCCTTGATCCGGCTCAGAATCTTGCCCGCGTCGGTGGCCATCGTCAGTGTTTCCCTCGCTCGTAACGCCCCGCGCCGGGGCTTGTTGATATTCAATGCTGCCCAGGCCCACCCGCTGATCCTCAGAGCCGGTGAGCTTTCGAACCGGGGCCGCCCCCGGGCTCAGTCCCTACCCAGGATGAGCGGGGCGGGGCCGCTACCTCAGATCGCGTCCGATCCGCGTTCGCCGGTGCGGATCCGCAGCGCCTCCTCGACGGTGGAGACGAAGATCTTGCCGTCGCCGATCCGGCCGGTGCGGGCCGCATTGGCGATCGCCTCGACCACCCGCTCGGCGAGCCCGTCCTCGACCACCACCTCCAGCTTCACCTTCGGCAGGAAGTCGACGACATATTCGGCGCCCCGGTAGAGTTCGGTGTGACCCTTCTGCCGCCCAAAGCCCTTGGCCTCGGTGACGGTAATCCCCGAGACGCCGACGTCGTGGAGCGCCTCCTTCACCTCGTCGAGCTTGAACGGCTTGATGATCGCCTCGATCTTCTTCACCGCGACTCCTCATTAGCTGCTGCGCTGCAGCATAGCGGACCCCCTAGGGGTAGCAAGCCACGTGCGGCGGGGGGTGAAAATTTCACGTGGATGCGCGGCGGGCGCTCAGGCGTAAGGCGGCTTGTCGAAGCCGCCGGGGCTCTTCGTGAAGATCTCGCAACCGTCCTCGGTGATGCCGATCGAATGCTCGAACTGGGCCGAGAGGGTGCGGTCGCGGGTCACCGCGGTCCAGCCGTCCTCGAGCAGCTTCACGCCGGGCTTGCCGATGTTGATCATCGGCTCGATCGTGAAGAACATGCCGGGCTTAAGCTCCGGCCCGGTCCCGGGGCGGCCGGCATGGACCACCTCCGGCGCGTCGTGGAACAGGCGCCCCAGGCCGTGTCCGCAAAAGTCGCGGACGACGCCGTAGCGGTGCTTCTCGGCGTATGTCTGGATCGCGTGGCCGATGTCGCCGAGCCGGTTGCCGGGGCGCGCCTGCTCGATGCCGATGATCATGCATTCGTAGGTGACGTCGACCAGGCGCCGCGCCTTGATCGGCACATCGCCCACCAGGAACATGCGGCTGGTGTCGCCATGCCAGCCGTCGACGATGATCGTGACGTCGATGTTGACGATATCCCCGTCCTTCAGCACCCGGTCGCCGGGGATGCCGTGGCAGACGACGTGGTTGATCGACGTGCAGCAGCTGCCGGTGAAGCCGCGATAGCCGAGCGTCGCCGGAATGCCGCCGCGGGCGTGCATCTCGCGGTAGACGATGTCGTCTATCTCCTGGGTGGTGACGCCGGGCAGGACGTGCGGAACCAGGGCGTCGAGGACTTCGGCGGCGGCCCGGCCGGCGCGCCGCATGCCTTCGAACCCTTCGGTGCCATGGAGCTTGATCGCGCCCGAACGTGCGGGGGCTTCGGTTGCGGTGACGGCTTCGTACTGGGTCATGCGCGTGCATATAGGCCGGTTTCGGCGCGATTGCAACCGCGCCGCTGGCGCGGGCGCAAGGTGCGGGCTAAGCGGGCGCGATGACTTCGGAGCGGATCTGGACGG
>DASVVY010000025.1:0-1784 GCA_036386335.1 Allosphingosinicella sp. | reverse complement strand
CCCGCGCGCGGCGGCGGCGGCCGCGTCGAGCAGCCGCAGCGGCATTTCGGGACAGCCCTCCATGCCGAGCGGGCTCGCATTGACGATCGCCGCGGCGCCTTCGAGCGCCTCCTCGCATTGCTCCAGCGGCAGCACCTGGTGGCCAAAATGCGCCGCCTTTGCGGGGTTGCGGACGAGGATGGTGACCCTCGCCCCGCGCCCCGCGAGATATTGGAGCGCCGCCCGCGCCCCCCCGCCGGCGCCGACCACCACCGCCTTCGCGCCTTCGAGCGGCACCGGGTCGAGCGCGGCGGCGACGCCGTCGATGTCCGTGTTTCGCCCGGTGAGCCCCTCTGGGCCCGGCGCGATGCAGTTCACGGCGCCGATCGCCTCCGCACCGGGGTCGATCCGGTCGAGGAGCGGGATCACCGTCTCCTTGTGCGGAATGGTGACGTTGCAGCCGCGCCAGTCGGGGTCCCGCCGCCGGGCGGCAATGTATCCCCCAAGCTCCGCCGGACGCACGTGCGCCGCGCGGTAGTCGCCTTCGATACCGAGCTCGGCGAGCCAATGCCTGTGGATCAGGGGCGACTTGGAGTGGGCGATCGGGTCGCCGATCACCTCGGCGTGAGGAATCCCCACCTCAACGCTGCCGATCGAGGAACGCCGCGACGTCGGCGAGTTCCACCGTCTTGTCGACATAGGCCTGCCCGATGCCGCGGGCGAGGATGAAGGCGATCCGCCCCGCCTGCTTCTTCTTGTCGAGCTTCATATGGTCGACGAGCCGCGCGCCCGACGCGTCGATGCCGATCTCGGCGAGGCTCACCGGCAGGCCCGCCGCGGCGAAGTGGGCGCGGACCCGTTCCGCATCCTCGGCCGGGCAGAGGGCCCGCTCGGCCGACAAGGCGAAGGCGAGCACCGTCCCCGCCGCCACCGCCTCGCCGTGGTAGAGGCGGTCCGAATAACCGGTCTCCGCCTCAAGCGCGTGGCCAAAGGTATGGCCGAGGTTGAGCAACGCGCGGCGGCCGCTGGTCTCGCGCTCGTCCTCCTCGACGATCCGCGCCTTGCCGGCGACGGCGGTGGCGATGGCGTGCCGCCGCGCCTCCGCATCGCCGCCGAGCACCGCGCCGACATTCTCCTCGAGCCAGGCGAAGAAGGCGGCGTCCTCGATCAGCCCGTATTTGGCGATCTCCGCATAGCCGGCGCGGACCTGGCGCGGATCGAGGGTGGCGAGGCAGGAGGGATCGATCAGCACGAGCGAGGGCTGGTGGAAGGCGCCGACCAAATTCTTGCCCGCGGCGACGTTGATTCCGGTCTTGCCGCCGACCGAGCTGTCGACCTGGGCGAGCAGCGTGGTCGGCACCTGCACGAACTTGCACCCGCGGTTGACGATCGCTGCGGCGAAGCCGGCGAGGTCGCCGATCACGCCCCCGCCGAAGGCAAGGATATGGTCGCTCCGCTCGACGCCGATCTCCAGCAGCCGATCGGTGACGGTCGAGAGCGTGGCGAAGCTCTTGCTCCCCTCCCCCGGCGCCACCGGCACCGGCACGGCTTCGGTGCCGCCGAGGCCTCGCCGCAGCCGCTCCCCCTGCGCCTCCCAGACGGTCTCGTCGGTCACCACGATGACACGCCCGCCGCGGGCCAGCGGGGCTATCCATTCGCCTGCCCGGTCGAGGAGGCCGTCGCCGATCAGCACGTCGTAGCTGCGCGCGCCGAGCGCGACCGTCACCGTCTCCATGGCCTCACCCGCATTGTGCGCGGTGGAGGAGCTTCTGGTCCGCCAACACCAGCGCCATCATGGCCTCGAC
>DASVVY010000024.1:0-8653 GCA_036386335.1 Allosphingosinicella sp. | reverse complement strand
CGAGCGCGTGACTGCTTGAAAGGTCGCCGCGGCCGACGCTCCTTACTGAATCCCTTGCATGACGACTTCGCGGCTGTTCTCGAGCTTAACGAGCCGCTTCCAAGGGAGCCTGTGGACCCAGATGAGCGGGTCGTCCTCTTTGCGAAGGCGCGCCGCTCTACGTCGTGAGGCAGGCACGGCAGCACCGAGCGTGGTGATGAGGCGTGCGACAGAGCGGCCGGTCGTCCGCGCCGCTGGAGCAGCCGGGACCGAGGCCCTCGTTTCAACGGAGCCGACGCCTGGTTGGCAGCACCGAGCGCTGCTGAATACTCCCAGAAGGGACAAGTTGGGCCCATTGAAGCCGATGCTGCGCGTGGGGAGGAATGTGGGGCCGTGCTCCTCGGGGCCGTGGATGTTCACGCAAGTCCAAGCACTTACGTGCGCAGGTTCGAATCCCTCCCGCTCCGCCACTTGCCTCGCCGGACGTGCAGCGACGATCAGCCCCCCAGCTCGACGCGCAGGGTGCCGCGCTTGCGGGTTTCGGGCGCGGCCACCCTCAGGAGGCCGGCCGACCAGGCGAAGGGCAGCTTACGTCCGGCGAGCGTCACCGATGCGGGTTTTCGTTCGCTCCAGGCGGCGAAGGGGCCCATTTCGTGCAGCGAGACTTCGACGCGGCGCCCGCGCAGCCGGGTCGAGCGGATGGCAGCGGCGCCGTTCAGCTTGTCGCTGCGGCCGAAGGCGGCGAAGCCGCCGCGGGGGCGGTGGAGGGTCCAGAGCTGGGCGCCGAACCGCGGCAGGTCGATCGGGAGGGAGTCGCCGCTGCCGATCCGGCGGAGGCGGCCGCCGACATGCTCGTAGGCGACCACGTCGGCGCCTTCGAATCCGGGCACGTCGCCGGGCGCGAAGCGGCCGCGCACGCGGTCCGCGTCGGCGAGGTTGAAGATGGCGAGGAGGCCGGCCTCGCCCACCCGTGAGAAGGCCTTGAACGGGCGCCCTTCCTGGAGCTGGAACAGCGAGTCCCGCGCGGGCAGGAGCGGCGCTTCCGCGAGGAGGAGCCGTCCGTCCGAAAGCGCCATCGACCTCACCAAAGCGATGTCGTGGCGGCCGGGCTGGTCGGTTATGTAGATCGGCCCGTTATTCGCCACCCGCGCCACCGCATGCATCAGGGCGTTCGGGTTCGTCGATTCGAACATGTCGAAATCCGGGATCGCGACCTGGCTGACGTAGAGATTGTTGTAGAGCGCCTGCGCCACATGCGCCGCGGCATTGCCCTTCTCTAGATTGTAGGTCTCGCCCGCTTCGTAGGGGAAATAATCCTCGACCGCCCTCGCCACCGGTGTGCGGCCGAAGTTGAAATAGGCGTCGGCCGTCAGATCCATGCAGTTGATGACTGCATTGCCGAAGTGGCGGGCGGCGGCGGCGTTGAGGCCGGCGTGCATTGCGGTGGCGAGCTGCCAGACCGGGAAATTCCCCTTCGCCATCCGCTCGACGACGAGCTGGTTGTCGACCTTCAGGAAATCGAAGCCGGCCGCTTGCAGGTGGCCAAGATGGTCGTCGTAATAGCGGACCATCGAGGCGCGGTCGGGGCGGATGAAGGTATTGGTCCGCTCGGGCGAGTCGGCTCTGCTGCGGTCCTGGCGCTCGGTCCAGGTGAAGAGGTCGGCCCGGTAGCGCCGGCCGATCTCGCCGGCAGGGTCGATGCCGTGCCAGTAGCCGTCGAGCGCGAGCCAGATCCCGAGGGAGCGGATGCCGTGCTCGCGCTTCAGCTTGCGGACGACGGGCGCGAAGCCCTGCGGGAACTTTACCGGGTCCGGCTCGAAGCGGCGCAGGCGCTGCTCGCGATGGTCGAAATAGCCGTCGTCGACGGTCATCCAGCCGATCGGCACGCCGGCGCCGCGCAGGGCGGTCGCGGCATTGAACAGCAGCGAGGGGCTGAGGTCCCGCCCCAGGTTCGACGCGTTCCAGCTGTTCCAGCCGAGATAGCGGAGCGGCTCGGGGAGGGTCTTCCCCTCCGCCGCGGAGTCGGACCGGCCCATGGCCGCCAGCGCCGCGCGATAGGTGGCGCGGATCACCGCATGAGGATCATCGCCATAGCCGATCGCGGCGATCGGAAGATCGGCCGGCACCGCCGACGGGGCGAGCGCCTGCGCGCGCGCGGCGAGCTTGCCGCCGATCCGGCCGAGGGTGGTGCGGAAACCGGCGCCGCTCAGCGGCACCGCCGCTCCATAGAGGCCGTCGCGGTCGCGCCAGTAGAGGAACTGGATATCGTCGGGCTTGAGATCGGCGGGGGTGCTGAGGGCGACGGGACGCGACCACGCGTTCCAGGGGCCGTAACGCCACAGCTGCATCCCCTCGCGAAGCTCGGGCATCGCGCCGAAGACCACCGACAGCGCCTCGTCCGCGCCGAGCCGCCCGCGCTGCGTCGGCCGCAGCCGGACCAGGCGAACCCCGAGCTGGACGTCGTCCTCCACGCTGACGGTGCCGCCGCTCCCGGAGCGGATGCCGCCGAGCCGGGTCTTGCCGAAGGCGCGGATGCTCTGCGAAGGCTCGCCTCCCGCGGCGGGAGCCGACGCGGGGGCGACGCTTGCGGAGAGGCTGGCGGCGAGGAACTGGCGGCGATCGATCATGGGCACCTTCGCGGCCGGTCTGACAAGACGGCCGGCGCCAGGCAAGGTTGATCGAGCGCCCCCGCCTGCGCCGAGGCAATGTCGTGGCTGGCCGCGGCTTCGCCGCTTCGTTACGGGAGCAATATGGGAACTGGGCCGTTTGACGTCATGACGATGCGAGGGTCCGCCGCTCCACTTTCCCGACGCCTGCGGGGGCGAAGCCTGAAGAGCCTGTGCCTCTTCTCGGCTGCGGCCGGACTGCTGCTCGGCAGCGCGACGCCGCCGGCCCCGGCCACCGCGCCGGCGCGGCCGGTCGCGATTCTCGCCCGCGCTGAAGTGCCGCTCGCCCCACCTCCTGCCGCTCCTGCGGCACCCGCGCCTGCCCCCGAGCCCGAGCCGCTGCTCCACGCGCCTCCGCCGACGCGGATCATCGGCGAGGCGCCCAAGACGGTGGAGCCCACCGCCCGCAAGGCCCAGCCCCGCAAGGCGCGGTGGGAACCGGCTACGGGCGGCGCGGTCCACGTGCTGGTCAGCATCCCGCAGCAGAAGGCTTATGTGTTTCGGGGTTCCGAGCTGGTTGCGACATCGCGCGTCTCCACCGGCAAGCGCGGCCACGAGACTCCGACCGGCTCCTTCCGCATCCTGCAGAAGAAGGTGAAGCACCGCTCGAACCGATACGCCAACGCGCCGATGCCCTATATGCAGCGCCTGACCTCCTACGGGATCGCGCTCCATGCCGGCCACGTGCCGGGCTACCCCGCCTCGCACGGCTGCATCCGCCTGCCCTGGGGCTTTGCGAAGAAGCTCTACGGCATGACCGACGCCGCGACGCGGGTTACGGTGACGCGGGCGCGGCCGCGGTCGGGCAGGGAAGCCGGCAACCTCATCTGATCGCACCGTTTCGGCGACGGCGCGGCGCGATTTCGGCTTTGCAAACCCGCGCCTGCCGATAATCTTCCGGGCGGGGCGGCTGCACGGGGGGATGGGTGGCGGGACGAGACGATAGAAGGTCGATCCGGGCGCGCCTCCGCTACGAATTCGACAAGAGCATGGACCGGGGGACGCCGGCGCTGGTCGCCTGGGTCGGCGCCGCCGCCCTCGTCATCATCCTCATCGCGGCGACGCTGGTGGCGGCGGCGCAGATCGCGCCCGACGGGGCGCCGCCGCTCGGCTTCTTCGAGAGCCTGTGGGCCTCGCTGATGCGGGCGATGGATCCGGGCACGATCGGCGGCGACACCGGGTGGGCGTTCAGGATCGTGATGCTGGCGGTGACGCTGACCGGCATCTTCCTCGTCTCGGCGCTGATCGGCATCCTCACCACAGGCGTGCAGGGGCGCATCGAGGCGCTGCGCAAGGGCCGCTCGTTCGTGCTGGAGCGGGACCATACGATCATCTTCAACTGGTCGCCGTCGATCTTCGACGTCGTCTCGGAGCTTGTGGTTGCCAACGAGAGCCGCCGACGGCCCCGCATCGCGATCATGGCCGACCGCGACAAAGTCGAGATGGAAGACGGGCTCCGCCACAAAGTCCACGAGCGCAGGAACACCCGGATCATCTGCCGCAGCGGCGATCCGACCGATCTGCACGATATATCCATCGTAAACCCCGCCGACGCGCGGGCGATCATCATCCTCTCGCCCGACGCCGAGGACGCCGATTCGCAGGTGATCAAGACGATCCTGGCGCTGATCCACGATCCCGACCGCGGCGACACACGCTACCGGATCTTCGCCGAAATCAGGGAGGCGAAGAATGCCGAACTCGCCCGCACGGTGGGCGGCCCCGAAGTGCAGCTCGTCCTCGCCGACGATCTCATCGCGCGGATCATCGTCCATTCCTGCCGCCAGCCGGGCCTGAGCGCCGTCTATACCGAACTGCTCGATTTCAGCGGCTGCGAAATCTACACCCAGCACCAGCCGGAGCTCACCGGCATGCGTTTCGGCGACGCGGTCAGCGCCTTTCCGGAGAGCAGCCTGATCGGCCTGTGCCGCGACGACGGGCGGGTGTGGCTTAACCCGCCGGGGGACACGATCGTCGCCGACGGCATGAAGGCGGTGGTGATCGCCGCCGACGACAGCGAGATCCGGCTGAACGGAGCCGCCGCTTCGCCCCGAGCCGCCCCCGCTCTGCCGACCGCGCCGCCGGTGCCCGAGGAGTCGCAGCGGACCCTGCTGCTCGGCTGGAACCGGCGCGGGCCGCTCGTCGCCGCCGAGCTGGCGCGCTGCGTCGCCCCCGGCTCGGCTCTCCTCGTCGCCGCCGACGCGCCCGGGGTGGAGGAGGAGGTGAAGGCGCTGGGCGTCGACCCGAACCGCCTCGCCGTCGCGTTCCGCCGTACCGACACCAGCCGACGGGCGGAAGTCGAGGCGCTGGACCCCGCCTCGTTCGATCATGTGCTGGTGCTCGGCTACAGCGACTGGCTGGCGGTCCAGGCGGCGGACACGCGCACCCTCGTCGCGCTCCTTCACCTCCGCGCGATCCTTCGGAAGGGGGAGAATTCGGTGAGCATCGTCAGCGAGATGATCGACGTGCGCAACCGCCGCCTCGCCGAGGTGACTCGGGTCGACGATTTCGTCGTCTCCAACAAGCTGGTCAGCCTGATGCTCGCGCAGATTTCGGAGAACCCGTCGCTCGAGGCGGTGTTCGACGACCTGCTCGACGAGGAGGGGGCGGAGATCTGCCTGCGCCCCGCGCGCGACTATGTGACGGTCGGCGCGGACGTCTCCTTTGCCGAGGTGGTCGAGGCGGCGAAGGCGCGCGGCGAGGTGGCGATCGGCCACCATGTCGGCGCGCATGAAGCGGAGGCGGCGAGCGGCGTTGTCGTCAACCCGCCCAAGGCGGAGCGCCGCCGCTACGGGGCGATGGACCGGGTGATCGTCATCGCCGGCCGCTGAGCGGCGCTCAGGCGGGCCGCGGCTCCAGGCGGGCGCGCCGGGCCCTTCGCCAGGCGAGCAGCCGCCGCTGCGCGGGCCGCTCGAAGCCGTGGTAAAGCCCGGCCGAGGCGGCGAGGACGCCGAGGAGGTAGAGGCCGAGGAGCGCCGGGGCGACCGGCTTCCCTTCCTCGACGAACGCGTAGCGGAACAGGGTCAGCGCCAGATAGTGGCAGAGGTAGGTGGCGTAGCTGACGCGGCCGAGCCAGACGAGCGGAGGCGCCTCGAACAGGCCGCCGCGCCCCAAAGCGTAAGCGAGGATCAAGGCCGCCCAGGCGAGCGGCAGCACCGGGGCTCCGAACGAGACATAGGCGGCTGCGAGCACGGCGGCGGCGAGGATCAGCGTCCGCTTCAGCTCCGGCCGGCCTGCCAGGCGCCGGTAGAGCTCGCACAGCATCATCCCCATGGTGAACTGGACGACGCAGCGGAACAGGCCGGTGCGCGGCACCTCGTTCGGGAAGTCGAAGCCGAAGGCGGCGAAATAGAGGTGGACCGACACGCCCAGCACGGCGGCGGCGGCGACCAGGAACCAGGCGGGCCGCTTCGCCGGCGCGAGGCCGAGCAGCAGCGCGGGGAAGAGGAGGTAAGCGAAGGCCTCGGCCGAGATCGACCAGGCGGGAACGTTCCAGCCCAGCCGGCCGAGGAAGCCCCAATTCTGCACGAGGAGGAGGGACGCGGCGAAATAGCCGGGGCTCTCCTCGAAGCCGCCGCGGCCGAACAGGGCCGCCGCGCCGAAATAGCCGAGGAAGCCGAGCAGCATCAGCAGGTGGAGCGGATAGACGCGGGCGAAGCGGGAGAAGAGGAAGTCGCCCACCGACGGCCAGCCGCGGATCCGGCCGGCGTAATTGAGGTACATGACGAAGCCGGAGAGCAGGAAGAAGAAGTCCACCGCAAGATTGCCGTGGGCGAGGAAGCGGATCGCTGCGGGCGGCAGGTACGGGACCAGCATCAGCCGCAGGTGGAACAGCACCACCCACCAGGCTGCGATCCCGCGCAGCGCCGTCAGCGCGAGGATCTCGCCGCCCTTGTCGGGCGCGGCGGCGGTCATGCCGCCCTCGCGGCGGGCACCTCCGCCATCCCCTGCTCCTCGCGGTAGCGGGTGAGCGTCGTGAACGTGCCGCCGAGCGAATCGCGGAAGAAGCGCAGCACTTCCTCGATGGTGGCGAGGAAACAGGCGAGGTCGTCCTCGTTGCGCACGTAGGGCGTGTTGCCCGGGGCCAGGCTCGGGCTGTGGTAGGTGAGGACGAAGAAGCTCCTGCCGGCGGCGATCATCTGCTCCAGCAGGCGGCACTGTTCCTCGGCCGACACTCCCTCCGGCGTCAGGCGCGAGCGGGCGAGCAGCGGGGCGAGCATGCCGGGGATGCGGAAGCGCTCCGCGGCGGGGCTGTCGAACAGCCCGCTCACCGCCGGGCCGAGCCCCGCCAGCGGACCGACGAAGCCGCTCGTCACCGGGACTTCGAGCAGGCTGCGCTCCTCGTCCAGCCAGAAGGGCTGGTCGGGCGTGCGCTGGAAATTGGGGCCGCCGTCGACGGAGAAGCAGACGTGCGGCACGAAGCTGCAGTCGACGGTGTAGCCGAGACCCTTCAGCACCCGCGCCGTGTTCGGGCCGAAGCCGTAGCGGCCCGCCTTGAAGACGGTGGGGCGGACGCCGAGGTGTCCCTGAACGGCCTCGGTCAGCAGCTCGATCTTGGCGCGTTCGAGATCGGGCGGGAGGTTGCACTGGTAGGAGTTGAAGCGGCTGACTTCCTCGACGTGCGGCGGCGACACCCACGGATGAAGGTGGGCGCCGACCTCGGCGCGGCCGTCGCGCAGGAGGGCGCGCAGGAAGTCGCCGGCGGCCGGATCGGTCGCAACCGGATAGTCGACGACGTAGGTTGGGACGAGGCCGAACCGGTCGTAGACATGATGGGCGAGCGCCTGCGCCGGCATCGAGCGCGTCTCGTTGCGGGTCCGCGAGAAGGGGCCGCTCCAGTCGAACTCCTCCTCCGCGTCGACGACGACCGCCAGCTGCGGCCGCCCTCCGCGGGAAGCGACATGGTCGGCGTAATCGGGCACGTGCGCGCGGTCTCCAGCTCTCCGGTTCGGGGCCGAGCCTTACCGGCCGCGGGTATACATCCCCTAAAGATCGCTGAGCCGCGCCGACCGCACGGGAAAGGGCCGGCGAGTCGCCCCGCCGGCCCCCTCCCCGGTCCCTGCTCGAGGATCAGAAATTGTAGGCGCGTTCCCCATGCTCGCCGAGGTCGAGCCCTTCGCGCTCGACGTCGGCGGTGACGCGCAGGCCGGTTACGGCCTTGGCGATGAAGATCGCGACGGCCGTGCCGACCGCGGCCCACAGGATCGTGGTGCCGACCGTCAGCGCCTGCGTCACCATCTGCGCGCCGATGCCGTAATCGTCGCCGCCCGGCCCGCCGAGCGAGGGGGCGTAGACGATGCCGGTGCCGAGCGCGCCGACCATGCCGCCGATGCCGTGGATGCCGAAGGCGTCGAGCGAATCGTCGTAGCCGAGCCGCGGCTTCAGCACCGCCACCGCAAGGTAGCAGACGAAGGCGGCGACGGCGCCGAGCACGATCGCACCGAACGGGCCGCTATTGCCGGCGGCAGGCGTCACCGCGACCAGGCCGGCGACGATGCCCGAGCAGAAGCCGAGCGCCGAAGGCTTGTGCCCCGCCGCGCGCTCCGCGACCATCCAGGCAAGGCCGGCGGCGGCGGTGGCGACGAAGGTGTTGATCATCGCCAGCGCGGCCGATCCGTTCGCCTCCAGCGCCGACCCGGCGTTGAAACCGAACCAGCCGACCCAAAGCAGCCCGGTGCCGACCGCAGTCAAGGTCATCGAGTGCGGCGCCATCGGCTCGCGCGGGTAACCGATCCTCTTGCCGAGGATCAGCGCCGCCACCAGGGCCGACACGCCGGCGTTGATGTGGACCACCGTGCCCCCGGCGAAGTCGAGCGCGGCTGGGGTCATCTCGAAGAACAGGCCGCCCGCCGCCCACACCATGTGCGCGATAGGGAAATAGACGATGGTCAGCCACACGATCGAGAAGATCACGGTGGCGGCGAACTTCATCCGCTCGACGACGCTGCCGAGGACGAGCGCGACGGTGATCGCCGCGAAGGTCATCTGGAAACAGACGAAGACGTATT
>DASVVY010000023.1:0-3801 GCA_036386335.1 Allosphingosinicella sp. | reverse complement strand
ACGCTCTATCTTGCCGAACATTTCCTGTTCAACGACCAGACGACGACCGGGCTCTACGGCGGCTTCACCGCCTTGGTCTACCTGACGCCGCTGGTCGGCGGTCTCCTCGCCGACCGCTATCTCGGTTCGAAACGATCGGTGAAGTTCGGCGCGATCATGATGGCGCTCGGCTATTTCACCCTCTGCTTCGGGGGCGAGGCGGCGAAGCCCTACGCCATGGTCGACGGCCAGCGCTACGAGGTGGTGAACCAGGGCGAGGGCGATGCCCGCCAGCAATATATCCAGGCCGGCGACCAGCAGTTGCTGATCAAGGGCAATGACGACAAATCCGTGTCGCTGCTCGCCGCCGACGGCCGCGAAGCGCGCCGGATCGCCGCGGGCGGATTCGAGGCGTCGGGCGAACGCTCGACCCTGTTCACGCTGCTGCTGCTCGTCGGCCTCTCGATGGTCACGATCGGCAACGGCTTCTTTAAGCCGAATATCTCGACCATCGTCGGGTCGCTCTACGAGCAGGGTGACCGGCGCCGCGATGCCGGCTTCACCATCTTCTACATGGGTATCAACCTCGGTTCGCTGATCTCGCAATTCTTCTGTCCGATGCTGGCGGAAGGCGTCGGCTGGTGGGCCGGCTTCGGCCTCGCCGCCACCGGCATGCTCTGCTCGTGGGCACTGATCCAGTTCGATGGCGGGCGGCTGCGCGGCTATGGCGAGCGGCCGGAGGGCGCCGATTCAAGCCGCGACATGGTCATCTACGTCGGCGCGCTGGTGGCGATCCCGGTGGTCCTGTTCCTGTTCTGGAACCTGATGAACTCGTCGGCGTCCGAGCCCGGCGCGGGCATCGTTGGCTATCTGATAGCGCTGCCGATCATGGGCAAGATTCTTTTCGGGACGTTCCTTCTCGGCGTCCCCGTCATCCTGTTCTGGTCGTACAGGAACGGCTCCAGGGTCGAGTTCCAGATGATGGTCTCGGCGATGGTGCTGATCATCTTCAACGTCGTGTTCTGGACGCTCTTCGAGCAGGCGGGGTCCTCGCTCACCTTGTTCGCGGACCGCAACACCGATCTGGCGCTGCAGTGGACGGGCCCGCTGTTCGCGACCTTCCGCTCCGCGCCTTTTACCTACTATCTGGCCGCCGCCGCGCTGTCTTTCGGGGTTTTCTGGCTGGCCTGGTGGTTCTTCGCGAACGGAGAGGACGGACGGACGAAGCGCAGCATGGGGATCGGCTTTCTCGTCCTCGCGACGCTCGCCACCCTCGGCCTCGCTTATGCCAAGAACGGGCTGATCAACCAGCCGGTCTACGTCATGCCGGCGGGGCAGACGCAGATCTTCAATGCCCTCTTCATCGTCATCCTGGCGCCGCTGTTCAGCGTCCTTTGGAACGCGATGGCCAAGCGTGGGATCGAGCCGTCGATCCCGATCAAGTTCGCGATCGCCTTGATGGGCGTGGGCGCCGGCTTCCTGTTCCTCGTCTGGGGATCGAACTTCGCCGGGAGCGACTTCAAGGTCGGCCTGTCCTGGCTGGCGGGTCTCTACCTCATCCACTCGATGGCGGAGCTGTGCATCTCCCCTGTCGGCTTGTCGATGATCACCAAGCTCTCGATCGCCCGGATCGTCGGGCTGATGATGGGCGTCTGGTTCCTGTCGATCTCGGTCGCCCAGTATGTGGCCGGCGTGGTTGCGCAGGTGGCCAGCGTCGAGACGGTCGGAGGCCAGGTCACCAACCTCAAGGTCAGCCTCGACACCTATTCGGGCGTGTTCTGGACGATCGGAACCGTGTCGGCCGGCATCGGCCTTCTCCTCCTCCTCATCTCCCCCCTGCTCAAGAAGTGGATGCATGGCGTCAAATAGCGCGAAGCTCATCCTCGCCGCGGTCGCCGCCCTCGCGGCCGCCGGCTGCACTCAAGACCGGCCGGCCTCTGCCTCCAAACCGGCGGCGGCCAAGCCGACCCCGGTCAATCGGGATCCATTTCCCTCGACCTACCGCCGCTATCCCGGCGTCCCGACCGCGATCACCGGCGCCACCGTCTTCGACGGCGAGGGCGGGCGGATCGAGAACGGCACCGTCATCCTCGCCGACGGCGTGGTGCAGGCGATCGGCGGGCCGGACACTGCCATCCCCGAGGGCGCTACCCGCATCGACGGCCGCGGCAAGTGGGTGACGCCCGGGGTCATCGATATCCACAGCCACCTCGGCGACTATCCTTCCCCCTCGGTCGAGGCGCATCAGGACGGCAACGAGGTGACCGGCCCGGTCCACCCGGACGTCTGGGCCGAGCACAGCGTCTGGCCCCAGGATCCGGGCTTCAGCCGGGCGCTGATCAACGGCGGCGTCACCAGCCTCCACGTCCTTCCCGGCTCGGCCAACCTGTTCGGCGGCCGCGGCGTCACGCTGAAGAACGTCTACGCGCGCACCGTCCAGCAAATGAAGTTTCCGGGAGCGCCTTATTCGCTGAAGATGGCCTGCGGCGAGAATCCCAAGCGCGTCTATGGCGGCCGCAATCAGATGCCCGGCAGCCGCATGGCGAACATAGCCCTGATGCGGCAAACTTGGGCGCGGGCGCAGGAATATCGCCGCAAGTGGGACAATTACGAGAAGAACGGCGGCGAGATGCCGGGCCGCGACCTCGGCATGGATACGCTGCGGGGCGTGCTGGCGGGCGAGATCCTCGTCCAGAACCACTGCTACCGCGCCGACGAGATGGCCAACATCATCGATATGTCGAAGGAGTTCGGCTACCACGTCTCGGCCTTCCACCACGCGGTCGAGAGCTACAAGATCGCAGACCTGCTCAAGGCGAACAACATCTGCTCGGCGATGTGGGCGGACTGGTGGGGCTTCAAGATGGAGGCCTATGACGGGGTCCGGGAGAACATCCCGCTGGTCCACAACGCCGGCGCCTGCGCCATCGTCCACTCGGACGACCCCAATGGCATCCAGCGGCTCTACCAGGAGGCCGGCAAGGCGCTCGCCGCCGGCCGCAAGGTCGGCATCCAGATCCCGGACGAAGTCGCGTGGGAGTGGCTGAGCTTCAACCCGGCCAAGGCGCTGGGCATTTCCGAACGCACTGGGAGCCTCAGGCAGGGAAAGATGGCGGACGTGGTGCTGTGGAACGGCCAACCGTTCAGCGTCTACACGCGGCCCGAGCGCGTCTGGGTGGACGGGGCGCTCCTCTACGATGCGAACGATCCGAACCGCCGGCCGGTCAGCGACTTCGAACTCGGCCAGCCCGGCGAAGGAGACGTCAAGTGAAGCCCCTGCTGATGGGAGCTGCGGCGCTCCTCGCTCTTGTCTCGGGAGGTGCGCTGGCGCAGACCGTCGCGATCACCGGCGGGACGGTGGCGCTCGGGGACGGGTCGGAGCCGATCGAGGGCGGGACGGTCGTCATTCGCGACGGACGTGTGGTGGCGGCCGGGCGCGGGGTCGCGGTGCCGGCGGGCGCGCAGACGGTGGATGCCACGGGCAAGTGGGTGACCCCTGGCATCTTCGCCGGCTTTTCGCGGGTCGGCCTGCTCGAGGTCGATGCCGTGGACGCGACCAACGACGTCCAGGCGAACAATTCGCCGTTCAGCGCGGCGATCGACGTCGCGCCGGCGATCAATCCGCGCGCCTCCGCGGTGGCGGTGAGCCGCGGCGGGGGCGTCACCCGGGCGGCGGTGGCGCCGGCGACGGCGCGGAGCATCTTCGCCGGCCAGGGCGCGGTCATCGACCTCGGCGCCGACATGGATCCGATCACCCGTGCGCGCGCCTTCCAATATGTCGAGCTCGGCGAGGAAGGGGCGGGCGGGGCCGGCGGCAGCCGC
>DASVVY010000022.1:0-1943 GCA_036386335.1 Allosphingosinicella sp. | reverse complement strand
CGCAGGTCCCTGGTAGCCACCGTCCGCATAGAGTTTCAGCAGGAACGGGTAGAGCCCAAACAGCGTCGCCATCACCCATGTCCCGCCGTCGCGGTCCTGCACGTCAGCCGGATGCACCAGGGCGTGCATCAGCAGACCTTGCGTGTCGACCAGGAGGTGGCGCTTCTTGCCCTTGATCTTCTTGCCCGCATCAAAGCCGGGCGGATCGATGCAACGCCCCCTTGTATGAGGCTCATCGTGTCAAGCGTAATTTCCTCGGCTCGGCGGGCGGCATGCCGGACGACATCGGGATCGGCCTCGCTGCATCCGTGCGGCGGTCCGCCGCACCACCTGCCCCGAAAATAGCCCGGCGGCGGCGTCCCTCTATGCGCTGGCTCTGGGCTGGAGCATGACATCGTAGCCGAGGGTGTTGAGCCGGCGGATGAGGTTGGCGGTCGTACGCCTGCGCGCCTGCTGGTCGAGGTACGCTTCGCCGAGGTCGCGGAACGGGGCCCCGGTGGCCAGCATGTGGTAGGCGGCGACCAGGATCTTGTGAGCGATGGCGATCGCCGCCCGCAGGTAGCCCCGCCGCGCCTTCAGCCTGTGGTACTTGTCCTTGTAGTAGCTGCCCTTCCGCCGGGACGCGCCGATCGCGGCGGTCACCAGGGCGGTCTTGAGGTGGACGTTGCCGCGGCGCGTCGTCCCCCTGCGCTGCCGGCCGGCGCTCTCGTGGTTGCCGGGGCACACGCCGGCCCAGGAGGCCAGCCGCATGGCGCTGCCGAAGACGCTCATGTCGATGCCGATCTCGGCGATGATGGTCGCCGCGACGCGGTCATCGACGCCGGGGATCTGGCGGAGCAGCGCCCGTTGCGCCCGGAACGGCTCCATCTGCGCCTCGATCCGCGCGTCGAGGGCGGCGAGGTCGGCCTCGATCGCCGCCATCCGCCGCAGGTGCAGGTCCAGGACGAAGCGGTGGTGCTCCGTCAGGCGCCCCTCGAGCGCCCGCGCCAGCGGCGTGAGCTTGCGGCGCAGCTTGCCCCGGGCCAGGTCGGCCATCTGCTCCGGGGTGGCGGCGTTCTCGACCAGCGCCCGCAGCATCGCCATGCCGGAGACGCCGAACACCTCGCTGGCGACGCTGGCGAGCTTGACGTTGGCCGTCTCGAGCAGCTTGAGCGTGCGGTTGCGCTCCGTCGTCAGCCCCTCCGAGAGCGACCGGCGCAGCCGCACCAGGTCGCGCAGCTCGCGGATCGCCGGCGGCGGCACGAAGCTGGCGCGCACCAGCCCGTGCCGGACCAGCTCGGCGATCCACTCCGCGTCCTTCACGTCCGTCTTGCGGCCCGGCACCGCCTTGATGTGGTGGGCGTTGCCGACGATCGGCTCGAAGTGCCCCTCCAGGACGGCGTAGACCGGCTTCCAGTAGACCCCGGTGCTCTCCATCCCGACATGGGTCACGCCGAGGGCCTTCAGCCAGTCGCGCAGGGCGGCCAGGTCCGCCGTCGCCGTGGCGAAGGTCCGGACCTCCTTGCGCGGCTTGCGTCCCGCCGCTCCGAGGAGGACGCACGCGACCACCGACCCCTGGTGGACGTCGAGGCCGGCGCAGCATTCGACCACTGCTTCCATGACCACCTCCGACAACCGGTGGCGGTCGCAGCGCCGCGAAGCGAAGACAGAAGCCGCCCCACGTGCTGGCCCGCGAGGGGCCGCGACACCCGGTGATCCCTGAGCGCGGCGCGGGTCGATCTTGTATGCGGGATCCGATCACCTGGTGAGTGCCGACCTCGGTGCGACCGCCGGACGGCAGGATCGGCCACCACCGCCGGCCTGTCACCCGTCTCCCGACATTTTCACGGCCCGGAGGTGGGCGCCTCGCGCCCAGGAGATCTTGTAAGCTGGATTATCGGCCTGAAATCAATAAATTGCGATGTCGAACTGTTTAAGTCGGGCCGGACGGGTTCGGCGCCCCC
>DASVVY010000021.1:0-73608 GCA_036386335.1 Allosphingosinicella sp. | reverse complement strand
CTCTCCGAGGCGCTGGTGATGACGGCGCTGCTCGGCTCGCTGCTGAAGGAGGAGGAGGGGCAGATCACGATTCAGGCGCAGACCGAGAGCGGGATCATCGACCTGCTCGTCTGCGACTTCAAGGCGGGCGCGCTGCGCGGCTACGTCCGCTTTGACCGCGAGCGGCTCGGCGAGCTCCCTACCCACCGCGACCTCTTCGCCTTGTTCGGCAAGGGCTATCTAGCCATCACCTTCGACCTGCCGCTCGCCGGCGAGCGGTACCAGGGGATCGTGCCGCTCGAGGGCGCGTCGCTCGGCGATGCCGCCCAGCATTATTTCAGCCAGTCGGAGCAGCTGCCGAGCCTGGTCCGCCTCGCGGTCAACGACACCGGGCACGTTGCGGGGGGCATCCTGCTCCAGCACCTTCCCGACGGCGAGGAGGGGCGGGACCGGCTCCACACCCGCCTCGACGATCCGGAGTGGGAGCACGTCCGCCTCCTCGCCGAGACGATCAAGGGGAACGAGCTTACCGACCCCGATCTGCCGCTAGACCACGTCCTGTGGCGCCTGTTCCATGAGGAGGAGGTGCGCGTCCTCACCGCCGTGCCGCTGGAGAAGGGTTGCCGCTGTAATTTCGATTATATCCGCTCGGTCATCGCGCGATTCGGGCCGGAGGAGCGGGAGAACATGGTCGACGAGGACGGCTTCATCAGCGTCGACTGCGAGTTCTGCTCGCGCGTTTTCCCCATATCCCTCAGCGATTTGGGGGATTGAAACTCTCCCGTCGCTTCCTGCGGCCATTGCTGCTATGGGATCCGGCAAATGACACGATTACGGGGCATGTCGCGCGTGGGGGCGCTCGGCCTCGCCGGCTTTGTGCTGGCGGCTGTGCCCGCCTTTGCGCTGGGCACCGGCGATCTTGCCGCCTTGACGAAGCTCGAGCGCGGCCGCTGGCTGGTCAAGGACTCGGAAGGAACGGAGCGCCAGTCGGTCTGCATCGGGGACCCGATGCTGCTGGTGCAGCTGGAGCACGGCGCCGGCCGCTGCACGCGCGAAGTGGTCGCGAACGACGCCACGATCGGCACCGTCCAGTATAGCTGCCCAGGCCGCGGCTTCGGGCACACCACGGTTCGCGTCGAGACGCCCCGCCTCGCCAAGATCGATACCCAGGGAATCGTCGACGGCCACCCCTTCGGCTACCGCGCCGAAGCCCGGCGCCTCGGCGGCTGCTGAGGCCCAACCTTTCTTTCCGCCGTTAACCCGCTGTTTACCCTAATGTGGGTAAAGGGGAGTCGTGCCGATTGTGGGCACGCTTTCCTCCCTAGCAGGCTTAACAGCCTAACTGGGCCGCCTTCACCGGGCGGCCCATTCTTTTGTGCCGTCTGGTGAGGGCGCCGCGGCGGGGCTCTGCCTCTGTCGCTTGCCCCAGTCTGGCGGCGGGGCTAGCGGCGCGGCCATGTCCGACTCGGCTCGCGCAGCGGTCGTCCTCCTCTCCGGCGGCCTCGATTCGATGGTCTGCGCCGCGCGGGCGCGGGAGGAGGGGCGGCGGATCCTTGCCCTCACCGTCGATTATGGCCAGCGCCACCGGATCGAGCTGGAAGCCGCCGCCCGCATCGCCGGTAGCCTGGGTGCCGAGAGGCACATCGTCCTCCCGCTCGACTTGAGAGCCTTCGGCGGCTCGGCGCTCACCGCCGACGTAGCAGTGCCGAAGGGCGGGATCGGCGACGACATACCGGTCACCTACGTTCCCGCGCGCAACACCATCCTCCTTTCGCTCGCCCTCGGATGGGCGGAGGCCGCCGGGGCCGACACCATCTGGATCGGCGTCAATGCGCTCGATTATTCGGGCTACCCCGATTGCCGGCCGGAGTTCGTCGCCGCCTTCGAGAGCCTCGCCCGCCTCGCCACCAAGGCGGGGGTGCAGGGGGAGACGTTCGCGGTCAGGGCGCCGCTCCTCGCCATGAGCAAGGCGGAAATCGTGCGGGAGGCGGCGCGGCTCGGGCTCGACGCGGGGCTCAGCTGGTCCTGCTACGATCCCGCGCCGGGCGGCCTGCACTGCGGCCTGTGCGACAGCTGCCGCCTGCGTGGCAAGGGGTTCGAAGAAGCCGCGCTTCCCGATCCTACCCGCTACGCCGCCCGCCCGTGAGCTACGCAGTCAAGGAGATGTTCCTGACCCTGCAGGGGGAGGGGATGCACGCGGGGCGCCGCGCCGTCTTCCTGCGCCTCGCCGGCTGCAATCTCTGGTCCGGACGGGAGCAGGACCGCGGTGGCGCACAATGCCGCTTCTGCGACACCGACTTCGTCGGCACGGACGGGGAGAATGGCGGCCGCTACGGCGCCGCCGACCTGACCGATCGCGCCGCGGCGCTGTGGGGCGGCTCCGAGGGGGCGCTGGTCGTGATCACCGGCGGAGAGCCGACGCTCCAGCTCGACGAGGCGCTCATCGCCGCCCTCCACCGCCGCGGGTTCGAGGTTGCGATCGAGACCAACGGCACGCTCCCGGCACCGAGGGACCTCGACTGGATTTGCGTCAGCCCCAAGGCGGGAACGGAGGTCGTTCAGCGCTCGGGCAACGAGCTGAAGCTGGTCTGGCCGCAGGAGGGGATCGACCCGGAGGCGCTCCTCGCCTGGGACTTCGACCACTTCCTGATCCAGCCGATGGACTGCGCGGACGCCGAGGGAGCGCGCAAGGCCGCTGTCGATTATGTGATGCGCCACCCCCCATGGAGGCTCAGCCTCCAGACGCACAAGCTGCTCGGCCTGCCCTGACCCCCTCAGCGGGCGGTCAGGCACTTCTCCTTGAGCTGGTTCTTCTTCGACCAGCACTCCTCGCTGAGCGGCGGAAGGGCCGGGAAAGCCTCGACGCGAATCAGCGCCGGGTTGTAGGGCGGCAACGGGTCGGCCACGGGCGCCAGGCTGTTGCGAAGCTCCCGCATCCGCCGGCGCGCTACCTGGTGGAGCTCGCCCTTCGGCGCCGCGAGGGCTTCCTTGGCGATCGCGCTCGCCGCCTGGCAGAAGCCCATCTGCGGACTGGAAAAGTTGTTGTAGGTGATCGTCGAATAGTCGTCGAACGCCTTCTGGCCTTTCGCCGGCCCCTGCAGCCGTTTGAAATAGCCGTTGAGCGTCGTGTAGGCGCTGGCGAGCTCCGCGGAGTGGTGGGCCAGGATTCCGTTATAATTGGGCACCACCCGCAGGAAGGGCGAGAACTGGCACTGGAGCGCCGCGACGTTCAGGCCCGCGCGCAGGTTCCAGAGCATGTGCGCCCGGTATTCGGCCTGGGTGGCGCCCGGGATCGGCAGGCCGATCAGCGGATCGTTCGCCTCGACAGGGCCGCCCTTGAAGTCGGGCGGGGTGAAGAAAAGCTGCGCGGACGCGCCCGTCGGTACGGCCCCGGCCAAGGCGGCGGCGGCGAACGAGGCTGCCTTGAGGCCGCTCTTCATATCGATCATCCTCTCATCAAGCTCTACTCGTGCCGTTCGCCGCCACGCCGCGCGCGCGGGCAAGGGCGCCGGCAGCGGCACGCGGTGAAACTAAGCGGCTGCCCGGCAAAAGAAAAGGCCGCCCGGTCGCCCGGACGGCCTTTCCCTATCGCTGACCAGCGGAATTTACATTCCGGTGGTGTTGCCGGTGCCCGTGCCGGTTCCGGTGCCGGTCGTGTTGCCGGTGCCCGTGCCGCCGGTGGTGTTGCCGGTCATGTTCATGTCGCCGCCGGTGGTGCCGGTCGCGTTGAGATCGGCGCCGGCGCCGAGATTGGCGTCGGTCCCGTTCATGGCGTCGACGGCCGTCGGGTCCATGGTGTTGCCCATGAGGGCGTCGTCGGTGCTCAGGTTGGTGGTGTTGTTGGCACCGTCATCCCCGCCGCCGCCACAGGCAGCAACGAGCAGGGCCGCACCGGCAACCATCGAACCGGTCATCACTTTCGAAAGAAGGTCACGCATTTAGAAACTCCCTAGTTGGACGATTTGGTCGGGATGGCCCCTTTTTTGCCAAATCAGTTGGACTCAATAAACGGAAAGGGTACGGCCCTCAAGCCTTCTCGGCTCCCCCCTCGAGAGAGGCTAGGAAAGGGTAGAGCCGGTGCTTCAGCGCCATGTCGAAACGTTCCTGCGGGCAAGACACTCCCATCTGGTCGAGGCTGGTCACTGGGAACTCGGCAATACCGCAGGGCACTATGCCTGAGAAGTGGGAAAGTTCCGGCGCCAGGTTGACGGAAAAGCCGTGGAGGGTGACCCAGCGCCGCACCCTGACCCCGATCGCGCCCACTTTCGCCTCGGTGCCGCGCCAGTCGGTCCAGATGCCGATCCGCCCCGGCGCCCGCCGGGCCGCGACCCCCAGATCGCCCAGCGTGTCGATCACCCATCCTTCGAGCGCATGGACGAAGCGCCGCACGTCGCGCCCGCGCCGCTCGAGGTCGAGCAGCACGTAGCCCACCCGCTGCCCCGGCCCGTGATAGGTGTAGCGCCCGCCCCGCCCCGCGGCGAACACGGGAAAGCCGAGCGGATTGAACAATTCGGCCGGGTCGGCGCTGGTCCCGGCCGTGTAGAGCGGCGGATGCTCGAGCAGCCAGACGAGCTCGCGCGCCTCGCCCGCCCGGATCGCGGCGGCCCGCGCCTCCATCTCGGCGAGCGTCTCCGGATAGGGGCTGAAGCCCGGCGTCGCCCGCCACTCGATCGCATCCGCATCGGCCATCTCGCGCCGCCTCTGCCGCCCCGGCGGGGCTGTTCGCAACCCCGGTTGCGGCTGAGGAGCGGTTTGCGCATAGTCCGCCGCCACGGGCACGCCTTGCGCGGCCACGCCAGCGGGAGAGCCCATGTCCAGCCTGTCGACCACCGCCGCCTGGAATGAGACGGCCGAGATATTGAAGCGCGATTTCGGCGCCTTCTTCACGATCGCCATCGCGTTCAACGCACTCCCTTCGGTGGCGATGCAAGTCTTCTCGGCGCGGCTGAACCCCACCGAGCTGCCGGACGCGGCGCTGCTGCTCCTGATCTTTCCGGTCGTGCTCCTCCTCGCCATCGTTGGAACCCTGGCGGTGACCGCCCTCGCGCTCGGGCGCGAGAATGTCGTCGGCCGCGCGATCCGCCACGGCTTCCGTCGCTGCCTGCCGATGTTCGGGGCCTCGGCGCTGATCTTCCTCCCCGCTGCACTGATCGCGGCCTCGACCCTCGGCGCGGTGGGGCTCCGCCCGGACGCTGCGGCCGGCGCCGCGCCGGCGCCGAACGGCCCCGCCGCGCTCGCCATGCTCGCGCTCCTGATCGTCTTCCTGCTCGTCTGGGTACGGCTGATCATGATGACGCCGGTCGCCGCGGCCGAGGAGCAGGGCCCGCTTGGCATCATTCGCCGATCCTGGGAGCTGACGCGCGGCCGCTTCTGGCCGCTGCTCGGCTTCGTCCTGCTCCTCCTTCTCGCGTTCATCGTGCTGACGATCGCGGTGGCGGCCGTGTTCGGGATCCTGGTCACGCTCGCCGCCGGGCCGCCGCGGCCCGGCACCCTCGCCGCCTTCCTGCTCGCGCTCGTCAACGGCCTGGTCAACGCCGCCGTCATCGTCGTCTTCACCACCATGGTCGCGCGCCTGTACGTCCAGATCGCCGGCGCGGGCGCGGGTGAGGGCGGAGCTTAGGCGACCCCTCCTAGGAGGTTTGCGATTGCTGCGGCGGCACTAATAAACCTGACTCAGTAAACCGCCTGCCCTAGAAGGGGGTACGGCACAGGAACCCCGCACCGCCATGGAAGCCGTCCGCTACTTCGCGGACCCCGACGTTGCGCTCGCCCATATGGTCGAGCTGCGCTGGCCGGAAGGCGTTCACTGCCCGACCTGTGGCCGCACGGACGTTCGCTTCATCAAGACGCGCCGCCTGTGGGAGTGCAAAGAGAAGCACGCCCGCCGTCAGTTCTCCGCCAAGGTCGGCACCATTTTCGAGGACAGCGCCATTCCGCTCGACAAGTGGTTCGTCGCAATCCGGATGGTTGCCAACTGCAAGAACGGGATCAGCTCCTACGATATGGCCCGCGCGCTGGGGATCACTCAGAAACGCGCCTGGCACATGAACCACCGCATCCGGCTCGTCATGAAGCTCGGCACCATCGAGAAGATCACCGGCGAGTGCAAAGCCGACGAGACGTTCATCGGCGGCCTCGCAAAGAACATGCACCCCGCCCGCCGCGCTAAGGCTCTCACCGCCACCGGCAAGTTCGACAAGACCGCCGTCATGGGCATTTTGGAGCGCTCGCGCGGTGTGAACCCGAGCCGCGTTCCCGCCCGCGTCATTCCCGACACGACCAGCGCCACGCTCAGGGCTTCGTCCGCGACAACGTCCTCCGGCGCGCCGCCGTCTACACCGATACGTGGCGCTCCTAGTGGGGGCTTCGCGAGTATCGCCATGCGATGGTCGATCACGGCGTGGAATATGTCCGCGGTGCCGTCCATACCAACGGCGTCGAGAACTTCTGTCGCTCCTGAAGCGGTCGCTGAAGGGCACCTATATCAGCGTCGAGCCGTTTCACCTTGGCCGGTACGTTGATGAGCAGGTCTTCCGCTTCAATGAGCGCAAGGGCGACGATGCGAGCCGCTTCACCACCGCCCTCCGGGGCATCATCGGGCGCAAGCTCACCTATCGGGAGTTGATCGGCAATGGAGCCATCGCCAGCGCAGCCTGAAAGCCCCGCCAAGGTCGCGGACAAAGAGGTAAGCCCCGGATCACTGTCACGTTTCAAAGCGCTGGCGAAGCACCTGCTAGGCGTCGGTCCTGCCGAATATCGGACAGCAGCAGCCAAGGAGGAGGCAGAACGCGCAAAACACCGCCGGTGACAGTCCGTCGCGGGCGCCGGAGCTAGCCTCCCGGTTATACGACCTGTGGTTTTCTCTGTGGAAAACCTGTGGGAAACCGTTGGTACCCCGTACCGTTTATGCTACGATATGTAGCGTTACCGAGGCCATCGGCATGATTGATGTTCACTTCACAATCGACGTTCCAAGGGGGCGCCAGCGCTTTCGTGAGCTGATCATCTATGTGGCCTCGAAGTCGGCTGACGACCCTCACTTCGGCGCAACGAAACTCAACAAAATCCTGTTTTACGCGGACATGGCCGCCTTCGAGAGGTTCGGTGAACCCCTCACTGGCATGGCGTATTTCCGACTTGATCGGGGGCCTGCACCGATGGCGCTGAAGCCCATACAGCGCGACTTGGAGCAGGAGGGAGCGATTGCCGTATTTGAGCGTAGCGTCGGAAATCGTCAGCAAATTCGAACCGTCGCAAAGCGTGAGCCGGATACGGACCTGTTCACCGATGGCGAGTTGCGCCTTGTTGATGAAATCATTGCAAGCTTCGAAGGCATGACCGCTGACGAGGCGAGTGCTCGGAGTCATAAGATCGCGTGGCATGTCTTGTCCGATCGCGAGAGGATCCCATACGAGGCCGCTTTCCTGTCCGATGACGAGCCTACGGTCCATGACGTCGCTGAAGCCCGCGAGCTAAATGAGAGGTATGGCTGGGGGCTACGCGTCTAGCGGCTGGAACATTGAAGAGCATGACACTTTCGACGAGTCAGTTCTGCAGTGTGGGGGCTACCTTTGGATGGACGAGGCTCTAGATTGGCTAGACTTCTTCCTGAATAAGAATCCACTCGCCTTTCGGCGATTAGGGTAGATGTTTGGACCGCCTTGCAACGGCCCCGTGTTGGTGGCACAATACGCCTACCGCCACAGGCGGCGGAGAAAGGAGGCGCGTTTTGAAGCTCCTGACTTGGCTTCTTACGAGCCGAACCGGAAAACCCCTGAGTGGATAACCACACGTCATCCGGGCTCCTATGGGTAGGCAGAGCGAAATGGCGACACTGATGTGGAGATGCGAAAGTCCATTGCGGATACACTGAAACGCCGTTTGACCTGGTCGGCGGAGTAAGGCGCGGAAGCGGATCAGCTACCTACCGAGCTGCAATGCCTGTGCACAGATAAGCCGGTCACACGAGGGCCCCGTCACTCCTTAGGGGGTGGCGGGGTCTTTTTGCGTTTAGGCTTCGTCGCGTCGGGATCGGGAGTTCCCAACAGCACATATAAAGCTTCCTTTATATCCAACGGTGCCAGGCTAACAGGGCGCTCAACGCCTTGGCGGGAATCATCTTTTTTGGAGTTCACTGCAGACTCTCCTTGGCTTTCCCTCAAAACCCTGTATATGGCCCCACAGTGTCGGAAAGGGAATAACGAGATGCCGGATACAAACGACATTGTAGCGCGGGCCACAGCCGATCTGCAACGCGCCTTGGCGAGTGTCGAAAGGGCTCGTGAGACCTTGATCAAGGCAGAGGCCGAAGCGGCTGATTTGCAAGGCTTCCTTCGCACGCTGGAACGCTACGTCGGACCTACGGCCGCGAACGGAACAGAGCGGAACGCCCGGGAACACGGCAAAAACTTCGGAGGCGATCTGCCTAAGCCGGGGACGCGTGCGCGGGCTTTGGGGGACGCGGCCGTTGAGGCCATAAAGGCCGCCGGAAGACCGCTTCCGATCGGCGATCTGCTCGACGTTGTGCTGGCGGCGGGCTTCACACTGGGAGGGGCGGACCAGAAGTCCAACCTCGCAGGATACCTCAGCCGCGACCCGCGCGTAGTTTCCCTAGGGCGGAATGTTGGCTGGACGATTGTTGAAACTGAAGAGGCGGCTCCTGAGCCTGGCAGCAACGAAGCCGCCTCTTCCTCTGCCGAAGGAGGCCCGGATGACCGAACCACCCTGACTGATCCGGACGAGTTCGCCGACCTGATGGGCTAGGCGTTCTCGTTCGCAGATGCCGTAGGGCACCATCCCGGCAGGGGAGGAAGGTTTCCTCTCCTGCCAAGCACGCCCCCGTGCCGAAAGTGGTAGACGGGCCAGCTTAGGAGGCTGGTGGGCCGACAGGTCCGTCCGGGTTCGAAACCCGGCGGGGGCACATTTTTCTAGCACATCCGTGGGTTGAATAACAGGGGTCTGAGATGTCGTGGGGTACTCGAATTATCCAAGGAACGCCGTATTCTCTCCGGCACCTTGATCCGTTTCTCCTGCCGGTGCTCTGCGGCGGGGTGGGCTACCGCGTCCAGGTAGCGTTCGGCGCCCATGCTTTCACGAGAGAGGTGGAACCCGGCGATACGCCGGACCTCCTCTTCATGGATGGCAACCAGCCACGCACTTTCTCGGTAGATCGCTATGCGCACTCTCTACATCTCCCTGCCGCCATTGCGGCGGCAGTGCACGGGGATGTCTGCCTCAGCCGGAATACGATGGTGCTGAACACCACCCTTCCTGGTCTCGCCGGCCCGTATCTGGTTGTGTTCAACCTGCGAGCCGTGAAGGGGAAGCGCTTTGATGCGAGGCTTGACGTTCGCAGCGCCCATCATCGGCCCAATCTCGACCCCAGTCTGCCGCGCGCGAAATTCCAAGTGGTCGTTGCTAACGTTATCAACGGCAAGCCAATCCGCTGGTCAAAAAAATAGCCCCCGAAGGGGCTACTTTCCGGGGCCGAACCCCTCGCGAAAGCCTGTTGCCCCTGCTATCGCAGGACCCTATCGGGCAGGCGCGCTGTTTTTCATCGCCTCCAACGCATGACCCATATAATGGTCCGGACGCTAAATTTCTCCTAAAATCATCCACAAATCGCCCAACACACTTGTTGGTCAAATCCAACTGAAAATCCAACCACAAGCCCAACGAGGGTCACGATCCTTAAGCGGTGGTCGCTTCGTAGGTCAGCCGCTTGCCAGGAGCGGCTTTGATAACGTTGACAGTGCTCTGGCCATCGGTGGCTTTGCGAGTGTTCCAGCGGCGGTCGAACTCCGCCAGATACCGCGGCAGGTGCTTGTCGCTCACGTGGTGGAAGGTGCCGATGATGCCGCGCTTCAGGAGGCTGTGATAGCTCTCGGCGAAGTTCGTGTGGAAGATCACCCCCCGCACATAGGTGCGGCTGTGGTCCACCACATGATGGCTGTGGAAGTGCTGATCAAGCCCCTCATAGGAGAGATGGGCGTCGGTCACGATGTTCGCTGAGCGGTCCACGATAGGCTTCGCCAGCGCCTGAAGGGTGCCCTTGCGGACGTTTTCGACCTTGACGGTCTTAACGTCGCCCTCACGGTCGATCAGGGTCATGACGGCGGTTTTCTGACCGGCCTTGTGGGTGCGGTTGGCGTGGCGGTTGTTCTTCTTTTTCCCGCCCACGTAGGTTTCGTCCAACTCTACGATGGCATCCGGCCCCTTGCCGAGCATCCCCGCCAGAGGCTCCTGTAGCATCGCCTCGCGGACGCGGTGGCACATGAACCAGGCGCTCTTATAGCTGATCTCGAGGGTGCGGCTGAGCTGATTGGCGCTTACGCCCTTCTTGGACGAACACATGAGGTGGATAGCGTAGATCCACTTCCCGACCGGGGTATGAGCACCTTCAAAAATGGAGCCGGTCGTGACGGAAAACTTCTTCCGGCACGCGCCGCACTTCCACTGCTTGCGGACGCTCGGCTTGACCTCGCCGGTGCGCGCGTCGCGGCGAACGTACTTAACCTCGTACACCTTCTTGCCGCCGTGGCAGAGCGGGCATTCAACGCCGTTCGGCCACCGCAAATTTGCCAAAGCTTGCTGAGCGGCGGCTTCGTCGGCGAGGAAGCGGGTGAGATCCATGAGGCTGATGCTGTCCATGCCGGGTATGTAGCACGGCCGCGTGGTCCAAACAAGTACTTAATCGCCCGCCTTTCCGCCGCTAGCGATTAACTCGCAAATCAGGGTTGCCAAGACCAGGCTGCGCATCAAGGACAAAGGCACCAAGGTTTTTCGTCTTACAAGCTGCTCTTTACTGTGGACGTGGAAACCCGGACAGTGACTAAGTTGCACGTTTCAGTCTGTCAGCCGGAGGATATGGGGTTCGGCGATCCGTGGCAGGATGATCCGTTCTAGCGCGGCAAAGGTCGCTTCGGCGGGCCCCTTTTTCTTAGTAGGATCGGCGTTCGAAGGAACCCGGCATGCACAAGTTGCTGATCTGTTAATCGCCTTGGCGGGCTGCGCATCTACAATAGGGACTCGTTCAGTTCAGTCGGACCTGGAGCTGTACGTTCACCTTTTCGACACGGGCAGGACCGCGTGGGGCTGCATTCCAGCAGCGCGCCCCTTCGGTCCCGCGCATCCTCGATATGTAAGGATGCAGGAGCAGGCGATGGCGAGACGCGACAGAAGCCGCGCTGAGCTAATACGGCGGGAGGGGAGCCGGTTTACTGACCTCGAAGCCGAGACAAAAAGGCTCGCCGAGCAGGAGGAGGCGTCGATCTTGCGGACGGGAGGCTGCAATCGCGAGGTCGCGGAAAGGGAGCGTGGGAGGTATCATCGAATCCTCCGGCAGCTAGAGAAGCGGCTTGGGCTCGCACCCGCTACTGAGTGAAGTATATTAGTGCCGCTCTTGTCACCGGAGCAGAGCAGATCGACCTTGAGCTAGTCCGATTCAACGGCGAGAACGCCGCTGTCGATCTAAATGTTGACTGGTCCCATGAGGCGGTTTGGGCGACTCAGCAGCAGATCGCTGACCTCTTCGGGGTTAACGTTCCCGCCGTGTCGAAGCACATCGGGAACATATTCGAGCAGGGCGAGCTCGATCCGAAGGCAACCGTTTCCAAAATGGAAATAGTTCGATTGGAGGGGAGCCGCCGCGTCGCGCGCGAGATCGACCACTACAATCTCGCCCCCCACGCGGAGCGAGCCCGCAGGCGCCGAGGACATCGCAGCCGCCTTGGACCTGTTTTCCTTGGCCGCGCAGGATCTCGAGCCGCGCCTTCCGCCCGCTTTCATCGAGGCCGGAGCGCGGCATCTGCTCGTGGCGCTCCGCGAGCGCAGCGCGCTCGCGGCCATGCGGTACGATTTCGAAGCGGGCGCCTGCCTGATGAAGGGCTGGGGCCTTGCGACCGTCAGCCTGGTGCACGCCGCATCGCCCACGCTTTTCCAGTCGCGCAATCCGTTCGCCGCCGGGGGCGTGTACGAGGATCCGGCAACGGGAGCGGCGGCGGCCGCGCTGGCGGGCTATCTTCGCGACCTCGGCTGGCCCCACGGCGGGCATATCGAAATCGTGCAGGGGGAAGATATGGGTGTTCCCTGCCGGCTCCTCGCCGACATCCCGCCGGACGCCGGTTCGAGCATCAGGGTCCACGGCGCCGTACGCTTCCTCGGCTGAGGGCCTGCACGTGACGGCGTTAACGCTATGGTGGTGCGTTGCGCGTACGCCTTGGGTGCAGACACGAGGAACCCGCCCTTGTTGAACCATCCGTTTCGCGCTTTGGCCGCTCTCGCCGGTATCTGCTTCAGCGGGGGGCTTGCCTGGGCGGTCACCCTCGGCGGCTACAGCCTCGACGACCCTGAGATCGAAGAGGAGCGCGCCTGGGTCCAGGGCTTCAGACAGGATGAGCCCGAGGCGGCACGTCAGGCCGGGCTGCAATGCAAGGCCGAGATCGGGCGCTCCCCCTGGACTCGCGACGGCGCTATCGCGTTGTTCCGCTGCATTCGCGCCAAAGGGGAGGCCAGCGGCTACTTCTACGAGTAGCGGCGGTGGAGTATGGTCCTGCAGCTCACCGTGTCGTGACGGTCTACTGTAACGGCCGCGCATAGCTTCGCTTTCCATTGCGCGCGATCGGCTGATGACCCAAGCGTTTCGAATGGCCGCCAAATACGACAGGATAGGGATCGGCTATGCGCAGCTTCGCAGGCCCGACCCGCGGATCGCAGCCGCGATCGGGGAGGCTCTCGGGGACGCGCGGACGGTTCTGAACGTCGGGGCGGGCACCGGCTCCTACGAGCCTGCCGACCGGGCGGTGACGGCGGTGGAGCCGTCCCTCGAGATGATCCGGCAGCGCAGTCCCGCAGCCGCGCGCGCGGTGCAGGCGTCCGCCGAAAGCCTGCCGTTCGGCGATGATGCGTTCGACGCTTCGATGGCGATCCTGACGCTCCACCACTGGCGCGACAAAGTGGCGGGCCTGAAGGAAATGCGCCGGGTGACGGGCGGCCGGATCGTCCTGCTCACCTTCGATCCCTCCCACCGGCCGTGGCTCACCGACTACCTTCCGGAGCTGGCTGCTTTGGACGAGGCGCAAATGCCGGCCATTTCGGACTACGGACGATGGCTCGGGGATGTGCGGGTCGTCCCCGTTCCGGTGCCGCACGATTGCACCGACGGCTTCCTCTACGCCTATTGGCGTCGTCCGGAGGCCTATCTCGACCCCCGCATCCGCTCCGGCAGCTCATCATTCTGGACCCTTCCTGACCTCAAGGCCGGATTGCGGCGTCTGAAGGCCGATCTCGAGACCGGTGCGTGGGAGCGCCGCTACGGCGAGCTCCTCACGCTCGACGCTTATGACGCCGGGTACCGCCTGGTCGTGGCGGGCTGATCGGAGGAGCGACGTCTCGAGCTCGACCGGAAAAAAACCGGGTGACTGCGCTGTCGCTTCTCTGGCGCCGCGTGAACGGTGCACGCTGAGTTTGCCGTTTCCGACGACTGCCCTTATTACGGGTCCGCAACAGAAGGGAGGCCGCATCGCCATGGACCAGCTCGACCGGCATGCGCCGCTGATGCGCAGCATCCTCAGGATCATGGCCGGATTGCTGTTCCTCGAACATGGGACGCAGAAGTTTCTCAGCTTTCCGGCCGGTGAGGCCGCGGGCTTCGGCTGGACGTTCGCCCACCCCGGCGCTTATGCCGGGATCATCGAACTGGTCGCCGGAGCGCTGATCGCGCTGGGGCTGTTCACCCGGCCCGCCGCGTTCATCGCGTCGGGCACGATGGCCGCGGCCTATTTCATCGGCCACGCACCGCAGGGCTTCTGGCCCGTCAACACCGGCGGCGACGCCGCCATCCTCTATTGCTTCATCTTCCTCTACTTCGTTTTCGCGGGCCCGGGCCCGCTCAGCCTCGATGCCCGCCTGAGGGGCCATCGGCCCTCGCACCGCGGGCGCTGAAGCCGTTCCTCCGGGGGGTGCTGTCCTTGCGCATGTTGGACTGAAAGCATCGCGGGATGAGCGAGGAAACGCCTCAGCGGATCGGCTTTGCGCTCATGCCGGCCGCGGTAGCGGCCTATTTGGCCCGGCCCTGGTCTTGCGGTGCGGCGCTGTCGCGGGCCGCGGAGCGCGCCGGCGAACCCTACGGGTACTTCGATCCACATGGCTTCATCGTGTTGACCGGCTGGTTCACGGCACTGATCTTTGCCGCTCCGGTGCTCTGGCTCGCGGCGAAGCTGTTCCTCGAGCGGCCGGTGACGTTGGGGTTGTTCGGCCGGGGCCGCGATCGCAAGGCGACGCTCCTCTCGCTCATGGTCGCGCTCGGCATCGGCGCGCCGGCCTATGCTCAGCTCGCATACCTCCTCGCTCTCCCGATCCGCGATTCCGCGCCGGTGCTGGCAAGTTCGCTCGCCTGGCTGCTGATCGTCGAGATCGCCCGTACCGCGGCCGCGCGCGGCGGGATCGAGAAGACCGTCGCCTGGGTGGCGGGCGGCGTTGCCGTGGTGACGATGGTCCCCAAGCTGGCGCTCTTCGGGTACTGGGCGATGCAGGGCTGACCTGGCTCCCTCCTCGTCGAAGAGCGGCGAGGACATTCACACCAGCGGGATCTGCGGCGCGACGTCTTCGGGGAGGAGGCCCGCGAGGCGGGGATCGGGAAAGGTTTCGAAGGCGCGTTCGGTGGCCCGGAAGCCTGCCTTGAGGTAAGCGGGGAGGGCGGCCGGGTGGTCGAGCGTGCAGGTGTTCACCGCGACGCGGCGAACGCCCGGGCGCCAGGCGAGGGCGAGGGTCTGCGCGAAGAGCCACTTGCCGTGGCCCTTGCCCGCGAGCTCGGGGACCAGGCCGAGGAATCGGATCAGGCACTCGCCCGCGTCGCGGAAGTCGAGCTCGACCATGCCGACCTCGATCCCCGCCCGGTCGACCACCGCCCAGACCTCGCCCATGCCAGCGCGCAGCGCCGCGTCGTCCATCGCGAGCCGCGAATACCAGAGCCAGCGCGCTCCGACGCGGGCGAACAAGGCGCGGTATTTCGCCGGCTCGGGATCGCGCCATCGCTCGAGGCGGAGGGGGGAGGGGGGCAGGGGCGCCGGCTTCGGGCCTTGGGTCATCTCCAGATAGGTGACGACCGCGCCGAGATGGCCTCGGGGAATGTCGATCAGGGGCATGCCGGCCGCCGCCGCTCGCGCTGGGTCATCGCGCCCACGCAATGCGCCCGCCCGCGCGGCTGCGCAAGCGGGCGCCGCTCAAGGCCGGGCGCGGCAGGCGCGGCGAGACGGGCCTTCGCCGAGCTCAGTCCCTCCTCAGGATGAGCGATTCGGCGAGATCCATGACCAGCTAGGAAAAATCCTTGACAGATCGTTCCTGATGTGTTCTGCTCGGGTCATGGGCGGGAGCGGGAACGGGCGGGGGCGGCGCGTGCGGGTGGACGCCGCGGCGAAGGTGGCGGTGCTGGCCGCGTTTCGCGAGGGGCGGCGGCTGGAGGAGGTCGCCGACGCCTTCGGCGTGACCACGCAGGCCTTCTACGCGGCGCGTCGGCGCGACAAGCTGTTCGACGCGGGCTGGCGCGCCGCGCATGCGGCGGCGGCCGAGGCGGAGCGGCGCCTCGCCCGCAACGGCGACGCGGAGCCCGCGGCGGGCGGGGGAGAAGGGGAGGAGCGGATCGTCCCCAACAACCGCCGCCTGCTGCAGCGGCGCAAGCTGCGCCACGTGCGGTTCGACGAGAAGCGGCGCGCGCTGTTCCTCTCCCATTTTCGATGGAGCTGCGACGCGCTCGCGGCGGCGGCGGAAGCGGGCGTGTGCGAGCGGACGGTCTACAACCATCTGCGCGCGGACCCGCAATTCGCCGAGGAATATCAGGCGGCGCTCGCGCAGGGCTATCTCCGGCTCGAGGCCGAGGCGCTGCGCCAGCGGCTCGAGGCGCAGAAGAGGCTGCGGGCGGCGATGGACGCCGCCGACGCGGGCACGGCGCCGCTGCCGGCGGGCGACGTCGCCGCCGAGTTCGAGCGGGTGATGAAGCTGCTGGCGCGGTGGGACCGCAGGCATGGCCCGCCGGGGCGGCGGACGGTGCAGCCGTCGGCGGAGCGGGCCTGGACGTTCGACGAGGCGATCGTCGCGCTGGACAAGAGGCTGCGGGCGCTGGGGCTGCGCTCGGCCGATCCGCCGCCGGAGCCGCTTGACGAGGTGTAGGGCGCGGCCGGCGGAGCGTCCGGTCCGAAGCCGGCTCACTCCCAGGTCGCGACCGGCGGCAGGCTCATCAGGATGGCGTCGACATTGCCGCCGGTCCTGAGGCCGAACAGGGTGCCGCGGTCGTAGAGGAGGTTGAACTCGGCGTAGCGGCCCCGCCATTCGAGCTGGCGGGCCTTGTCGGCGTCGCTGAAGGGGCTCGCCATGCGGCGGCGGACGAGGCGGGGGAAGACGTCGAGGAAGGCCTCGCCGACCTCGCGGGTGAAGGCGAAGGTCGCGTCGAACGAGGCGCCCGGCGTGCATTCGAGATGGTCGAAGAAGATGCCCCCGACGCCGCGGTGGACGCCGCGGTGGGGAATCCAGAAATAGTCCTCCGCCCATTTAGAGAAGCGGTCGTAGAAGGTCTGGTCGTGGGCGGCGCAGGCGGCGCGCAGGCGGGCGTGGAAGTCGGCCGTGTCCTCCTCGTAGGGGATCGGCGGATTGAGGTCGGCGCCGCCGCCGAACCAGCGCTTCGTCGTCGCCAGGAACCGCGTGTTCATATGCACGGCCGGTACGTGCGGGTTCGCCATGTGGGCGACGAGGCTGATGCCGGTGGCGAAGAAGCGCGGGTCCTCGCCGGCGCCGTGGATGCTCGCCGCGAAGTCCTGGCTGAACGTGCCGCCGACGGTGGAGACGTTGACTCCGACCTTCTCGAACACCTTGCCCTTCATCAGCCCGCGGACGCCGCCGCCGCCCGGCTCGCCGCCGGGGTCGGTGCGGTCCCAGGCGGTGTAGGCGAAGGCGGCGTCCGATCCGGCCTCGCGCTCGATGGCTTCGAATTCGGTGCAGATGCGGTCGCGCAGCGCCTCGAACCATTCCCGCGCGCGCTGCTGTTCTTCGTCGAGGTGGATCATGCGCCGAGCGGATGGCGCGACCCGCTGCGACATGCAAGGTTCGCCGCTTAGAACGACGCGTCGTTGGGGCTGTAGACGCGGTAGCCGATCACGGTGTGCGTCTTCTGGACATTGTCCCACTGCCCGTCGAGCATCGTCTCGATGACATTGGTCTCGAAATCCTGGCCGCCGAACTTCACCCGCACCATCAGGTCCCAGTCGCCGCTCACCGAGTAGATTTCGAGGACCTGCGCCATCTCCTTGGCCGCGATCGACTGGCCGACGATCGAGGTCTTGCCCGGCGCGCAGCCGATGAACACGAAGAAATGCATTGCCGGTCCCGCTTGTCCGCTTGGCGTGGCGGGACCGTGGCGGATCGGGCGCTCCTTCGCAAGGGCACCGGTTCACGCGTGCCCAGCCGGTCCAAACCTCGTCCCTGGGCACGGAAGCGCCGCCGCCGCACCCGATCGCGATCTAGCGGGGCGGCTCAGTGCCGCCTCCAAAGCGGCCTTCAGAGAGGATCACCTCGGCACCGGTCACTTCCATGAGGATGCCGTCCACATAGCGGAAGGTGAGGTCGTAGGCCCTCCCGTCGCCGGCGCTCTTGACCAGCAGCCGCGCGGTCGCGGGGCCGCAGGGCTCGCGGGAAATCGGTCCGGGGAATTCGGTGGCGAACTCGTAGGCGACGGGCCGGGCATGGCTCACGAATTCGATCGCCGCCTCGGCGCCCCGCTTGATCGTGCTGAAGCCGGCGTCTCCCCGCACATAGCTGAACTGCGTGCGCGGATCGACGATGGCAGCGAGGCGGCTTGCGTCCCCCGCCAGCGCGGCCTCGATGACTTCGACGGAGCGACGACCGTAGGCGGCGCGCGCCTCCCCGACATTCACCCACAGGCCCGAGCGGCCGCTCCGGCAGTCATACGGGAATGACGGCGGCATCTGCCCGGCCGGGAGGGACAGGGCGACGGCGGCACCAAGCGCCAGAAACACAGCGACCTCCTCCACACCATCACGAGTTCGGATGATGGCACAGCCGGCGAGCATTGCCCAGTGGCGGGCGGCCGCTCAGGTGCCGCCGCTGAAAACCTCTTCGAGAAGCGCGAGCGTCGAAGCCGTATCGCGGCGGCCGGGGCAGCCGCAAGGACGAGAGCGGCAGATCGCTACGCCCCTTTCCCGGTTCTCAGGAGGGCCACGCGCCCTTCTGCCGCAGCGCCTCCGCCAGGCCGATGCCCGCCGCCACGGCCAGGTTCAGCGAGCGCGTGCCCTCTACCTGCGGGATGCGCACCCTGAGCGCCGCCCGCGCATGCACCTCTTCCGGCACCCCGCGGCTCTCTGAGCCGAACAGGAGGACATCCCCGGCTCCGAACCGCGCGTCGGGCAGCCGCACCGCGCCCGCGGTCGTGAACAAGACCAGCCGCCCCGCCATCCCCGCCTCGAACGCGCTCCATCCGGCGTGCCGGGTGACGGCGGCCATCTCCGCATAATCCATCCCCGCCCGCTTCAGGGCCCGGTCCGAGAAAGGAAAGCCGCACGGCTCGATCACGTCCAAGGGCACGCCCATGCAGGCGGCGAGCCGGATCACCGTCCCGACATTCCCCGCCTGATCGGGCTGGTAAAGGGCGATACGCATGGTCGTCGTCATTGGGAGGAGCGCGGCCACGAAGCAATCCGGCACGTCGAGGGCGGCGCCGGCGTCGGCGACGCAGCCGCCGGTTTGCCGCGCGAACGCCTTGCAACTGTTCCGCGGCTCTGGCACGTCTTGGCCCGGGGGGCTGAGGGAATGCATAAAATCCAATGGCTTGGAGGTCTCGCGCTGGCCGCGCTCTGCGTCCCCGCGCCGGCCATGGCCGAATTGCGCTACGAGCGGGGCGAGTTCGTCCTGGTCGCAAACGCGAACGTCTCGCTCACCGGCGCGCTGGTAGACGATCCGGAGCTCGATCTCGGGTTCGAGGAGGAGGGAGATGTCGACGCCTTCGGGTCGCTCAACGTCGAATGGACTTCGAAGAGTGGCGTGATCGTCGGCGCCTACGCCTCCGGCGACACGGCCGACAACCGCCCGGACACGCTGAAGAACGACCGCCTCTACGGCTATGTCGCGAGCGAGTGGGGGCGCGCCGAGGTCGGGCTGACCAGCGGGCCGGCCCGCCGCATGAGCTTCTACGCGCCCGTCCTCGGATCGGGCCAGATACGCGGCGACTTCGCCCGCTATTCCGGCCCGCCCGCCCTGCTCTGGCCGACCGACACGCGCCAGTCGTTCAAGCTGGCCTATTTCTCGCCGCCGCTCGGGGGGCTGCGGCTGGGCGTCTCCTGGGCGCCGGAGGTGGACCGGGGCAACGCCGTCCACCGCAACGGCTTCGAGCTCGGCGCCCAATATGAGCGACCCGTCGGCGAATGGGTGCTGGGCGGGAGCGCGGCCTATGTCCACGGCGGCGCCGAGCGGCCCGGCCTCGCCGATATCGACAGCTGGAGCCTCGGCGCGCAGGCGCGCCGCGGCAAGCTCACCATCGGCGGCGCCTTTGTCGAGCGCGGCGACAGCGCCCTGTTCCGCGACGGCTTCGACCAGTCCGAGGTCAATGCGGGCGTTGCGTGGCGCGAGGAGAAATGGGGGCTGGCTCTCTCCGCCTCGCGCACCAGCGCGCGCGGCTTCGACTACGACCTGGTCGGCCTCGGCGGCAGCTACAATATCGGGCGGCACGTGGTGCTCACCGCGGACGTCGTCGCCATGCGGCACGATTTCGAGCCGGCCGAGCCGCAATCCGGCGTGGTCCTGGTCGGCGGCGTCGAGTTCCGGATCTAGCGTTTCCAGCCGGCGGCGATCGCCGCCTGCTCCGCCGCCGCGTCGAGCGGCTCGCCGCCGATGCCGTCGAGGAGCGGATCGAGGGGGCTGTCGCCGCCCACCGCCTCGTAGCCGCCGCGCGCGGCCGCACCGTGGGCGAGGCCGGCGATCCGCCACCCCTGCTTGCCCCGGCAGGCGAGGAGATGGTCGCCCCCGCCGGCTCCGGAGACCAACGCCTCGCGGCAATAATCCCCCGCAGCGCTCCTGAGGCTGAGGCGGATCTCGAGTGAGCGCCCGCCGGCGAGCGGCACGGGAAGGCCGCTGCGCGCGCCGTCGAGCGCCTTCGCGACCGGAGCGGCCGCGACCAGCACGCCGCCGCGCTCGCCGACCAGCTCGCCGCCGCCCGCCGTCGTCCTGCCGAGCAGCAGGCCGGCGACGAGGGCCGCCGCGGCCGCGGCTCCGGCGTGCCAGCCGGTCCAGCGCAGCCGCCGCCGCTCGCGCGCCGCGGCGAGGCTTTCAACCCTGCCGCCGCCCGCTGCGGGCAGAGCGGCGTCGATGCGCGCGATCCAGGCGTCGGGAACCGGCTCATCGAGGTCGGCGCGAAAGCTCTCGCGGGCGGCGGCGGCGAGCGCCTCCTGGCGGTCCACCCGCTCGGCCAGTGCCGGGTCCTCGGCGACCAGCCGTGCGATCCGCGCCTGCTCCTCCGCCGGCAGCATCCCGTCGATCCAGGCGAACAGGGTCTGATCGTCGATCGTCATCCGAACACCCTCGCTTCCAGCGCCGTTCGCGCCCGGTGGATTCGGCTCATCACGGTGCCGACCGGCACCGAGAGGGCTTCGGCCGCGTCCTTGTAGGAAAGGCCGTCGACGAGGACGAGCATCACCGCCGAGCGCTGGTCGTCGGGAAGCGCCTCGATCGCGCGCCGCGTCGCGGCGAGCGTCAGGCTGGCCTCCGCCACCCGCCGCCCGTCGGTGCCCACGACGCCCTCCAGCGCCGTCTCCGGCACCGCGACGCCGCGGCTGCGCTGGGCCCGCCGCGAGTCGATCCAGAGGTTCTGCGCGATCTTGTACATCCAGCTGTCGAGCCTCGTTCCCTGTTCGAACCGGGCGATGTTCGCCAGCGCCCGTTCGATGGCGGCCTGGGCGAGGTCGTCTCCCGCCTCGGCGTCTCCGCCCGCCAGCGACCGCGCGAAGCGGCGCAGGCGGGGCAGGAGCGCGATCAGCTCCTGCCGGAGAGGCGGGGTCAGTTCCGAAACGTCCCTCATCAGGCCATCGTGCAACGACAACGGCGGCCCCGCCACTTTATTCCGCCTGCTGGAATAATCCCGCCGGCGCTCCGTTTTCTTGGCACCTGGCCGGGTTCCGTGCTAATTTATCCAGCGGAGGGAGTGGTTTAGTCGCGATGCGCACGAGCAGGAAGCTGATCGCCACGGCGCTTGCCCTGATCCTGTTCGGCGCGGCGGCCGCGCCGCTCGCTGCGCAGGACGGCGGCGGCTCGGGCGGCTCCGGCTCCGACGACGGCGATTCCAGCGGATCGGGCTCCGGCGGCCACGAGGACGATGGCGATTCCAGTGGATCCGGCTCCGGCGGCAACTACGGCGATGACGACGGGTCCAGCGGGCCGGGCTCGGACGGCGGCTCCGACGATGTGGATTCCAGCGGATCCGGCTCCGACGGCGGCTCTGACGACGGTGACTCCAACGGATCGGGCTCGGATGGCGGCGACGACGGGGGTGGCGGGTCCGGCGCAGATGACGGCGGCGACTCCGGGAGCTCCGCCCCCGGCGGCGGCGACGAGGTCGACGACGGTTCCAATTCGGGCTCCGGCTCGGACGGAGACGATGCGGCGGATGACGCCGAAGACGCCGCGAAGGAGGCTGCCGAAGCGGCCGAAGACGCCGCCGACGATGCCGCGGACGCCGCCGAGGATGCCGCGAAGGACGCCGGGGGCTCGGACAGCTCCGGCCCGGGCGGGGGCGGGGGTGACGACGGTGACGACGACCGCTCCGGCTCCGGCGGCGGCGGCGACGATGGCGGCTCGAGCGGCCCAGGCAGCGGCAGCTCCGGCGGCGACGACCGCAACGGCTCCGGTAGCTCCGGTTTCGGCGGCGACCGGAGCGGGCCCGGCGAGGGCAGCGGCCGCGGCGGCTCGCGCGGCGACGACGACGGCGTGGCCGCAGGTGCGGGGGAGCTCCCGGTTCCGGTCGAATATGACAAAGAGGGCTTCCCGGCCGCGGCGGAGGAGGTCCTCGCCCTCTCCTCCGATCCGGCCGACCGGGAGACGCTGGAGGCGCTCGGCTTCACCGTCTCGTCGAGCGAGACGCTCCCCGGCACCGGGCTCGAATTGCTGAGGATCGCGCTTCCCGAGGCGGGCAGTGCCGAGGCGGCGCTCGGCCGATTGGTCCAGGCGCGCTCGGGCGCGGTCTTCGCGCTCAACCATTTCTTCGCCGCCGGCCGCGTCGGCAAGGCTCCGGCTGCGCGGCCGCAGCGGCCCGCGCCCGCCCGCCGCGGCGCGGTCGGCGTGATCGACGGCGGCGTCTCCCCGGCGGCGCTTCCGCCCGGCGTCGCGCTCGAGGCCGCGAGCTTCGTCGCGCGGCCCGGCGGCGCGAGCGACCACGGTTCCGCGGTCGCCGCGCTGATGGGCGGCGAGGGCGTCTCGAAAATCTACTCCGCCGACATCTTCGGCGGCCGCCAGGCGTCCGCCGCCGCGCTCATCCGCGGTCTCGACTGGATGGCCGCCAAGAAGGTGCCGGTGATCAACATCAGCCTCGCGGGGCCAGCCAACCCGATCGTCCACCGCATGATCAGGATCCTTGAGGCGCGCGGCCACGTCATCGTCGCCGCAGTCGGCAATGACGGTCCGGCCGCTCCGCCGCTCTACCCCGCGGCCTATCCGGAGGTGGTCGCCGTCACCGCCGTCGACTCGCGTGGTGCCGTCTATCGGCGGGCCGGGCGCGGCCCGCACACCATGCTCGCCGCTCCCGGAGTCGGGGTCATCGCCGCGGACGCGCGCGGCGCGGCGCGCACCGTCAGCGGAACGTCCTTCGCGGCGCCGGTGGTGGCCGCCCGCATCGCCAGGTCGCTGGCCGCGCCCGACCCCGCGCAGCGGCGGCGGGCGATCGACCAAGCGGTGAAGAGCGCGCGCGACCTCGGCGCGCCCGGCCGCGATCCCGTCTACGGCTACGGCCTGGTCGGGCCGGGGTCGTGATCGCGGCGCTGGTCGCCGCCGCGGCGACCGCGGCGCCCGCATCCCCGCTTCCCGACTACCGGCCGGGCGACGCCTTCGTCTTCTCCGACGGCCGCGTCGAACGAGTCCGCCGCGTCGAGGGCGACCGCGTCACCTGGTCCGGCCTCGGCAGCCGCACCTACGCCCGCTCGCGCAACCCGGTCGTCCCGGTCCTCGCCTGGTCCCTCTCGGGTGCGGAGGGCGAGCGGCAGGTGTCCGCCGGCGCCGAGCGGTTGTGGCCGCTGAGACCCGGAAGCTCCGCCCGCTTCCGGGTCGTCACCCAAATCCGCCAGGGCAAGGGCAGCCGCCGCTCGGTGGCCTTCTGGAAATGCGGCGTCGGTCGGGAGACGCAGACCGCCGTCCCGGCCGGCACCTTCCGCGCGCTGCCGATCCGCTGCGAGCGCTATTCCTCCTCCTCGATGCGGCTTGCCGAACGGATCGAGTGGGACTGGTCCCCCGAAGTCGGCCATTATGTCCGCCGCCGCTCCACCCTCTATTCGAACGGCAGCATCCGCGAGCTCACCCTGTTCGCGGCCCTTCCCGCCGGCTCCGCCACCCTGCCGCGCCTCCGCGCCCTCAGCGTCGCCGCCAAATCGTCGCTCCAGCCCCGCGCGAAGAAAATTTCGCCGGCCCGGGAATAAGCCTCCCGCCGATCCGTAGTCCTGTTGTTCCACCGCAAACTCAGGGAGACGAAAATGGCGCGGTTTGAAGGCAGTTCGGCGAACGACGTGATCCGGGGCACGGCTTACGACGATCGGATCGAGGGGCGCGGCGGCAACGACACGCTCTACGGCCTCGGCGGCAATGACGAGCTGCGCGGCGGCTGGGGCGCGGACATCCTCTACGGCGGCGACGGCCAAGACCGGCTGCGCGGCGAGGAAGGCAATGACCGGCTCTACGGCGAGGCCGGCAACGACGAGCTCGAAGGCGATTCGGGAGACGACGTCCTGAACGGCGGCGCCGGCCGGGACACGCTGGAAGGCGGCACCGGCAACGACCGTCTGACCGGCGGCGCCGGCGCGGACATCTTCGAGTTCGAGGAAGGGAATAACGGCCGCGACGTCATCACCGACTTCCAGGACGGCGTCGACCGGATCAAGATCGACGGCGGCGAGACCTTCCGCGACCTCCACATCGGCAACGACGCGAACGGCAATGCCGTCGTCACCTGGGACGCCGGCCACCTCATCGTCAGCGGGGTCGGCGCCGCGCAGCTCAGCTACGCCGACTTCATCTTCTGAAATCGGCTGCGTCGGTCCCCGGGCGGCGGAGGCAAACATGCCCCGCCCTCCGCGGCCGCGCGTCCGATCTGCGGCCGGCGTACGAGTTCAACGCCGCCGCGCGCCCCGGCTCTCCCCATGGCCGGGGCGCATCGGGGGCAGGGGCACGCAGCCGCGGCCCAGCCCGTCATACCCGACTTGAACCGGCATCCACCTTACCTGCCGGCGACGCCCAGCCGCAGCATATCGCCGAGGCCCGCCGCCTGCAGGCCTAGAAGAGGATGCTCGCCGGAGCCTGATCGAACGAGGCCAGCGAGGTGCCGGAGATCACCACCATGAACTCCGCCGTCGCAACGTTGCCGTCCGTGTCCGCATAGAAGGTGACGGTGCTGCCGACCTGCGTCATCCACACGCCGTTCGCGCGCGGATCGAGCCCGCCCCAGGCGAAAGCCTGGTCGCCCGCCACCGCCGCATTCGCATCCAGCGCGGAGAAGTCGAGCGTGTCGACGCCGAACACGAAATCCTCGAGGATGTCGTTGGTGTCGCGCAGGTCGAGGTAGACGAAGCGGTCGGCGCCGGCGCCGCCCTGGGTATAATCGCGTCCCCAGCCGCCGATCAGCACGTCGTCGCCCTCATTGCCGCTGAAGTCGTCGGCGCCGGAGCCGCCGTACATGATGTCGTTGCCGGCGCTGCCCGAGCCGATGTCCTGCCCCGAGCCGAAATAGATGACGTCGTTGCCGATGCCGCCGATGAGCTGGTCGTTCCCGACCTGGCCGAAGAGCTGGTCGTCGCCGGCATCGCCGAAGATGAGGTCGTCCCCGTTGTAGCCGTAAAGCTCGTCGTTGCCGCCCTTGCCGTAGATGCGGTCCTTGCCGTCGTTGGTGACGATCCGGTCCGCACCCTCGGTGCCGAAGACGACCTGGTCGGCATAGCCCCAGCCGCCCTGAACGACCTCCTGGTCGTTGGGGTCGCCCCACATGGCGGTGGACGCGCTCGGCGCGGTGAAGTCGTTGGCGCCGCGCACCGTGATCGTGACGAGCGACTGGGTTCCGTCCGCGGCGACCGCCCAGAAGCTGTCGGTGACGGTCTGCCCCGTCGCCAGCCGCTCGACCGCCGCCGCCTTGTTGTCGAGGCTGTAGGTCCAGGCGCCGGCGGCGGTGAGCGAGACGGTGCCGTAGCCGGACAGGCTCTGCTGGTCGGTGACGGCGCGGAAGCTGGCCGGGCTGTCCTTGTCGGCGATCGTCAACTGCCCGCTGGACGTGGGAACCCCCGCATTGCCCAGAGCCGCCTCGGTGACGCTGCCGGTCCGCGTCCCGCCGATCACCGCGGCGTCGTTTACCGCCGCCACGGTGAAGCTGGCGCTCGCGGCGCTGGCGGCGCCGTGCGAGTCGGCGACCTGGTAGTTGATCGTCACCGGGCCGCTCGCGTCCGCGACGGGTGTGTAGGTGACGGTGCCGCCGCTGACGCTGATCGAGCCGCTGCTGACGCTGATCGAGCCGACGGAGAGCGGATCCCCGTCGGGATCGCTCCAGCCGGCGAGCAGCTCGGCGAGGCCGAAGGAGTAGGGGGTGTCCTCGAGACCGCCGGGGAGGACGACAGGGGTGCCGCTGTGGGTCGGGCCGTCATTGGTGCCGGTAACGGAGACGACCAGGCGCGCCGCGCCAGTGGCGCCATGCTCGTCGGTGGACGTGAAGGGCAGCTCGATGAGCAGCGTCTCGCCGGCGGCGAGATGGTCGTAAGCACCGCCCGAGGCGTCGAAGGTCCAGCTCCCGTCCGCGACCAGCGCGAAGCCCGCAGGTGCCGTGCCGTCGAGGGCGAAGAGGAAAGTCGCGCCGGCGTCAGCGTCGGTTGCGAGCAGCTTGCCGCCGATCGACTGACCTTCCGCCACTTCCGGCCGAGTGGCGGGAAGCAGTACGACCGGCCCGTCGTTGGTGCCGGTGACGGTCAGGGACAGCGTCGAGGTGGTGCTGGCCCCATGTTCGTCAGTGACCCGGTAGGCGACGCTGAGCGAAAGCGTCTCGTCCGCCCCCAAAGCCTGGTAATCGACGTGGCGGGCGTCAAAGGTCCAGCTCCCGTCGGCGGACAGGGTGAAGCCTGCGGGTGCGTCTCCGTCGAGGGAGAAGCTGAGCGTCACGCCGTGATCGACGTCGCTGGCGCTGAAACGCCCGCTCACCAGCCCGTCCTCGGCCACCGCCGCGCTCGCCGCCTCGGCGGCGGGCGCATCGTTGGTGCCGGTGATTTCGAGGGTCAGCGTCGAGCGGCTGCTCGCCCCGTGCTCGTCGGTGACGGTATAGTCGAGCGCAACGGTTTGCACCTCGCCGGCGGCCAGGCTGCCGTAGCCCGGCTGACCGGCATCGAAGGTCCAGGCGCCGTCGCCCGCCAGGGTGAACCCCGCCGGGGCCTCGCCGACCAAGGCATAGCTCAGCACCGCACCGGCGTCGGGATCGCTGGCGCCGAGCTGCCCCGCTACCCGCCCATCCCCGGCCACCGCCGCGCTCGCCGCCTCGGCGGCGGGCGCATCGTTGGTGCCGGTCACCTCGATCGCCAGCGTGGAAGCGCTGCTCGCGCCGTGCTCGTCGGTGACGGTATAGTCGAGCGAGAGTGTCCGCGCCTCGCCCGCCGCCAAGCCCTGGTAGGCGGACTCGCTCGCATCGAACGTCCAGGCGCCGTCGCTCGCAAGCACGAACCCCGCCGGAGCACTGCCGACGAGCGCGTAGCTCAGCACGGCGCCTCGATCGGCATCGCTGGCGCTCAACTGGCCCGACAGCTGCGCATCCTCGGCGACGCCCGCGCTCCCTGCTTCGGCGACGGGCGCATCGTTCGTGCCGGTGACTCGGATGGTCAGCGTCGAGCCGCTGCTTGCGCCGTGCTCGTCGGTGGCCGTGTAGTCGAGCAGGAGCGTCTGCACCTCCCCTGCGGCGAGTCCCTGGTAAGCGGGATCGGCAGCATCGAAGGTCCAGGCACCGTTACCTGAGAGCGTGAAGCCCGCCGGAGCGTCGCCGACGAGCGCATAGCTCAGTACCGCGCCACCATCGGCATCGCTGGCACTGAGCTGCCCCGTCACTCGCGCATCCTCAGCGACGTTTGCGCTCGCCGCCTCGGCGACGGGAACATCGTTCGTCCCGGTGACTCGAATGGTCAGCGTCGAGCCGCTGCTCGCGCCATGCTCGTCGGTGACGGTATAGTTGAGCGCAACGGTTTGCACCTGACCGGCTGCCAGCCCCCGGTAAGCGGGATCGGTCGCATCGAAGGTCCACGCCCCGTTGGCCGCCAGCGCGAACCCCGCCGGAGCTTCGCCGGCGATGGCATAGCTCAGCACCGCGCCACCGTCGGCATCGTTTGCGCTGAGCCGACCGGCAACTTGCGCATCCTCCGTCACTGCCGCGTTGGCCGCCTCGGCTACGGGCGCATCGTTGGTTCCGGTTACGGTCACGCTGACGCTCGAAGCGCTGCTCGCACCATGCTGGTCGGCCACGGTGTAGTTCAGCAACACCGTGCGCACCTCGCCCACGGCGAGGCTGTCGTAGACCGGGTGATCGGCGTCGAACGTCCAGGCGCCGTTCGCGGCCAGGGCGAACCCGGCCGGAGCTTCGCCCGCCACCGCATAGGTGAGCACCGCGCCGCCGTCTGCATCGGTGGCACTGAGCTGTCCCGTCACCCGCGCATCCTCGGCAACGCCCGCGCTGGCGGGCTCGGCGACCGGCGCGTCGTTGGTGCCCGTTACTTTGACGCTGATGGTCGAAGCGCTGCTCGCGCCATGCTGATCCGTTGCGGTGTAGTTGAGCACCACCGTGCGCACCTCGCCCGCGGCGAGGCTGTTGTAGCTCGAATGGCGGGCGTCGAAGGTCCAGGCGCCGTTCGCGGCCAGCGTGAACCCGGCCGGCGCTTCGCCCGCCACCGCGTAGCTCAGCACCGCGCCGCTGTCGGCGTCCCTTGCATAGGCTTGCCCCGCGATTCGGCTGCCCTCGTCGACAGCGCCGCCGCCCGCTTCGGCCACGGGCGCGTCGTTGGTGCCGGTCATCTTGATCGTCAGCGACGATCCTGCGCTGGCGCCATATTGATCGGTAACGGTGTAGCCCACGACCAGCGTCTGTACCTGCCCGGCGGCCAGGCCGTCATAGGCGGAGTCGTTGGCGTTGAAGGTCCAGCCGCCGCTCGAATTCATGCTGAAGCCGGCGGGCAGGGGGCCCGCCGCCGGAGCGAAGGAGAGGATGGCCCCGTTGTCGACATCGCGGTCGTTGCTGCCGACATTGCCGCTGAGCACGCTCCCTTCGGGGAGGGCGGCGACGTCCGCGGTGGCGACCGGCACGTCGTTGGTGCCGGTGAAGGTGATTCGCACCGTCGACCACTGGCCCGCAGTCGTCGAGGTCTGGAGCGCGTAGAGGAAGCTGTCCTCGAGAATCTGTCCGGGCGCGAGCGCATCGATGAGGGCGCTTATCGCCGCCGGGTCGTAGCGGACGGTGCCGTTCGCCGTGATCGAGATGCTCGCGCCGAGCGCGCTGCGATCGCCGGTCGCGGCGATCGCGTCGCCATTAGCCAGGTCCGCCGACTGGCCGTTGTCCAGCGCGTAGAGCGTCTTGCCGGCATTCTTGCCGTCGTTGGCGCGGACGTCGAGGATCAAGGCGCTCGTCGCGGCCGTTTCCGAAAAGGTGAACCGGTCGTCGGCGCTCAGCGGCGCCGCACTCAGCTTGATCGGCATGATGATTGATTTCCCCCTGGCAGCAACGAGAGCCGTTGCGCCGGCGAAGATGGGCCATTTACTTCTAACAAGACGTTATCGCCGGCAAAAGCGGCGGCGCACGCCTCGAAATCACATGATGCCGACCGGGCCCGCAGCCCCGCAGGGGAGGTGACGCTCCGCCCTCCATCGGCATGCCGCCATCGCTGGGCGATGGCGGGTGGGCGGGGGGATGGGTCATGCATAAGAGCCTCGCGTCTGCGCCGGCGGCTGAGGCGCAACTCGCGGCCCGTCGGCGGGTTAGGGCTGAGAGCCACCGGAGCCCGCCATGAAAGCTGCCATCCTCTTCGCCGCCCTCGCGCTGGCCTCCTGTGCCTCCACGGCGGAGCGGACCGCCGACGCCTCCGCCACCGGGATCATCGATCCAAACCGAATCTCGATCATCACCCGCACCCTCGCGTCCGAGGAATTCGAGGGCCGCGCCCCCGGCACGGCGGGCGAGGCGAGGACGATGGCGTACCTGTCCGAACAGTTCCGCCAGCTCGGGCTGGAGCCGGCCGGGGACAACGGCACCTATCTCCAGCGCGTCCCGCTGATCCGCACGCAGCTGCAGAAGTCCGGCAAAGTGTCGGTCGACCGCGGCGGCGAGCGCATCCCGCTGCGCTTCCCGGACGACGTCTACCTCTCGACGGTGCGGGAGATCGACCGCGCCCGGGTCGACGGAGCGCCGATGGTCTTCGTCGGCTACGGCGTCTCGGCACCCGAGCGCCAGTGGGACGATTTCAAGGGCGTCGATCTCAAGGGCAAGGTCGCCGTGTTCCTCGTCAACGATCCCGATTTCGAAGCGGCGCCGGGCGATGCGGTGGCGGGCCGGTTCGGCGGGCAGGCGATGACCTATTACGGCCGCTGGTCGTACAAGTTCGAGGAGGCCGCCCGGCGCGGCGCGATCGCCGCCCTCGTCGTCCACGAGACCGCCGGCGCCGGCTACGGCTGGAACACGGTCCAGGCGCCTGCCGGCGAGAATTACAACATCGTCCTCAAGCCCGGCGCGCAGCAGCCTGTGCTGCTGCAGGGCTGGATCCAGCGGCCGGTTACGGAGGACCTGTTCCGCCGCGCCGGGCATGATTTCGAGGCGGTGAAGCGCCAAGCCCGAACCGCGGCCTTCCGGCCGATCGACCTCGGCGCCCGCTTCTCGGCCGATTTCGGAGTGGAGGCGAGCCGCGTCGAAAGCCACAACGTGCTCGCCAAGATCACGGGCTCAAAGCGCCCGAACGAGACCGTCTGGTTCGCCGGCCATTGGGACGCCTATGGCATCGGCGCACCCGACGCGCGCGGCAAGAGGGTGCGGCCGGGCGCTCTCGACGACGCGTCCGGCATTGCCGGCGTGCTCGAGCTCGCCCGCGTCTTCAAGGCCGGGCCGCGGCCGGACCGAACCCTCGTCTTCGCCGCGTGGACCGCCGAGGAGCGCGGCCTCCTGGGCGCCGAGCATTATGCGGCGAACCCGGTCTTCCCGTTCGAGACGGCGGTCGCCAACCTCACGCTCGACACGCTGCAGCCCAACGGCCCGGCGCGCGACGTCGTGCTGATCGGCCGCGGCCAAAGCCAGCTCGAGGACATGCTGGACGCCGCAGCCCGCCGCCAGAACCGCACCGTCACGCCCGACGCGCGCCCCGAGCGCGGTCTGTTCTACCGCGCGGACCATTTCGCCTTTGCCAAGCGCGGCGTCCCGGTGCTCCTGATCATGGCGCTCGGCGGCGGCGTCGACCTGGTCAGTGGCGGGCGCGAGGCGGGGGACCGCTGGGTCACCGAATTCACCGCCAATTGCTACCACCAGACCTGCGACGAGTGGCGGCCCGATTACGACTGGCGCGGCGCCGCCCAGGATGTGGCCCTCTTCTACACGATCGGCCGCCAGCTCGCCTTCAGCCCGGAATGGCCCGAGTGGCGCCAATCCTCCGAATTCCGCGGCATCCGCGCCGAGTCGCAGGCGCGGCGCCGCTAGCGCAGGAGCCGTCGCTCAGCGGGTCGCGGCCGGTGCCGGCGGGTCGATGAGCCAGCGGCCGGAATTGCGGTATTCGGGGCGGATACCGGACTCGGGCAGGTCGTTGTCTGCTTGCAGCGTCGTGCCTGCCGCGGCTGCCGCCGGTGGCGCGGGCGCGGTGTAGGACGGGGCGGCGAAGGCGGCGAGGTCGATCGGCATCGCGTTGCCGACCCCAAGCTTCGGCACGGTCACCGGCAGCCGCGTCGCCATGATCGTCGCGGGAGACGGCTCGCGGCCGGCATAGCGGGTGCGGAAGGCGCCGGGGGCACCCCAGGCGCCCTGCAGGCGATAGAAACTGTGCGATCCGATCACCGCCGATTTGACCAGCTTCCACGCCCAGAGCGGCACCACCTGCTGCGTGTGGTAGTGGGTGGCATGGCCGACAGGCGCGTAGACCGACCCGGCGAGCGCGGCCGCGGCGATGCGGCGGGCGCGGGCCCAGGCGTAGCCGCCGGGCGGGGAGGCGAGCGAGCCGTCGCAGGTGAAGGTGAACTGGCAGCCGCCGCCGGCGCGCATCGGCCCCTGGTAGACGACGCCGCAGACGCTGTTCGGGTAAGCCGGGTGGCGGACGCGGTTCAGCACGACCTGCGCGACTGCGCGCTGCCCTTCCTCGGGATCCGAACGTGCCTCGTAATAGATCGCCTCGGCGAGGCACTGGAGCGAACGCTCCTGGTCGACCGCCGAGCTCGCGCGGAAGACGACGGAAGCAGCGCGGGGATCGGGGGCGGTGGAGAGCGGAATCGAAGCGTTGATAGCGGCGGCGTCGGTCGGGGAAACCGGCTTCAGCACCATCGGCTCCGGCTCGGGCGGGATCGCGGCGGGCGGCGGAGCTAGCTGCTGCGCTTCGGCCCTCGCGATCCGCACCTGCTCGAAGACCGGCTCCGGTGAGGCCCGCAGCGGCACGCACGAGGCGCTGAGCAGCAGCATCGCGACGCACGCGCCGTCCCGGCCGCGCCAGCGAAGCGCGTCCAGAAAAGTGTCTACGATGAAGGTTCCAAGCACTGTTACGCCAGCTTTCCCACGCGTCCGAGACTGCGCGCTAGCGTCAGATAGCTTCATTTGTTGCTACCATGCTGCCCCCCAATTCCGCCTGTGCCGAAAGGGGACGGCAGTCGGCCTGAGGCTTACCTGTCCCGCGATACCGGCCAGCAAGCGTGACGCACGCCGGCCGCTCCAACCCGGCGCCGCGGCACATCGCTGTGGCTGGCACAGCACACAGGGGCAGACCGACGATGTCCGGCGAACTTAACATGGATCGGATCGTCAGGGGGAGGCGTTCAGCGGGCGTCCTTCTCTCCGGTTCGGGATGTGTAGATGCGTCGATTCATGCTGTGCGTGTCGCTGGCGGCCGTGACGGTCGCCGGCTGTGGCCAATCCGGAGGGGGCGGCTCCGATCAGTCCGTCGAGGTCAACGCGAAGCAGGTCAGCCCCGAGGCGCTGAGGGCCGCGGTGTCCGACGAGCGGGTGCGCCGCTTCTACGAAGCCCGGGCATGGGCTCCGGTGTGGAGCGACAAGCTGGCCCAAGAGCTGACCGCCGCCTTTGCCGATTCCGAACGCCACGCGATCGATTCCAAAGCCTTTCTGGACGAAGCAAGAAAGGACGGCAGCCCGGCCGAGCGTGAGGCGGGGCTGACGCTCGCGGCGCTCAATTACGCGCAGGCGCTCGCCACCGGCGCTGTCGATCCGCGCAAGGTGTTCGAAGTCTATACCGTGCCGATGCATCAGGCGGACGTGGTCGCGGGCCTCGCGCAGGCGACTGGGCAGGGGGGCGTGCGGGCATGGCTCGCGAGCCTCGCGCCGTCCGATCCGGAGTATAAGGCGCTCTCCGACGCCTATCTCGCCTACCGCCGGCGCGCGGCCGCGGAGCAAAGGCAGGCGATCCAGCCGGGCAAGAAGATCGAGGTCGGCGACCGCGACCCGCGCGTGCCGCTAATCGCTGCGGCTCTGCGCAGCAACGGCTACCTGCCGCCCGAGCAGCCGCAGCCGCAGCCGCAACAGACTCAGGCCAAGGGCAAGGCGCAGGCGAAAGCGGCGCCGGCCAGCGACCGCTACTCCGCCGAGATCGCCAAGGCGGTGTCGCGGGTGCAGGCGGATTACGGCATCGAAGCGGACGGAGTGATCGGCAATTCGACGCTCGAGGCGCTCAACACCGGCGCGAAGGACCGTGCCCGCATCCTCGCCGTCAACCTCGAGCGGCGGCGCTGGCTGGAGCGCAACCAGCCGGGAACGCGCATCGACGTAAACACGGCCGGGGCGTTCCTCGAATATTGGCGCGACGGGCAGCGCGTCGACACCCGCCGGGTCGTCGTCGGCCAGACTGAATGGGAGACGCCGGAGCTCGGCTCCCCGATGGTCCGCCTCGTCGCCAACCCGCCGTGGACGGTGCCGGAGTCGATCGCCGAGGAGGAGATCCTGCCCAAGGGGGCGGCGTATATGGCGCGCGAGCACATCACGACGAAAAACGGGCGCCTCGTCCAGGAGCCGGGGCCGAAATCGGCGCTTGGGCTGGTCAAGTTCGACCTGATCAATCCGCACCAGATCTACCTCCACGACACGCCCGCCAAGGCGCTGTTCGCCTCGACCGAGCGGCACGCCAGCCACGGCTGTGCGCGGGTGGAGAATGCGATCGAGTTCGCGCGCCTGATCGCCAGCCACGACGGCGTGCTCGAGGCCTTCGACAAGGCGCTCGCGACGGGCAAGGAGACGCCGGTCCCGCTCAAGGCGAAGATCCCCGTGCGCCTCCTCTACCACAGCGCCTTTTGGGACGGATCGCGGGTGGTCTTCCGCACCGACCCCTATGCCTGGGACGACAAGCTCGCGGCCGCGCTCGGCCTCGGCGGCGCCGTTCGCCAGCGCGTTCAGACGCACGTTCACGACATTGGGCCGTAGCCCGCGAGGGTGATAGGATCATGGGGTGAAGGAGGGATCCCCATGAAGAGACTCGCCGCACTTGCTCTGCTCCTCGCCGCGGCGCCCCCGTCCCCGCCGGCGCCGCCGGCCGTCGCCAAGTTCGCGCCCGCCGACGCCGCCTTCGTCGCCTATCCGGGCGGCGACCTGCTGTTCGAGCATGTCCAGCTGGTCGACGGCACCGGCGCGGCGCCGCTACAGGACGTCTCGGTGCTGGTGCGCGGCGGCAGGATCGCCGCCATCGGAAGGGTCGAGGCGGGGAGGGGCGCGACGGTGATCGACGGCCGCGGCAAGACGCTGCTGCCGGGCTTCGTCATGGTGCACGAGCATTTCTTCTACCCAGCGCCGATGGGCGGCGAATATTCCGAATATCCTTACAGCTTCTCGCGCCTCTATCTGGCCGGCGGCACGACCACGCTGAGGACGGGCGGCAGCCTCGCGCCCTACGGCGACATCAACACCGCTCGCGCGATCGAGCGCGGCGAGCAGCCGGGGCCGGACGTCGACGCGACTGGGCCGTACCTGGAAGGCACGCGGCTGCTGTCGGCGAAGATGGCGTCGCTCAAGGATCCGGCCGACGCGGCGCGGACGGTGGACTATTGGGCCGGGGCGGGGGCGACCTCGTTCAAGGCCTACAACTTCCTCACGCGGGCCCAGCTCGAGGCGGCCATCGGTGCGGCGCACAAGCACGGCCTGAAGCTCACCGGCCACCTCTGCTCAATCACCTACGGCGAGGCGGCGGCGATGGGCATCGACAATCTCGAGCACGGCTTCGCCACCGCGACCGACTTCGTGAAGGACAAGAAGCCGGACGAGTGCCCGAGCCAGGTCGACACCTTTGCGTCGCTCAACGCCCTCGATCCGGACGGGCCGGAGATCGGCGCGCTGATGACTACGCTGATCGCGCGCAAGGTGGCGCTGACCTCGACCCTCACCGTCTTCGAGACCTTCACGCCGGGGCGGCCGCAGGCGCCGGAGGCGGCGCGGGCGCTGCTGACGCCGCAGCTTCGCACCGCCTACGAACAGACCTGGAAGGCGGTCTCCTCCGCGCCGGGGACGGCGATGTGGAGGGCCTTCCTGCCGAAGCTGATGCGGATGGAGAGGAGGTTCGTGGGAATGGGCGGGACCCTCCTCGCGGGGACGGACCCGACGGGTTACGGCGGGGTCGTTCCTGGCTGGTCCGGCCGGCGGCAGGTGCAGCTGCTCGTCGAGGCGGGCTTCACCTTCCCGCAGGCGCTGCGCATCTCGACGCTGAACGGTGCCCGCTACCTCGGCCGCGACCGCGACGTCGGATCCGTGGAGGTCGGCAAGCGGGCGGACCTCGTCCTGATCGACGGCGATCCGGTCCGCGACGCCTCCGCGCTCGACCGGATGCCGTTCGTGTTCAAGGCCGGCGTCGGCTACCGCACCCAGGCCATGTTCGACGCGCTCAAGGGGGCCATTGGCCTCTACTGAACCGCGCCGTCTGCGGCTCAGCTGTTCTGGTGCTTGCGGGCGCTGGTCCGGCTCGGCTCCGCATCGACCTTCTTGTTGCCGTGAATGGCTGCGCCCGACGTGCCCTTGGCCCGCTCATGGTCCTTGAGCGTTGGGTTGCCGGTGTTGTTGCTGCTCTTTCCGCCGCCGCTATTCTCGCGCATCGATAAGCTCCTCGTGCTGGTTCACGTGGGGCAACGCGGCAGGCGGGCAAATGCTTCCACCGTTCATCCCGCCGCGGCTATAGGCCGGCCTATGTCGCTGCGTTGGCTTCTTCCCTTGTCGCTGCTCATGTCCGGCTGCTCGGCGCTCTCCGCCTTCGACGCGGTGGTGGCGAAGGACAAAGGCTCGCTGCTTCTGGCCCGCGACCTGCGCTATGCGCCGGGCAGACGCGGCAAGCTGGACGTCTATGCGCCGCGCGGCACCGCCGCGGGGGCGCGGCTGCCGATCATCGTCTGGCTGTATGGCGGCTCGTGGAATTCCGGCAGCAAGGACGGCTACGCCTTTGCCGCGCGGGCGCTCGCCGTGCAGGGCTTCCTAGTCGCGGTGCCCGATTACCGGCTGGTGCCGGAGGTGCGGTTCCCGGGCTTCCTCGAGGACAATGCCGCCGCCGTCCACTGGCTGCGCGGGCACGCGGTGGAGCTCGGCGGCGATCCGGATCGGATCGTCCTCGTCGGTCATTCGGCCGGGGCCTACAACGCCGCGATGCTGAGCCTGGACCCGCAATGGCTCGGTGCCGACCGTGCGGCGGTGAAGGGCTTCGCCGGCCTCGCCGGGCCGTATGATTTCCTGCCGCTCGACCACGCGGTGACCGAGGCGGCGTTCGCGCAGGCGCCGGATCTCCCCGCGACACAGCCGATCAACTTCGCGTCGCCCGACGATCCCCCGGCGCTGCTCGCCGCGGGCGGGGCCGACGAGCTCGTCCTGCCGGCGAACAGCGTCAAGCTCGCGATGCTGCTGTCGGAACAGGGGGTGGCGGTGCGGACTCGGGTTTACCCGAAGCTCGGGCATGTCGGCCTGCTGACCGCGTTCGCCCGCCCGTTCCGCCGCAAGGCGCCGGTTCTCGTCGACGTCGCCGCGTTCGCCCGCGACGTGACTCGCACCGACTGACGATTCGGCCGCACAAGCCCCTGCGCAAGAAAAATGTGGAAAAGTCGGTGCGCCACCGAAAAAATCTAGCTTTTCCGCCATTCCTGCTCCGGCCCTGTGTCCCGGATGCGACAGTGGCGCGCCGCCTGTTTTCCGCCCCGCCCGATTTCCGTTGCGGGTGGATTCGACTTCTGATTCATTTCTGAATGGGGAGCGGGGATTTGGTTAAGCGGTCCGTAACCGTTTCATGGGCATGATCTCCGCCGGGGTAAGAGGAGTGTGGGGATCATGGCGACCAACACAAAGCCAGCCGACGGCGCCCTGACGCTGGTAGAGATGAAGGAATTTGCAGGTTTCGCGGCGGCGACGCAGCGCTACATCCGCCGCTCGCTCGACGTCGGCCTTCACCGGCGCGATGCGCTCCGCCGCTGGTCGCGCGACGTCGCCGAGGCGGCGAGCATCCGCGCCCAGGACCGCATCTACCAGCGCCTCGATCACATCCGCGCCAACGTTCCCGACGATTCGGGCCTCGACGCGATGGAGCCGCTGATGGGCCCGCTGGTCACGATCAGCGCCTTCGACCTGGGGCAGGGCCGGCTTCCCGACTTCGCCTCCTACCGCTTCCTCTACGAGCGGCTGATCGGCGCTTCGGTGCGGCCGTGGCTGCCCGGCGCCTTCTGCGCCGCCGCCGCGCTACCGCACCTCCATCCCGAGAAGCGCCGCACGCTCCTCCAGTCGATCAGCGAAGCCGCCGCCACGGCGCCGGGCTGGTCGAACCGGGAGCCGGTCTTCTTCCCCGAGTGGGTCGAGAAGGTCGACGTCACCGTCGCCGGCTGACACGCACCCCAACGCGAACACGGAACGGCGGGCCTTCGGGTCCGCCGTTTTCGTTTGCTTCAGAGGCTTTCGAGGACCGAACGGGCGAAGTCGCTCAGCGTATCGTCCCGCGCGCCCATGATCACGATCCGGTCCCCCGGCTGCGCGAGCGCCGCGAGTCGCCGGCCCGCCTCGGCGCGATCCGCGATGTGCTCCGCGGTGCGGCACGAAGCGCGGACCGCGTCCACGATGTCGGCGCTGGTCACCGCCCGTTCGACCGTCCCGCCGAAATAGGCCGGGTCCGGGAGGATCAGGACGTCCTCGGGCGCCAGATTGTCCCGGAAGCATGCCACTAGCTCGTCCTGCATGGTCCTGAGGGGGCCGTAGCCGTGCGGCTGGAAGAGGACGAGGAGGCGGCCGGGGAAGGCGTGGAGCGTCCTGAGCGTCGCCGCGATCTTGTCGGGGTTGTGGCCGAAATCGTCGATGACGGTGATGCCACCCCGGGTGCCGACCACCTCGAACCGCCGGCGGAGACCGGTAAAGCCCGCCAGGGCATCGGCCGCCTCTCGCAGGCCCAGTCCGGCGGCGCGGGCGGCGGCGATCGCCGAGAGCGCGTTGGCAGCGTTGTGGCGCCCGGGGACCTGTAAGCGGACCTCGGCCCTCTCGCCGTCCGCGACGACGGTGAAACGGACGGCGAGCGGCTCCTCGGCGATGTCGCGGCCGAGCAGGTCCGCGTCGTCGCGCAGGAGGCTGAACGTGACCAGGCGGCCGCTGTGCGCCGCCTGGCCGATCTCCGCCGTCTCCGGGTCGTCGAGGTTGACGATTGCGGTGCCGGCCCTGCCGAGGAAGTCGCGGAAGAGGCTACGCAGCTCGTCCATGCTCTTGTGGTCGAGGCTCACATTGTTGAGCACCGCGATCCTGGGCCGGTAGAGGGCGATCGATCCGTCACTTTCGTCCACTTCGCTGACGAACGCGCCGCCGCGGCCGACCAGCGCGCTCGCGAAGGGAGCGTGTTCGGTTGCGAAATTCTTCATCACCGCGCCGTTCATCACCGTCGGGTCCCGCCCCGTCTCCCGCAGGATCCAGGCGATCATGCCGGTGACTGTCGATTTGCCGCTGGTCCCGCCGACCGCGATGCTCAGCTCCGCCTCGTTGAACAGCTGGGCGAGAAGCTGCGGCCGCGTCAGGTGGGCCAGGCCCAGCCGCCGTGCGGCCTGGACGTCGGGAATCGTCTCCTCGACGGCGGCGGAGGTGACGAGGATCTGCCGGGCGTCCCGGATGCCGCTCCCGTCCTGTTTGTAGAGGACGATCCCCTGGCGCTCGAGGAAGGCGAATTTGTCGCCGAGGCGGCCCTGGTCGAGCGAGCGGTCGGAGCCCGCGACCTCAGCGCCCTGCGCCCGCACGATCGTGGCGAGCGGGAGCATGCCGCTCCCGCCGATGCCGCAGAAGAAATAGGATTTGGTGTGGGCCATCGCGCCGCCCTATTGAGGTCGCGCGGCCATTTCAAACCGTAGGAGCAGTGGATTGCGGATCGGAATCGTCGCCCCGAGCACGCCGATCCTCGCCGAGACCGCCGATTGCGTGACGGCGCTCGCTGCGCTGGACTTCCCCGACGCCGAGCTCGTCTTCCACCCGCAATGCTTCGTGACCCACCGTCATTTCGCGGGGGAGGACCGGCTGCGGGCCGACGCTTTCGTCGAGGTCGCCAACGATCCTGCCGTCGACGCCGTCTGGTTCGCCCGCGGCGGCTACGGATCGTGCCGCATCGCCGAGGAAGTGCTGGCGCGGCTCGGCCCGGCGGCGCGCGACAAGGCATATCTCGGATACAGCGACGCCGGCTTCATGCTCGCCGGCCTCTACCGCGCCGGCCTTGCGCAGGTTGCCCATGGGCCGATGCCACAGGACATCCGGCGCGACGGCGGCGGGGACGCGGTCCGCCGCGCGCTGGAGTGGCTCACGCGCAGCGCTGCCGACGCGCTGGAGCCGAATTTAGGGGAGGAACCGGCCCTCGCCTTCAACATCACCGTCTTCAGCCAATTGCTCGGGACGCCATTGCAGCCCGACCTCGCCGGGCACCTGCTGATGATCGAGGACGTTTCCGAGCATATGTACCGGACCGACCGGGCGATGTTCCACATCAGCGGCAACCCGGCGGTCCGGGAGGTGGCGGGAATCCGCCTCGGCCGGTGCAGCGAGGTGCCGGAGAACGATCCCGACTTCGGCGAGACGGAGGAGGAGGTCGTCCGCTACTGGTGCCTGCGGTCCGGCATCGCCTATCTCGGGCGAGCGGACATCGGCCACGATGCGGCGAACAAGATCGTGCCGTTCGGCCGCGACCGCGCAACTTGATCCACATCATTTTCGCGGTGGACGGGTCAAAGCGGGCGGCAGCGCGATTTCCTCTGAGGAAGCCCTTGCGCTCGCCGGGCGTTTGAGGCTTATCAGCACTCAGATTCGACAGGGAGGGTATTTCCATGGCTAAGGGTACTTCAGGCGGCGGAGCTCGGGGCGGACTGGCACGGCCGGTCACGCCGTCGGCGGACCTGGCGGCGATCACCGGTCCGGACCCGCTGCCGCGCAGCGAGGTGGTCAGCAAGGTGTGGGATCACATCCGCAAGAACAACCTCCAGAACCCGGAGAACAAGCGGGAAATTCTCGCCGACGACAAGCTCAAGAAGGTGTTCGGCTCCGACAAGTCGTCGATGTTCGAGATGAACAAGCACCTTTCCCGCCACCTCAGTTAAGGCGGCCCAATCTGCCCGCGCGCCGGCGCCAGCCGGGTGCGCAACGTTCGGCCTCATCCGCATGGGTGGGGCCGAACCGATTCGGAGGCATGCCGCACTTGGCCACCTCAGCGGCAGGCGCGCCATCCCGTCGACCCGCGCGACGCCTGGTCGAGGTGGAGATGGTCGCGGTGGGCGGCGTTATAGTCCGGCGAAAGCGTCGTCGCGAACAGGCGGCAAGCGCCGTCGCGGACCTGGTGGAGGACTCGACCCTTCGCGCCCGAGTCCTTCCAGTTGCCAACGACAGTAACGCGGCGGCCGTCGGCCAGGCGGAAGCCGGCGATGTCGACCGCGTTGGCGGTCGCATGCTCGCTCCAGACTCCTTCGGAGCGGCCGTAGATGCGGCGGCAGCTGTAGCTGCCGAAATGCTCGACCGCGACCACGTTCGTGCCGAACTGTTCGAGCGCGGCGGGTTGGACGACATGCCATTCCCACAGCGCGAGCCCGGCGGCGACGGCGCAACTGGTGCCGAGGTCGCCCGGCCGATAGCCGATCCGCACCGCGCCGCCCGTCCGAAAGCGGACGGCATCCTTGTAGCCACACTGCCCGCCGGTGCGCGGCGGAAGGGCGGTGAAGCGGACCCCCGCGCGGCCGAGGAGGGCGCGGCACCGTCCGGGCTCATCCCGAAGCGCGGCGAGCTTGCGTCCGGTGAACGCGCCGACCGGCCGGCCGAGGTCGAGCTCCGACCAGGGCAGGTCCTCGGGATGGTTGCGGCCATAGCCCCACAGCAGCAGGCCCCCGAAGCCGAGCAGGACGAGGACGATCAGGATCTTGAGCGACCGCAGATAGGGCATGCGAGGCGAGGACGCCTCGCCCGCGCCAAGGTTGCGCCTCAGCGGCGGCGGGCGGTTTCGAGGGGCTCGGCGGTCACCGGGTAGCCGGCATCGGTGGGGATGCAGACGAACTTGCTGCCGTCCCGCTCCTCGACCCAGGGGGTGATCTTGCGCACCGGGTGCGCGGCGGCGTCGGCGCGCGCCTCGCCAATCGAGCCGAAGCGGGCGAGCCGCTCCAGGTTGCGCCGGGTCGGGAAGATGGCGTGGGCGCGGCCGGCGTCGATCTCCGCCAGGATCGCCGCGGCGCTCGCCCAGAACAAGCGAGTCGCTTCCGCCTCCTGCACCCGCGCCTGAGCGACGTCTTCGGGAGCCTCGGCGAGGTAGAAGAGGGTGTCGAAGCGCCGAGTCTCGCGGAAATTGGGGCACCAGCGGGCGAAGGGCGTGAGCGCGTCGAAATCCGGCGCCGTGCCGAGCCGCTCCAGCAGCGGGGCGAATCGCTCGCCCCGCGCCATGCCTTCGCGCAGCGCGGCGGCCCCCGCCGAATCGGGCGCCGGTATGAGGGCCGGGGCGAGGCCGGTTTCCTCGATCGTCTCGCGGATCGCGGCGATGCGGGCGGCCGCGTCCGGCAGGTTCGGCGCCAGGCGCGCCGCGGCCGCATGGTCCTCGGGATCGATCCGCCCGCCGGGGAAGACGAGCGCGCCCGCCGCAAAGGCCATGTCGGCGGTGCGCTCGATCATCAGGATCTCGGGCGCTCCCCCGGCCGCGGCGGGGCGCATCAGGATGAGCGTCGCCGCGGGAATTGGCTCGGGAAGCTCCGACATGGCGCGATCGTTAGGCGCGGCGCCCGCGCCTGGAAAGCGGCCTCACCAGGCCTCGACATCCTCGAGGATGGTGAGGAGCGCGCCGGGCGGGTACGGCTTGGTGAAGAAGATCGCCCTTTCCGGATACTCGCCGCCTGCGGGGCGCACCTGTCCGGAGACGAGGACGATGCGCATCTCCGGCGATCGGGCGGCGGCGGAGCGGGCGAGGGCGAGGCCGTCGGGCGCGCCGGCCAGATCGATGTCGGTGACGAGCAGGGACGGCTGCGGGCCGGAAGCCAGGAAGGCGAGCGCCTCGTCGTAGCCGCTCGCTTCCAGCACTTCGAAGCCTCCGCCGGCGAGCGTCTCGGCAGTGCTGCGCAGGATGATCGGATCGTCCTCGACCAGCAGCACGCGCCTCATCGCCCCGTCCATGCGCCAGCTCCCGGCACTGCCGGAGCCCCTGTGCGCCGGCTGATCGTGTAACTCAGGTTATGAGCCTGCGTTCCACGCCGCCCCGTCGGCTTGCGCTTTTCCGCGCCGTGGCCGTCTCAAACCGGGATGGCCAGCCGTTCGGCGACGGCTTTCGAGTAATTCGGCCCCACCTGCACGACCGCGCCGTCGCGAAGCACGAGGCCGGTGATGGTCCGGCCGAGCCGCTGAACCTCCACGACGTTCGCCGGCCGCGCGAAAGCGGAGCGGTGGACGCGCATTAGCTGGGCGGGATCGAGCTTCTCCTCGAGCGCGCGCATCGAGATGCGCAGGATGTGGCTTCGCGTCGGCGTGTGCAGCATCACATAGTCGCGCTGCGCCTCGATCCATTCGATCGACTCGGTCGGGACGAAGACGGAGCCGGCGCGGGTCGGCACCCACAGGCCGTCCTCGTGGTGGGCAGGCACTGCGGCGGTTCCCGCCTTCGCCTCGAGCTCCGCCGCACGTCCGGCCATGGCGCGCAGTTCCTTGCGGCGTTTCGCCCGCTCGACCGCCTGCCACAGCCGGTCGAAGCGCACCGGCTTCAGCAAATAGTCGGCCGCCTCCACCTCGAACGCGTCGGGGGCATATTGCTCGAAGGCGGTGACGAAAACGATCTCCGGCCGCGCCTCCTCCGGCAGGGTGGCCGCGACTCGAAGGCCGTTCTGCTCCGGCATCTGGATGTCGAGCAGCGCCAGGTCCGGCTTCAGCCGCTCGATCGCGTCGGCGGCTTCCTTGCCGTTGCGGGCGGTGCCGACCACTTCCGCGCCCGCGATGTCGGCGAAGAAGACCTGCAGCCGCTCCAGCGCCAGCGGCTCGTCGTCGACCAAAAGGGTGCGCAGCACCGTCATGCCACCAGCCCCAGCGACGGCGCCTCGGCGGCGGGGAGGCGGATGATGGCCATGAACCCCTCCTCGTGCGCGATCACCTCCAGCCGCGCGCGCGGACCGTAAATCACTTCAAGCCGCCGCCGCGTGTTGGCGAGGCCGACGCCGGTGCCGCCCGTCTTCCCCGCCGCGGGCGTGCCGCCATTGTCGCTGACGCTGAGCAGCAGCTCGCCGCCCTCCCGCCGGGCCGCGACGCGGATGATCACCGGCCGCGTGCTCGGCGCGACCGCATGCTTCACCGCATTTTCGACCAGCGGCTGGAGGATGAAGTTGGGCACCGGCAGGTCGGCAAGCTCTTGCGGGCAGGCGAAGTCGACCGTCAGCCGATCACCGAAGCGCACCGACTCGATCTCGAGGTAGGTCTGGAGCGTCTCCAGCTCCTCGCCCAGCGTGGTGGTGCCGTCGCTGTCCGCGACCAGTGCCGTGCGCAGGAAGTCGCATAATTTGCCGAGCATCTCCTCACCCTGCCGGTTGCGGCCGGTGACGATCAGGGAGGAGATGGCGTTGAGCGTGTTGAACAGGAAATGCGGGTTGAGCTGGAGACGCAGCGCCGTGAGCTGCGCCGTCTGGGCGAGGGCGCGCGCCTCGACCAGCTGCAGCTCGCGCTCGCGCATCGCCGCGTGGGTATGGAGGATCACGTAGATCGTGCCGAGCAGGCCGTAGAGCCAGGAGAAGCTGATGAAGTTCGACACCGTGCGGTTGATGATGTCGGGTGGAATGTGGTGGCCGCTCATGAACAGCTTGATGATCTCGCCGCCGAGCAGCGCGTCGAAGGCGGAAAAGGCCAGCGCCACGAAGCAGACGGCGCCGAACACCCCGGAAACCTTGAGCCATGTCGCTGCGGTCTGCAGCCGCGCCGCCGCCCAGTAGAGCGGCAGCGAGAGGAGGATGCCGAAGGCGATGCAGATCGCGGCGAGGCTGACGACGAAGGTGGGGAGGCGCCCGGTCGCCACCACCACCGGCATCAGGAACAGGATGAAGGTGAAGAACCAGACGCCGAGCGTCAGCTTCACCGCCTGCCGGAACACAGCGGGATGGCGGGGCAGGGAGGTGTCCATCTCTCGTCCGTCCTGGTCGTTACGGCCTTGTAGCGGCTTTGCGCGTCGGCCGCGCCGGTTTTCGTCGCGCAAATCCGCGGTTTGGCAGCAGCATCCGTCCCGGGCGCGGGGCTGCGCCCGGGACGGCCGCGGAGCGGGGGGCTTACCCCGCGGGTTCATGCGCCGGCTTGCGCTTCGGCGGCCGCGGGTCGGCGATCATCGTGTCGACGATCAGCTTCCAGCCGCCATCGCGGCGTTGCCAGACGCGGACGTAATGGCCGGGCACCGGAGAGCCGGTCTCCGTCCAGGAGGCGCGGCCGTAGGTGTAGGCAAGATCGCCCGCCGCCGAGATGCCGCCGCCGAGGTGCACCGCTTCGATGCTCGCCGGTCCCGCCCGCAGGCTCTCGCTGAAGGCGGCGCGGCCGATGGCGGGTTGAGGGCCGTCGCGCAGGGTCCGGCCGTCGTCGGCGAGCACGGCTGCCAGTGCGCCAGGGGCGTCCGCGGCGAGGGACCGCGCCAGTCCCGCTTCGATCTTGAGGAGATCCTCCCAGGCCCGGCCGGAACCGCCCGCCGCCCGCTCCCCTGCGGCCAGCGTCGTCACCGCCGCGTCGCGCCCGAGCGGCGAGGGCTCCCGCGTCTCCGGCCCCTGGTCGACCACCCAGCGCCAGCTGCCGTCGGCCTGGCGCCGCCAGATGGTGAAGAAATGGCCGTGCCGCTGATGGTTGCCGGCGCGGCTGACGAACGGCCCCGTGGTGAAGCCGAGGTCGCCTGAAACGGCGATCCCCGCATAGCCCGGCCACCATTCGAGCGTCCCCGGCGGGTCGCCCTTCTCGAACAGCGGCTTGGCGCGGGCGGGCTCCGGAACGAAGACGATGCCGTCCTCCGCGACGAAGCTGCGGAAGGCGGGGCCGATCCCCTTCTCCGCGGCATAGCGGGCGAAGGCGCGCTCCGTCGCGACCACTTCGCGCGGATCGGCAAGGGGCGTCGCGGGCGCGGCGGCGGTGACGGCGGGCGCGAGCAGGAGCTGGAGGATCGCGATCATCGGCTGCTTCCCTGAGAGTAGGGGAAAGGGGGCCTCGGCCCCCTTCGCTGCGGCTCAGCGGGTGCCGAGGAGCTCGACCTGGCCCCTGCGCAACGCGACGCGGACCTGGCGCTCGGCGGAGCGGAACAGCTCTGCCCGGCAAGTGCGGGTGCGGGCGCTGCTGTCGAGTGGAAGCGTATGGTTGGCCCCGCAAAGCAGGTTGGCGGCGCCGCGAATGCGGCCGTCGAGCGCGTCACGGCCCATCGCGCTGCGGAGGTTGAGGTCCGCAGTGTGGATGGTGGCGGTGGGGAGATTCGCAGCCGGCGCGGCTTCGGCGCGGGCGAGGCCGGAGCTGAGCAGGGCGGCTGCGAGCACGATCGAGGAGAAAAAGCGGGTCATTGGTCTGTCCTTCCCTGAACCTCGGCCACGGTGCGTCCCGTGGCGGTGAGGGCGGGATAGTCAGGGCCCGCGGCCGAGCGCGCGCGCGCTTCGACGGCGCCACGCAATCGCTCTGCGAAGCGCTGTTCGAGGCGACGAAGGCCGCAGCGGGAGCGACGAAAGGGGAGCGGCGCGATGGTGGAGCCGAGGGGAATCGAACCCCTGACCTCTGCAGTGCGATTGCAGCGCTCTCCCAGCTGAGCTACGGCCCCGCGCCCTCGGCGACGGTATCCCAGCCTCGCGGCGTGGGACCCGGGAAGGCGCTCAGATAGCGAGACCGACGGCCTTTCGCAATGCGGCAATTCAGGCGCGCTTTGTGCCGGGATCGTTTCGGCGGAGGCGCCGAACGGACTGCCTCTCTCCCCGGAACGGCGCTCTTTGCCCCCGCGTTTTTAACTTCGGTTACGCGCGCGGCGTAGGGCTGTGCGCGAACCGGCGATGAGTGAAGGAGAGTAAGATGGGCTATCAGGACGACCGCCAGGGCGGCGACAGTCGATGGCGCGACCGGGACGATGGCCGCTGGAGCGAGCGCGGCGGACGGAACCGTGACCGCGACACCGAGCGGAGTTCCTACGGCCGGGGCGAGCACGGACGCGGCGACTATCGGGGCGGCGGCGACGACCGCGGCTTCTTCGAGCGCGCGGGCGACGAGGTCCGCTCCTGGTTCGGCGACGACGAGGCCCAGCACCGGCGCGAAGCCGACGAACGCCGCTGGGAGCGCGAGCAGCGCATGACCGGCCGGCGCGACAACGATTACGGCCGCGGCGGCGGCTATTCCGGTTATGCCGGCGGCTTCGGCGGCGGCTGGGGCAACCAGCAGGGCGAGAGCTGGAACCGCGAACGGCCCGGCGCGCGCAGCGAGCGCGACGGCTGGTTCACCGATTCGAGCGGCGGCGAGCGCGGCGACCGCTATGGCGGCGGCGGCGGCGGGGGCGATAGCGGCTACGGGGCCGGCTACGGCGTCGGACGGGCCGAGCATTGGGAAGGCACCGGGTTCGGCGGCCCCTCGGACCGCGGCCGTCGCTTCGACCGCGTCGATGCGGGCAGCACCGGTACGCACGGTGCGCATCCGATGTCTGCGCCGGTCGGCCAGGGATTCGGCACCGGCGCCCCAGGCTCCGGCAGCTCGTCTCGTTATGCTGGCATGATGCGCGACAATGAGCGTGGCGGCGGCCAGCATCAGCACGATCCGCATTATTCGGAATGGCGCCGGCGGCAGATCGAGGATCTCGACCGGGACTATGACGAATATCGCCGCGAGCATCAGTCGAAGTTCGAGAACGAGTTCGGCTCCTGGCGGACGAAGCGGCAGAGCCAGCGGCAGCTGCTCGGCGCCGTCCGCGACGATATGGAGGTCGTCGGCTCCGACGGCACCCGCGTCGGCACCGTCGACAAGGTCCGCGGCGACCGCATCGTCCTCAAGAAGGACGACGACGCCGCCGGCGGCATGCACCACTCGATCCCGTGCAGCTGGGTGGAAGGCGTCGAAGGCAATGTGACGCTCAACCGCACGGCGCTGGAAGCGATGCGCGAGTGGCGCGGCGAGGACCGCGAACGGGCGCTGTTCGAACGCGAGGATTCGGGAAGCGAGGGTCCGCATGCGCTGAACCGCAGCTTCGCCGGAACCTACGACGACGACGAGAACGAGCGCCGCAAGCGTTAGCCCCCGCCGCCGCTGAGCGGCGAGGACGAGGCGGCCCGGCTGTTTACGCGGCAGCCGGGCCGTTCCTTCTTTGACTCCGGTGTCCGGCGCGCCAAGGAGAGAGGATACTAGAGGGAGGGGATGATGGCCGACACCACGCGCGCATGGCACCTGAAGTCGCGCCCGACGGGGCTGCCGAGCCTTGACAATTTCGAGCTGAAGGAGATGCCGCTGCCGCCGCTCGAGGAGGGCAGCGTCCGGGTCCGGAACACATGGCTCTCGGTCGATCCCTACATGCGCGGGCGGATGAACGACGTGAAGAGCTACGTGCCGCCGTTCGAGCTCGGCGCACCGCTGGAGGGCGGCGCGATCGGCAAGGTGGTCGAGAGCCGCTCGACCGACCTCGCCGAGGGCGACACCGTCTTCCACATGCTCGGCTGGCGGGAGCAGGCGGCGGGGCCGGCGAAGGCATTCACCAAGGTCCCGGCCATGCCGGTCGAGGACCATCAGTGGCTCGGCAATCTCGGCCTCACCGGCGCCACCGCCTATTTCGGGCTGCTGCGGGTGGCCGAGGCGAAGGAGGGCGACACGGTGTTCGTTTCCGCCGCGGCGGGCGCGGTGGGATCGGCGGTGGTCCAGATCGCGAAGGCCAAGGGCATGACGGTGATCGGCTCGGCGGGAGGCGAGGAGAAATGCGCCTGGGTGCGCGAGCTCGGAGCCAATGCCGCCATCGACTACAAGGCGGGGCCGGTGGTGAAGGCGCTGGCCCGCGCTGCGCCCGACGGCATCGACGTCTATTTCGACAATGTCGGCGGCGAGCATCTCGACGCGGCCTTCGCCCACGCCCGGCGCGACGCGCGCTTCGCCATCTGCGGGATGATCGACATCTACAATGGCGGAGAGCCGCCCGCCTTCCGCTACATGGCGCGGATCATCGCCGCGCGGATCATGGTGAAAGGCTTTATCTACAGCGACTATGGCGATGGGATGGCCGACTTCTACCGGGACATGGCGGGCTGGATCGCCGCCGGGCAGGTGAGGAGCCGGGAGACGATCCGCGAGGGACTGGAGGCGGCGCCCGAGACGTTCCTCGACTTGTTTCGCGGCGGCAATATCGGGAAGATGCTGGTGCGACTCTGACGAGTCGGACGGGAGGGACGGATGCGCTGGAGCAAGGTCTTTCTGCTGGGAGCCTCCGTTGCCTTGCCGCTGGTCGCCTGCGGGTCCTCGCCGGCCGCCGAGGGGCCGACGAAGCTCTCCACTTTGCGCGCCGCGCCGAGCCTTTCCGCCCCGCGCGCCACCCACGCCATCGTCCAGAGCGGCGGATACGTGCTGCTGATCGGCGGCTGCGTGCGCGACGGCTGCGATCCGGGCCCGGAGAGCGCCACGGTCGACATGTTGCTGCCCGGCCAGGCTCCGGTGGTGGGAAGGCTGCTCGCCCGGCGAGTCCAGCCTTCTGCGGCCGCGCTCGCCGATGGGCGCGTGCTCGTGCTCGGCGGCTGGGTCGGCGGGCGGGTCGATGCTTCCACGGAAATCTTCGATCCGCGAAGCCGCTCCTCGACGGCCGGCCCGGACATGGCTGCGCCGCGCAACGCCGCGGCGGTCGCCGTGCTGCCGGACGGTCGCGTCCTGATCGCCGGCGGCTATGACGGCCGCCGCGTGCTCGCATCGGCGGAGATCTTCGATCCCGCGACCGGCGAGCTCACCCCGACCGGCCGCCTCGGCGAGGCACGCTCGGGGGCGACGGCGACCTTGCTGCGCGACGGCCGTGTCCTGATCGCGGGCGGCGGGACCGGCGAGAGCGCGGGCCGCGTCGCGCTTGCCTCGGCCGAGATATACGATCCTTCCACCGGTCGCTTCTCGCCGACGGCGCCGCTCGCGCAGCGCCGCTACAAGCATGGCGCCGTTGCGCTTGCGGACGGCAACATCCTCGTCGTCGGCGGCTCGGACGAGTGCGATTACGAGGGGAAGCTCGATACGGTCGAGCGCTACGACGTCCGGACAGGGCGGTGGATTTCCGCGGGGCACCTCGCGCAGCCGCGGTTCAAGCTCGCCGATGCCTCGGTGCTGCTGCCCTCGGGCAAGGTCCTCGTCGCCGGTGGGTTCGAACGGCCCGAGCTGTTCGATCCGGCGACGGGTACCAGCCGGCTGCTGCCCGACAGCCTCGGCGGACGCTGGAACTATCTCACCGCCGCCCGGGCCGGGGCCCACGTCCTGCTCGCCGGCGGCTATAGCGAGGGTTCGATCAGGGTATCGGACCGCGCCTGGCTGCTCGACCTCTGAGCCGACCTGCCTCCTCATCACGCCAGCTCAGCGAGTCGCTGCTTCACCCGCACCAGATCCTCGACGAAACGGGCATATTCCTCCTCGCGATTGTCGCGGACGCGGAGGAGAAAGCTCGGGTGGACGGTGACCCAGCCTTCGCCGCCGTCCGGTATCGCGTGGGCGCGGCCGCGCATCGCTGAGATGGTCACCGCCTTGCCGAAGAGCGAGCGGGCGGCGGTGGCGCCCAGGGCGACGGTGAGGGCGGGGCGGAGGATGGTCCGCTCCTGCTCCAGCCACCAGCGGCAGGCGGCGATCTCGCCGCCCTCCGGCTTGGAGTGGATGCGGCGCTTGCCGCGGCGCTCGAACTTGAAATGCTTGACGGCGTTTGTGACGTAGGCGGCGGAGCGGTCGATGCCGGCGTCGCCCAACGCGCGGTCGAAGAGCTGGCCGGCGGGGCCGATGAAGGGCTTCCCGGCAAGGTCCTCCTGGTCGCCGGGCTGCTCGCCCACGAACATCAACGGCGCGCCGACGGGGCCCTCGCCGAACACCGTCTGGGTGCCGCAGCGGTAGAGGTCGCAGCGTGTGCAGCCCCTGGCCTCGTCCCGCACAGCCTGCCACGCGGCGAGCGCGTTGGATCCGGTCCTTTGCCGCGACGTCTCCACCATCCGCGCCTCGCGTGCTTGTGCGCCTTCAATGAGCTGCCCGACCAACGCCGTCTCGGGCAGGTTTTTCCAATATTTCTTCGGCATCTCCTTCACCATCGCGCCGACCTTGAGGCGCGCGGGGTTGAAGATCGACGCGTAATAGGTGCGCCAGGTCTCCTCGACGGGATCGCCGGAGGGCGCGTCGGCGCGGGTGGCGCCGGGGCTCTCCGTCAGCCGCTCGCCGTCCCAGTGGACGCAAAGCGCGGGGGTGAGGATCGACCAGCGCATCGCGGCGAAGCGGCGAACGAAGAAGCCCGACGCGGTGCGAACGATGTGGTGCTCAGGCTCGAACCAGGCGACGTAGCGGGCGCCGCCATCCTCCTCGACTTCACGGAAGCGCACGAAGGCGTGCATCTTGTGGACGTCGCGCCGGACCGCCTTGGCCATGCCCTCGACGCGTCGGACGAGGGGGTCGGCGGCGTCTTCCATCGCCCCGGGCGTCGTGCGGAGCTTGAGGAGGAGCGCGTAGAGGAGGGAGAAGCGCTCCGGATCGGAATGACAGACGGCGTCGCGAGTGAGGTCGAGAAAGGCGCGGGGGACGGAGAAGGGGTGGCCTTCCGGGACGGGTGCGGCCTCGTCGCCGAACAGGCCGCCCGAGGAGTCGCCGACGCGCCAGAGGATCTCGGACCCCGGAACGCCCGCCGCGGCGAGTGGCCGGGCGGCGGCGCGCCAGCCGTCGAAATCGTCCTCCTCTGCAAGCGTGACGAGGCGCATGGCACGGCTCAGCGCAGCTCCATTATCTCGATGTTGCGAAATTCTACCGGGTGGCCCTCGCTCTGCAGGTAGATGTAGCCGCCGGAGATGGGGAGCTTCCCGCCGGCGCGGGCGATGAGCGGCTTCGCGTCCTCGTCGGTCGGATCATATTGCGCGCCGCTGTAGCGCAGCACCGGGCGGCCCTCGATGAAATGGGTGAAGTTGCCCGCGCGGTCGACCTCCACCTCGGCGTGGATCCAGCGGCCGTTCGGGTAGACGGGGCTCGACGAATTGATGCAGTGGGTGGTCTCGAGCTTGCCGTTCATGACGACGTTGGTGCCGGGCGTGCAGAGGTTGCCGGTTGGGCTCGGCTCGGAGCGGTCGGCGCCGAGCAGCTGGACCTCGATCGAGACCGGGAATTTCTGGTCCCGTCCCATCGTGTCGGGCGCCTGCGCGTGCAGCATCATGCCGCTGTTGCTCTGCTGCCAGGCCTCGACGTCGGGCAGGAACTTGCCCGTGAAGCGGTAGTCGAGGCGCAGCCGGTAGGCGGAGAAGGGCGTCTTGTAGGCGATATGGCCGAAGCGGCCGCGGAAGGCGTCGTAGCCGTCGTAGGAGACGCGGATCGCACCGTCCCGCACGGAGAAGGTGCCGAGCGGATTCTCGCCGGCCGCATAGCCGGTGACCTTCGGCGTCCAGCCGGAGAGGGTGCGGCCGTCGAACAGGGAGACCCAGCCCTGGTCCGCCCCCGGCGCGGGCGCGGGCGCGCAGGCGGCGGCGATCAGAAGGGAGGCGAGGGGAGCGAGGCGTTTCATGCGGCGAACAGCTCCAGTTGCTGCTGCGGGGGCTTCAGCCACTGGCCGAGATCGGCGCGGTCGGTCAACAGGGTCGGGCGCCAGTCCTCCGTAACCAGGAACGGCCGGAGCTTTGCCACCGAGACGGTGAGCCGCGCCACGTCGGCGAGGCGGAGGCGGCGCCAGCGGCGGGAGGCGAGGATGCGTTCCACCGCCTTGACGCCGAGGCCGGGGACGCGGAGCAGCGCCTGGCGCGGCGCGCGGTTGACGTCGACGGGGAAGCGGTCGCGGTGCTTCAATGCCCAGGCGAGCTTGGGGTCGATGTCGAGCGGCAGCATGCCGGAGCGGTCGGCGGCGTCCGCCACCTCGGCGGCGGAGAAGCCGTAGAAGCGTATCAGCCAGTCCGACTGGTAGAGGCGGTGTTCGCGCAGCAGCGGCGGGCGCTTCAGCGGCAGCACCGCGCTCGCGTCCGGGATGGGCGAGAAGGCCGAATAATAGACGCGGCGCAAGGCGAAGCGATCGTAGAGACTGCTTGCGCGGGCGACGATGTCGCGGTCGGTGGCGGCGTCCGCGCCCACGATCATCTGCGTCGACTGGCCGGCGGGCGCGAAGGCGGGGGCGGACCTGAAGCGCTTCGACGCGTCGGTGCCGTCCTCGATGGCGGAGCGCATGTCCTTCATCGCGCCTTCGATCCGCGCCCCGTCCTTTTCCGGCGCGAGGCGGGCGAGGCCGGCGGCGGTCGGCAGTTCGACGTTGATCGACACCCGGTCGGCATGAAGCCCCGCCTGCCGGACCAGCTCCGGATCGGCGTCGGGGATGGTCTTGAGGTGGATGTAGCCGCGGAAATCATGCTCCTCGCGCAGCCGCCGCGCCACCTCCACGACGCGTTCCATGGTGTAATCGGGCGATCGCATGATGCCGGAGGAGAGGAACAGCCCCTCGATATAGTTGCGGCGGTAGAAGGAGAGGGTGAGATCGACCACCTCCCCGACGGTGAAGCGCGCGCGCCGCACGTTCGAGCTCTTGCGGTTGATGCAATAATGGCAGTCGAAGACGCAGGAGTTGGTGAGCAGGATCTTGAGGAGCGAGATGCAGCGGCCGTCGGGCGCGTAAGCGTGGCAGATTCCCATTCCCTCGGTCGAGCCGATGCCCTTGCCGCCGGCGCTGTCGCGCTTCGCAGTGCCGGAAGAGGCGCAGGACGCGTCGTATTTGGCGGCGTCGGCGAGGATGGCGAGCTTCTCGCGCGTGTCGAGGCGGGGCATGCGTTCGATATATGTTCCAGGTCGGAGACTGTCCAGCCGCGGCTCGCCAACTCGAAGATGATGTCGTCGGCAAAATTGACGAGTGTCGCACGGTTGCGCAGGGTCTCCGCTTCGATGCGGCTGCGGATGCGCTCCCGGCGGCGAGCCTCGCGCCCGGCTTGTTTCGCCCCCAGCGCACTTCGAAGCAGCGCGGCCAGGGCGCGGTTGTCGTAGACGCGGCGCTCCGCGACCACCCGGCCGCCGATCCGGATGGGAACGAGGCGCGGGATCATCGCACGTTCCCGGAGGGTGGGCCGGCAGAGGCGCGGCGCCGGGCGCGAGGCAAGGGCCGCTTCCCAGGCGGCGACGAAGCTCTCAGCGCCCGGGAGGCGCCGGAGGTGGTAGGCCGACTGCCGGCTCCTGCCGATGGCGCGTGCCGCGGCCGAGATGCCGCGCCCTTCGGCGAGAAGCCGAACGAAGGCGCGTTGGCGTTCGGGCGTCCAGCCGTCGCGGCGCGGCTTCACCGGCACGGGCACGAAGGAGGCGAGCGACTCGGGCATTCCACTCCCTTGCCAAGGAAAACGGCAATAGGAAAGAGGAAAAGTCTTAGCTGCCGCCGCAACCTCCGCCGCAACCGCCGCCGCAGCTCCCGCCGCAATGGCCGCTGCTTGCGCAATGGCCGCTCGACCCGGCGGTGCAGCCGCCGCCGCAGCTGCCGCCGTCGCCCTTCTTCTTCTTCGGAACGGCAGCCCCTGCAAAGCCGAGCTCCGGCGAGAAGACGACCATGAGGCAGACCACCGCCACCATCACGGTCACACCGAAGCCGACCATTCCGGCCATGAAGGAGCCGACCATCACCAGCACGCCGGCAGCCGCCAGCGCGGGGAGGCGCTGCGACTGCGGCGCCGCGGCGGGCTTGGGCTCGGGTTCCGACCCTTCCGGACGCGGCCACACCGAGGGCGGGGGAGGTGCGTCGAACGTCGCCTCGTACAGCGCCAGCGTCTCCTCATACTGGCGGCGGTAGCGCTCTTCCTCGGCCTCGCTGCCGGTGCCGGGCACGTGGTGCAGCGGGCGGCGCAGGATCTCGCCGCACAGCACCTCCCAATAATGGCGGGTGTAGGTGAGGTGGAGGTGCCAGGCCTTGTCGATGTCGACCGACGGCGTCACCTCCCCGCCGGCGGTGAAGGCGAGGAACAGGAAGCGGCGGTATTCGGCCGAGACGAGTCGGGCGCGGTCGAGCGTCCAGCCGGTCTCGAGCGCGAGCGCCTGCTCGAAGCTCTTCTCCGCCCCTGGCTCCTCGATCCGCATGTCCCGCAGGGCAGCCCAGAGGGCGGCATAAGATTGGAGGGTGCGGATTTCGCCCGTCATGCCAGGCAAATATACGCCCCTCGCATGACGCTTTTGTGACAGGCCGATCAGCCGCCCGCGAACGCCTCGCGCAGCTTCGGCAGGTCGAGCTTGCCCATCTGCAGCATCGCCTGCATCGCCCGCTCGGCACCCGCGCGATCCTCGCTCTCGAACATGGCGAGGAGTTCCTTGGGCACGATCTGCCAGGAGAGACCCCATCTGTCCTTGATCCAGCCGCAGGGGCCGGGTTCTCCGCCATTCCCGGCGATGGCATCCCAGAGGCGGTCGACCTCGGCCTGGTCGTCGCAGTGGATCTGGAAGGAGACCGCTTCGGTGAAGGAGAATAACGGCCCGCCGTTGAGCCCGGAGAAGCGGCTGCCGGCGAGGGTGAACTCGACCGTCAGCACGTCGCCTTTCTTCATGCTGGGATTGTCGGAGGGCGAGCGGACCACCTTGTCGATGCGGCTGTCGGGGAGGAGGCTGACGTAGAAGTTCGCCGCCTCCTCGGCATTGTGGTTGAACCACAGGCACGGGTTGATCTTCGACATGGCGCCTGTCCTTCAGCGGGTGCGGGAGACGAGGGCGAAGAGGGCGCCCTGCGGATCGGTCGCCTGGAAGACCCAGCTTCCGTCCGGCACCTCCATCGGCCCCATTCGGATCGTGCCGCCGTTCGCTTCGACGCGCTCGGCCGCCGCGTCGATACCGTCGACGACGAAGTAGAAGATCCACATCGGCCGCGGGAATTGCGGCTGCTTGGTCATCATGCCGCCCATCGCCTCGTCGCCGCCGGCGGCCCAGAGGCGGTAGACGCCCATCGGACCCATGTCGACGCCGCCCACCTCGCTCCAGCCGAACTGGCCGGCGTAGAAGTGGAATGCGGCATCGCCGTCGCCGGCGTAGAGCTCGTGCCAGCCGGCGCCGCCCGGTGTCATGCGGGGGAGGGGCTCGGGCGGGTTCTCCATGGGGCGCGGCGTCATCAGCACGAACATCGCGCCGTGCGGATCGGCGACCATCGCGAAGCGGCCGACCTCGGGAATGTCGGCCGGCTGCTTGTGCACCGTTCCGCCCGCCTGCTCGAGCCGGCCGCAGGCGGCGTCGACATCGTCCACGCCGATATAGCCGATCCAGAGCGGGCGGGCGCCGGCCTGGCGGGGGGCTTCGGGGATTTCCATCATCCCGGCGACGCCGCGGGCGGCGTTGGAGAAGATGGTGTAGCGGACGTCGGGATGGCCGGAATCGGCCGCGGTCCAGCCGACCGTCTTTTCATAGAAGGACGCCGCCGCTTCCGGGTCGCTCGTCATCAGCTCGTACCAGATGAAGCCGTTCGCCATCGTCATTTTCCTCCCTTCAGGCATCCACAAACGGCGCGAATCCGCCGAAGATCATCCGCTTGCCGTCGAACGGGTGCGTCGCAGGGTCGCTGCTCATGCGCGGGTCTTCCATCGCCTTTTTGAGACCGGCGTCGCGCACCTCCTTCGACGGCCACTCGATCCAGGAGAAGACGACAACCTCGCCTTCCTCGGCGGCAACCGCGCGGCGGAAGTCGGTGACCTTGCCGTCCGGAACGTCGTCGGCCCACGCTTCGACCAGGCGGGTGGCGCCGCAATCGCGGAACACCGTCGCGGCCAGCTCGGCCATTTCGCGATAGGCGTCCCGCTTGTCGGCCGGAACGGGCACGACGAAACCGTCGATGTAGCTCATCGCGTCTCTCCTTCGGCAAGGTCGGCGAGCTGGGCGGTGACCTGGGCCCAGCCCTGGTGGAAGCCCATCGCCTCGTGGGCCTTTACCGCTTCGTCGGTCCAGTGGAGGACGCGGGCGGTGTAGCGGGTGCCGTCACCCTCGGGCGCGAAGGTGACGATGTTGACCACCGGAAAGTCGCAATCGCTGTCCATGTGGCCCTTGGGCTGCCAGCCGTCGGTGAAAGCGTTGGTGATGACGATCCGCTCGTTCGGCACGACCTCGAGGAAGATGCCGTCGTGGGGGAAGCGCTCGCCTTCGGGTCCCTGGACCTCGATCGCGCTGCGGCCGCCGGTGCGCAGGTCCTGCTCGATGATCCGCGCAGTCCAGGGCCTCGGCACCCACCACTCCTCGATGCGGTGCGTCCAGGTGCGGTAGACGGTCTCGGGAGAGGCGTGGATCAGGCGGGTGACCGAGAGCTCGTGGCTGGTTGCGGGGGCGTTCATGCCGAGACCGCCTCGTCCTGCGGGCATTCCGCCATGGCGCGGGTGGCGGCTTCGAGGTCCATCCACATCGGCTCCCAGATGTGGCCGTCCGGATCCTCGAAGCTGCGTCCGTACATGAAGCCGTAATCCTGCTTCTCGCGCGGCTCCCGCCCGCCGGCGGCGAGCGCGCGCCCGGTGATGTCGTCGACCGCGGCGCGATCGTCGCAGGAGAGGCAGAGCAGCACCTCGCTGGTCGCGTGGGCGTCGGCGATCGGCTTGGGCGTGAATTGCGCGAACTTGCCGTGGGTGAGCAGCATCACGCTGATCGTGTCGGAGAAGGTCATCATCGCCGCGGTGGCATCGGAGAATTGCATGTTCTGCTCGCCGCCGATCGCCCGATAAAAGGCAACGGCGCGGTCGAGGTCCGCCACCGGCAGGTTCACGAAGATCATTCTCGGCATCTCTTGCTCCTTGGGGTTCTGCGAATCGCTGTTTGACGGTGATGCGCGGTTCTGTTATAAAAAGCAACTGTGCAGTTAGAAAAGACAACCAGACGGAGCTACGAGGACGCCTGCGGCGCCGCCCACGCGCTCGATCTGGTCGGCGAGCGCTGGGCGCTGCTCGTCATACGCGAGCTGATGCTGGGGCCGAAACGGTTCAGCGACATCCGCACGGGCCTGCCCGGGATCAGCGCCAACGTGCTGACCCAGCGGCTGGAGGGGCTGGAGGCGGCGGGCGTGCTGGCGAAGAAGCGGCTGCCGCCGCCGGCGCCGGCCCAGGTCTACGAGCTGACGCCGTGGGGCTATGAGGCCGAGCCGATCTTCCAGGTGCTCGGCCGCTGGGCGGCGCGGTCGCCGACCCACGACCCGCGGCTGCCGCTGAGCTCGGCCTCGCTGCTCCTCTCGTTCCGCACGATGCTCGACCCGGCGCGGGCGGAGGGGATTGACGCCCGAATCGGGTTCCGGCTGCCGGACGGCGAATATCGCGGCCGGCTGCACGACGGCGTCTTCGACATCGAGCGCGGCCCGGCCGACGGCGCGGACCTCGTCTGGAGCGGCGCGCCGCCGGCGATCGCCGCGGCCGTGTACGGCGGCGTCCCGCTCGAAGCGCTGGAGGGGGAGGGGGCGCTCCGGATCGAGGGCGACCGGGCGCTGGCGGAGCGGTTCGCCACCCTCTTCCCGCTGCCGCCCAAGGTGGGGGCGGAGCGGTAGCCCGAATTGAGCCGTTCCGGGAGAAGGTCGGCGATATGGCTTCCGCCCCTGGTGGCTAATCTCCGGAGCGGCGGCTCGTCGCCCCCCTCTCACCAGGGAGAGGGGAAGATCGCGCGGTTTTTCGGGACGCGTGCGGCGGGCGGCATCCTCAAAAACCGATCTTCAGCGGGCGTTCCGGCTTCGCTTTGGCTTCGGCGGCGAGCAGGGCGACGATGTCCGCCGGCGCCGCCTGGCGACGGTAGCGGAGCTGGCGCTTCACCACCGCGAAATCGCCGGGGGTGAGGCCGGGTATCTCGCGCAGGCCCGCCGGCGCGGCCGCGCCGAAGAAGCGCTCGAACGCCCGCGCCGCCGCTGCCTCGCTCATCGCCCGCAGGTCGATCTTGAACACGAATCGCCGCAGCGCCGCCGGATCGAGACGCCGCGCGAAATTGGTCGCGGCGACGAACGGCAGCGTGTGGCTGTCCATCCAGGTGAGCAATTCGTTCACCTGCGTGATCTCCCACGAACGCTGCGCGTCGGAGCGGTCGAGGAGCAGCGAATCCGCCTCGTCGAACAGCAGCACGGCGCCCTCCTCCCGCGCCTCGGCGAAGGCTTCGGCGATATTGGCCTCGGTGCCGCCGACCCACTTGGAGAGGAGGTCCGAGGTGCGCTTCACCGACAGCGGCCGGTCGAGCCGGTGCGCGAGATGGGCGGCGAGCGCGGTCTTCCCCGTCCCCGGCGGGCCGGTCAGGAGGAGCGAGAAGTCGCTCGCCGCGCCGGGGGCGCAAAGCCGCTCGAGCAAGGCCTCGATCGAAACGTCGGCTTCGTAGAGGCCGAGGTCGAGGCCGGCGCCGCAGGTGCGCGGCGGCGCGGCGCGGCCGCCGCGAAGCCCGGTCAGCAACGCGCGCCCGACCGCCTCCGCGTCCTCCGGCGCACCGGCGGCAAGGGCGGCGGCGCGGATTGCGGCGCGGGCGATGCTCGCCGCCTCGGCATCCTCCTCCAGCAGCGGCGCCAGCGCGTCGGCCGCGGCGGGCGTGCCCTCCGCCTCGGCGATACGCCGCGCGATCCGCGCCCGCGCGCGTGCCGGGGGATGATCCATCTTGAGGACGAAGCTCATTCGCCTCAGGTGCGCCGGATCGACGTCGCCGATGGCGTTGCTGGTCCACAAGGTGGGGACGGGATTCTCCTCGAGCAGGCGGTTGACGAAGATTTTAGAGCCGGCCCGGGGCGCCCCGTCGCCCGCCGTGGTGCGCGCGTCGCTGAACAAATCCTCCATCTCGTCGAACAGCAGGAGCGCGCCGGTGCGGCGCGAGAGCAGCCGCTGCGCCCGCTTCAGCGCGTGGATGCGCTCCCACCGGGTGGGCTCGTCGCCATCCTCGTCCGCTTCGCCGACCGCGTAGAGATCCGCGCCGGCGGCGGCGGCGAGGGTGCGGGCGAGCTCGGTCTTCCCGGTGCCGGGGGGACCGTAGATCAGCACGTTCACCCCTGCGGCGCGGGCACGCAACGCGCCGCCGAGGAGGCGGGCGATGAGGTCGAAGCTCTCGCGCCGCTCCGCGAAGTCCTCCGCCGTGAGCGAGGCTTTCTGCCGGACGCCGGCAAGCGCGTCGACGAGCCGCTCCTCGGCGACGAGGCCGCGGTCGAGGACGCTGGAGAAGGTCCAGTCGAACTCGAGCCGATAGCCGCCCGCGCGGCCCATCTCGACGCGGACGAGGCCGAGCGAGACCAGCGCCGAGCGGCGCACCCGCGCGGCGGCGTCGCCCTCGCCCGCGCCGGCGACCCGACCGAGCAGCGGCAGCATGTCCTGACCGGCGTCGAGCAGGCGCTGGCGCAGCGTCGAAAGGCGCGGGAACCTGTCCATCCCCACGGCCGCCCGCAGCAGCGCATGCTCGAACGGCTCGAGCGCGAGCAGGCGCGCGAGCGCGTCGACGGGCCCGAACAGGTCCGGGTCCGGTTCGTCGGTCGCGATCTTCGCCGCGAGCGCCGGCAGCCCGTCCCAGTCGAGCCGGAGCTTGCCCTTCCGGCGCTTGCCGGTGCGCTTGGGCTCGCCCTTGCAGGCCGCCCATTTGACGTCCGGCCACAGCCAGTCGCGCTTGTCGTTCGCCCAGTCGACCAGCGCGGGCGCGACGGCGCCGCTCCGGCCGCTGGTTTCGCGCAGCAGCGTAAGCACGCGCTGCGCCAGAAGCTTCTCGCCCATGACCCATCCATGCGGCCCGCCCGCGCAAAAGGGCGCGGCGCAGCCGTCTCTCGAAAATTTCAGGAAGTGCGGTCTCGCCGGGTCCGTCCCCGGCCGGGCGCGCTAGCGCTTGGGCAGGGTCCGGACGGCGGCGGGACGAATATTCCCATGCCTCAGGCGATGCACCATCATCGCGCGTCTCCGTCCAAATGCGGCACCAGTGCCGCAGGGTGCGGGCGGATAGGCGCAGCCGAAACGAATGTCAACGGAGGGGACCGGCCCGGGCGCCTTCGAGGCGGGTGCCGACGAACAGGCGGAAGAGGATGAACGCAGCGCCGGCGGCGGCGGCGAAGGCGGCGTGCATCAGCCAGAAGCTGGTCGCCGGCATCGTCTCCAGCCAGCCGCCCACGTAGCCGACGATCGAGTTGGCGGCGAAGAAGGTGAGGTAATAGAGGCCGATCACGGTGGCGTTGATCGCCTTGGGCGCGACCTTGGCGAAGAGAGCGAGGCTGACGGGCAGCATGTGCGCGAAGCCGATGCTGTTCATCAGGTGGAACATGACCGGCCAGAACAGGCCGATCTTCTCGCCCGGGCCGGTCGTCGATGCGGCCATGAACAGGCAGAGCATGCCCGCGATCGAGAAGGCCGAGCCGATGATCATCTTGGTGACCTCGTCCGGCTCCTTCCGGCGCCTGCCGTACCAGCTGTAGAAGAGGGCGACGATGGCGAGGAAGCTGACGCTGGTGATCGCATCGAGGCTGATCAGCCAGCTGGTCGGCAGCCGGCTGCCCATGAACGTGAGGTCGAAGCTGCGGTCGCCCCAGACGAGGTAGGCGTTGAAGATCTGCTGGTTGGGGAGGAGGCCGACCGCCATCACCGGGATGAGGAGGATGAGCGCGATCACCGCGCTCCAGTCGCCGGAGGAGAGGCGGGGGCGCTCGGCCCGGGCGGCGGCGGAGGGGCGGTCGAAATGCTCCCTGGGCAGGTGCTTCTGGCCCATCAGGTAGACGGCGAGCCCGATCAGCATGCCGACGCCCGCCGAGCCGAAGCCCCAGTGCCAACCGACCTTCTCGCCCAGGGTCCCCACGATGGCGGGGGAGACGATCACCGCGGCATTGATGCCGAGGTAGAAGATCTGGAAGGCGGTGGCGCGGCGCAGGTCGTTCGGGCCGTAGAGGGCGCCGACCTGGCTGGCGATGTTGCCCTTGAACATGCCGCTGCCGATGACGAGGCAGAGGAGGGCGAAGAGGAAGCTCACCTCGAACGCCATCAGGAAGTGGCCGGCCGCCATCGTCACGGCGCCGAGCAGCACGGTGCGGCGGCGGCCGAGCACGCGGTCGGCCAGCAGGCCGCCGAAGATCGGGGTCAGGTAGACCAGCGCCGTGTAGGTGCCGAAGATGGCGGAGGCGAGCGGCTGGCCTTCGAGGTTGCCGTAGATCCGGCGGAAGCTGTCGAAAAAGGCGATATTCTCGATATGCCCCGGCAGCAGCAGCTCGTTCACCATGTAGAGGACGAGCAGGGTCTGCATGCCGTAATAGGAGAAGCGCTCCCACGTCTCGGTGAAGGCGAGGTAGGCGAGGCCTTTCGGGTGGCCGAGGAAGGCGCGGTCGTCGGGGCCGGGGTCGAGGTCGGGCGTGGCTTCTGGAACGGTCATGGCCCGGACGCTAGCCGATCGTTCCGGCGCCGTCGAATGGCCTATTCGCCCAGCGTGAAGCCGATCCTCAGCGTCACCTGATAGTGGGCGACGCGGCCATTCTCGACGTGGCCGCGAGTCTCCTTGACTTCGAACCAGCGGATGTCGCGCACGGTCTTGGCGGCCCGCGCGATGCCGGCGTCGATCGCGTCCTCGATGCTGGTGGGCGAGCTGCCGACTATCTCGACGATCTTGTAGACATGGTTGCTCATCGCATCGCTCCTCCGCTGCCGTGAAACGCCAACGGGCGGGGCGCGGGTTCGTTTCCGCAATTGGCGCGGCGGCCGGGCGTGGGCTAGACTCCCGCCATGCCCTTCAAACACCTCGCCGCGGCCGCGGCCCTGATCGCCCTCTCCGCACCCGCCGCCGCCGCGCCCGCGGACGATTTCCGGACTTTGCTCCAGGAGCATTATGCCTGGCTGCTGCGCGAGAGCCCGATCTACGCAACCGCGCTCGGGGTGCGGGAGCATGACGACCGGGTGCAGGACATCAGCCTCGCCGCCGCCGACCGCCGGGCGCGGGAGGCGGCGGCGTTCCTCGCGCGGCTGGAGCGCATTCCGGAGGCGCAGCTCTCCCCGGCGGACCGGGTCAACCGCGCGATCCTGAAGCGGGGGCTGGAGGCGACGGTGGAGGCGAACCGCTACCCGCAGCGCACCATGCTGTTCACCACTTATGCGGGATGGCACCAGGACTTCGCCGACCTGCCGAACACGGTGCCGCTGCGCAGCAAAGCGGATTTCGAAAGCTACCTCAGCCGGCTGGAGCAGTACCCGAAGATCGGCGACACCGGCCTGGCGGTGACGGCGGAGGCGGTGCGCGGCGGCTTCGTGCTGCCCTGCTCCGTCCTCGGCAATTACGAGAAGACGATCTCCGGCGTGATCGCGGACGACCCCGCCAAATCCCGCTTCTACGCGCCATTCGAGGGCGCGCGGCCGCAGGACGTGAGCGCGCCGGACTGGGGGGCCATGCAGGGGAGGGCGCGGCGGCTGATAGCCGAGGTGCTGAACCCAGCTTATGCGAGGCATCTCGCGTTCTACCGCACGACCTATGCGCCGGCCTGCGCCAAGAAGGACAGCATCTCGGCGCAGCGGGGCGGGCGCGAATTCTATGCCTTCCGGGTGCGCGAGGAGACCACCACCGACCTGACGCCCGAGCAGATCCACGAGGTCGGCCTTCGCGAGATGCGCCGCATCCGCGCGGAGATGGAGAAACTGGCGAAGGGGGCGGGCTTCGCGAGCCGCGAGGCGTTCATCCGGGAGCTGAGGACCAACCCCAAATATTTCGCAACCACGCCAGATCAGCTGATGCAGGCGGCGGCGCTCACCGCAAAGACGATCGACGGCAAGATGCCCGCCTTCTTCGCCACCCTGCCGCGGCTCTCCTACGGCCTGCGGCAAATCCCGGCGGAGACGGCGGAAGGGACGACGACCGCCTTTTATGCCCAGGGCTCGCCGGAGAGCGGCCTTGCCGGGACCTTCTACGTCAACACGTCCAAGCTCAACCAGCGGCCGCTGTGGGAGCTGACCGCGCTGACGCTGCACGAGGCGGTGCCGGGGCACCACCACCAGATCGCCCTCCAGCAGGAGGTCGAGCTGCCGCCGTTCCGCCGCTACTTCACCTTCTTCACCGCCTTTACCGAAGGCTGGGCGCTGTACGGGGAAAGCCTCGGCGAGGAGATGGGCCTCTACGACACGCCCGAGAAGAAGATGGGGCAGCTCTCCTACCAGGCGTGGCGGGCGGCGCGGCTGGTGATCGACACCGGCATTCACGCCAAGGGCTGGGACAAGGCGAAGGCGGTGGCCTTCATGCGCGAGAACACGGCGCTGACCGACGCGAACATCGACGCGGAGGTCAACCGCTACATCAGCTGGCCCGGCCAGGCGCTCGGCTACATGATCGGCGCGCTGAGGATCCGCGAACTGCGGACGCGGGCGGAAAAGGCGCTCGGGCCCGGATTCGACCTCCGCCGCTTCCACGACGCCGTGCTGCTCCAGGGCTCGGTGCCGCTCGACGTGCTGGAAACGCAGGTCGATGCGTGGATCGTGGCGGAGAAGGGGCGATCGCCGTCCTAAGCCTCAGCGCCCCGGCTCGCCCTCCGGGCTCTGGCGGCGCTCGTCGCGGGCGGCGCGCATCATTTCGGCCCAGCAGCCGCTGACGCCGCCGGGGCCGACGGTCGAGCAGCTCTGGATGCCGGTGCGGCCGACATATTCGAGGCTCTCCGCGCGCGCGGCCCAGCTGGTGCTTTCGGGATCGTCGTCGGCGCCCTCGTCGCGCAGGCCTTCGGGGATGCGGTAGCGTTCGGTCTCGGGGCGGCGGGCGCAGACGACGATGTCGCCGGACGTGGTGCCGCGGGGGCAGGGGTCGTTGCCGTAGATGACGACGCGGCTGATCCGGTCGGCATTGGTCCCGCTGCGGGCCTGGGACGCGGCGGGGGCGGGGGCGAGCGCCGCGGCGACGGAGAGCGCACCGGCGGCGGCGAAGAGAGCTTTCATGGGCGGCTCCTTTTCGGAAGCGAGTTCCCGAAAAGAAGGGCCGAGCCGGCGCTTTGGTTCCCGGGGGCGGCCGCCCCGCCGCCTCAATCGGGCGCGTTCGCTTTCTCTTCGGCCTCGGCCTCCGCGTCGATCCGGCCGAGCCGCTCGCGGCGCGCCTGGGCGATCAGCGCGTTCCAGTCGGCATCCGCGCTTTGCCGGCGCTCCTCGCGGGCATTGTTGATCAGCCCCTGCAGGCAGCCGGTGGCGCCGCCCGGCCCCGTCGGCGAGCAGCTGCCGATGCCGGACCGGCCGACATATTGAAGCTCGCTCGCGCGCGAGGCCCAGCTCTCCGCGGTCGGCTGACCCTCGTCGCGCAGCCCCTTGGGGATGCGGAAACGCTCGGTCTCGGGCTTCCTCGCGCAGACGGTGATCTCCTCGTCGGTGCTCTTCGGGCAGGGATCGTTGCCGTAGACGACGAGCTGGTTGATCCTTTCCTCGCCCGCGCCCGGAGGCGGCGGCGCCTCCTCGGTCTGGGCGAAAGCGGGGACGGCCGCCAGGGCCGCGGCGGCCAGGGTAAGCAGTCTCATCGGGTCAGATCCTCTTCGAAAGTGCGATCGCGAACCGGCAGCCGGCTCGGATGATGCTGGAAAGTATGGGATAGCCGAATGTGTCCTCCGCACCGGCGGCGATCGCCGTGTCGCGATGCTCGAGCTCCTCCGCCTGGAAATCGGCGATGGTGCCGGAGAGGTCCGGATCCTCCTCGCCGAGCGCGCGGCGCTGCTCGGCATAATGCTTGTCGATTTCGGTCTCGACCGCGGCGGTGCAGGCCATGGCGGCGTTCGGGCCCATCAGCGCCGTCACCGCGCCGAGCATGTAGCCGGCGCTGCGCCAGACGGGCTGGAGGATGGTCGGGCGGATGCCGCGCTCGATCATCATCTCGTCGAAGGTGCGCAGGTGCCGTTCCTCCTGCCCCTGCATCCGCGCTATCGCGCGCGAGGCGGGGTGGCTGCCGAGGACGGCGAGCTGGCCGCAATAGATGCGCGTCGCGCCATATTCGCCGGCCTGGTCGACCCGCACCATCGAGGCGGTGTCGGGCCGGTCGTCCCCAGGGCGCCAGCGGGGGCGCTCGGGGCTGGCGGTGCCGCTCATGCCTGCGGCCGGGGGCGTCTGAGGCTCAGCCATAGGATCACCAGTGCGAACCCGATGGAGAGGATCGCGTTCCACCCCGCCATCGATATGCCGAGGAACGACCATTGCACCTGGTCGCAGCGAATGAGCGGGGCGGCGAGGATCTGCTTCATCATCTCCTCGGCGGACCCGCCCGAGGCAGTGCTGGTGCATTGGGTGAAGCCTTCGAACACGCCCGCCTCCACCCCCGCATGATAGCCGCCGATCGCGCCGCTGGCGAGGATGGCGAGCGCCGCCAGCCAGACGAAGCTGCGCGCCCGGTCCGGCAGGCGGGCGAGGAGCAAGGCGAGCAGGGCGAACACCACCCCCGCCATGTGCGCGTAACGCTGCCACCAGCACATTTCGCACGGGTAGAGGCCGCCGAGATGCTGGAAGCCGTAGGCGCCGGCGAGCAGCGCCGCCGGCACGATCAGCGCGAGCGCCTTGGCCTTGTCGAGCGAGGTCACCAGCAGGTCAGCGCGTGCCGGTCCGTGCCGGCGCCGCCGGCTTCGCGGCCACATTGGTGCGGCCGAGGCGGGTCAGGGTCTGCAGCGCGTAATGCAGCTGGAAGTCCTCGATCCCCTTCTTCTTCAGCTCGTCCGGCGTGGCGGCGAAGCGCGGATCGGGCTTGCCGTCCTCGGTGATCACCGCCTCGTCCACCTTGATCTCGTTGATCAGGTGGCGGCGCAGGTCCGCCTCGCGCAGCTTGGGCCGGCTCTTGTAGTCGGGGTCGGAAAGCTGGGGCACCTCGATGTCCGGGGTGATGCCGCCTTCCTGCACGGACCGGCCGGACGGCGTGTAGTAGCGGGCGGTGGTGAGCCTCAGCGCCGTCTTCTCGCTGAGCGGCAGCAGGGTCTGCACCGAGCCCTTGCCGAAGCTGCGCTCCCCCATCACGACCGCGCGGTGGTGGTCCTGGAGAGCGGCGGCGACGATCTCGGCCGCCGAAGCGGTGCCCGAATCGACGAGGATCACGACCGGGAGGCCGCGGGCGGCGTCGCCGGGCTGAGCGTAATAGCGCTCGATGTCGCCCTTGCGGCGGCCGCGCTGCGAGACGACCTCGCCGCGCTCGAGGAAGACGTCGGAGAGGCCGACCGCCTGGTCGAGGAGCCCGCCCGGGTTCGAGCGAAGATCGAGGACATAGCCGAGCGGCTGCCCGCCGAGAGACTTCTCGATGCCGCTGATCGCCGCCAGCGTCTCCTGGGTGGTGGTGCGGCTGAAGGTGTTGACGTTGATGACGCCGACCCGGTCCTTCACCTCCCACTTGACCGCCGGCAGCTCGACGATGGCGCGGGTGACGCTGACGTCGAACGGCTTGTCGCGGCCGGGGCGGATGATGGTGAGGCGGATGGTCGTGCCGGGGGCGCCGCGCATCTGGTCGACGGCCTCGTCCAGCGTGCCGCCGTAGATAAGCTTGCCGTTGAGGTGGCTGATATAGTCGCCGGCCTTGATGCCGGCCTTGTCGCCGGGCGAATCCTCGATCGGCGCGACGATCTTCACGGCGCCGTCCTCGAGCGTGACGTTGAGGCCGAGCCCGCCATATTCGCCGTCGGTCTGGGTCATCAGCGACTCGTAGCCGCGCTCGTCGAGATAGGAGCTGTGCGGATCGAGGCTGTTGAGCATGCCGTCGATGGCGCCGCGCATCAGCGTCTTGTCGTCGACCTGATCGACATATTGGGCGCGCACCCGCTCGAACACGCTCATGAACTGGTCGAACTCGCGATAGGTCTCGCTGTCCACCGCCGCCAGCGCCGCGGTCGCGGCGGGAACGATCGCCACCGCGGCGACCAGCCCCAGCGAGCGGAAGAGATTCTTGGTCATCGGGAAATCCTGCTGTCTGATGTGACGAGGCTTTACCGCGTTTTTAGCCCCGCGAAAAGCAACAGGAGGTGAACGGAAAGCCCCACGCGGGACGTCCGCTTGGCGGAAGGCGCCGGGAAGGGTAGTCTTGGCGCCTGCGGCGTGCCGCGACAGGGGAGGGGGAGAGAGGCAATGGCAGGATTCCGGCAATTCGTCGCGCGCGGCAACGTGCTCGATCTCGCGGTGGCGGTGATCATCGGCGCGGCGTTCGCCACGATCGTCACCTCGCTCACCGACGACATCATCATGCCGCTGGTCGGCGCGGTCTTCGGCGGCCTCGACTTCTCCAATTATTTCGTCCGCCTGGGCCCGATCCCGGCGGGCTTCAGGGGCGACCCGACCAGCTATGCCGCGCTCAAGGAGGCGGGGGTGGCGATGTTCGGCTACGGCCAGTTCCTGACCGCGGTCGTCAACTTCCTGATCCTCGCCTTCATCATCTACCAGCTGGTGAAGGCCGCGGCGCGGGGCTCGAAGCCGGCGGAGGCGGCGAGCCCGGCGCCGAGCGACGAGCTCCTCGTCCTGCGCGAGATCCGGGATTCGCTGCGCCGCGACTGACGCTCAGACGATCACCGCGCTCCTCGGCGCGGTGAGCGCCCCGCCCCGGTCCGGGGGCGCGAAGCTCATCAGCCATTCGGCGAACGCGGTGCCGGCGAGCGGCGGCGAGACGATGAAGCCCTGGACGTCGTCGCAGCCGAGATCGCGCAGCAGCTTCAGCGTGTCGAGGTCCTCGACGCCTTCCGCGGTGGCGATCAGGCCCATGGCGTGGGCGAGGTCGACGATCGCCTTGACGATCAGCCGCGAATCCTCGGAGCGGGCGGCGTCCTTCACGAAGCACTGGTCGATCTTGATCTCGGTGTAGGGAAGCTGGCGCAGCTGCAGCAGCGAGGAATAGCCGGTGCCGAAATCGTCGAGCGAGACGCTGATCCCCTTCAGCCGGAAGCGGGTGAGGGTGTCGAGCAGGCGCACGACGTTCTGGGTCGCGCTCTCGGTCACTTCGACGGTGAGGTGATCGCAGGGCATGCCCTCGCGCATGCAGACGCGCTGGATGTAGTCGGGCAGGTAGACGTCGCGCAGGCTCAGCGCCGAGATGTTGATCGCAAGGTGGACCTTGATGCCCTGGTCCTGCCAGGCGAGCCACTGGCTGGTGGCGCAGCGGAAGACGCACTCGGTCAGCGCGTCGATCAGGCCGTAGCGCTCGGCGACGGGCACGAAGGCGGCGGGCTCGATCGGCCCGAGCTCCGCATCCTCCCACCGCGCCAGCGCCTCGACGCCGGTGACGATGCCCGAGCTCAGATGAAGCTTGGGCTGGTAGTGAAGGAAGATCTCGCCGCGTTCGATCGCGAGCTGGAGCCGGGTGGCGAGCTCAGGATCGGAAACAGAGGTGAGCCGCATCGTCGTCGCCTCCCGCGCTGAACTGCCTCGTCGCTTTCTCGATCGCCTCGCCGAGCTGGTTGACGAAGACCGGCTTGGTGAGACAGCCGCCCATCCTGAGCCCGAGCGCCTCGCCGAGCCGGCGCGCGGCTTCGAGCACGCGCCGGTCGAAGCCGCTGACGATCAGGATCACCGCCTGCGACTTCTTCTCGGCGAGGAAGCGGAGCAGCTCGATGCCGTCGCCGCCGGGCAGCGACAGGTCGAGCAGGACGATGTCCGGCGTCTCCTCCTCATAGTGACGGCGGAAGCTGGTCGCCGTCATCGCGACCGCCGCCTCGTAGCCGCACTCCTGCGCCGCGTGGCACATCATGCGGCCGACAGCGGGCTCGTCGTCGACCAGCAGCAGCTTCCGCGGCCCGCCGAGCGGGTGCCGCGCCGGACGCGACCCGGCTTCGCGCGCAAATTCGAAGGCCTGTGGCATGGCAAAAGATCCACTCTGCCGTTTGTCCCGAACCAATACAACTGCCGTGCATCCGATTAGTTGCGGCGTCTGTGGAAAACTCAAGAATAGTTAAGTTAATCTGGCGGTAACTACTTTGCTTTACGATTTATTAACTTGTCAGGCCATGATCGCGCCTAGCGGGTGGGGCCACGCAGGAGGCCCCGATGAACGACGTTTCGAACAGCCGGAAGGCGGCGCCCGAGGGAGGCGACAAGGCCGAGAAGCTGCCGCCGCCGACGACCCGGTGGGTGGCACGGCGCAAGGCCCAGGTGGTGGAGGCGGTCCGGCAGGGCCGGCTCACGCTCGACGAGGCGCTCGCGCGTTATCGCCTGACGCTCGAGGAATTCGCGAGCTGGCAGCAGGCGCTCCGCCGCCACGGCCTGCGCGGGCTGCAGGTGGCCCACATCGGCGACTGCCGCCTCGCGGATGCGGTCGCCCGGGCGCGGGCGCAGGCGCCGAAACGCAAGCCGCTGAAGCTGGTCTGGTCGCGCTAGGCGCCGGTTCGGCCGCGGCGGCGGATCGGCGTGTCCCGCCGCAGCCACGGCGCGCCGCACCGGGATTAACCTGGTATAACGGCGCGGAACGGCCCCGGAGCGCCCCTCGTTGCCTCCGTGTCGCAAGACGCGGGGCGGCCGGTCAGGAGTGTACCCATGTCCGCTGTTGCGTATCTGCTTATCCTGCTCCTCGTGAGCGCGGCTCTGACCTGGTGGCGTGTTGCAAGATTCAGACGGCTCTACCGCTGGAAATGAGACGCCGCCGGCGGCGCCCGCGTGGAAGTGGGCGCTGCCGCTCGGCGCGCTGACCATCGGGCTCGGCCTCGCGCTGGCGTTCATGCCGGTGGGGACGGCGCAGCGCTTCATCCTCACCGTGGGCGCCTTCCTGCTCGTCTGCGGCGTGGCCGAGGGCGGTGTCGGCTTCGCCAACCGCGGCAGCGTCGAGGGCAAAGCGGCGCTGCTCCTCTCCGTCTTCAGCCTCGCGGCCGGAGCGATCCTGGTCGTCCACCCGTTCGGCACCTTCGCGCGGCTCGCCCAGCTGTTGATCGCGGCGCTGGCGCTGCGCGGCATCGGCGCCGCCGTCGCCGCCTTTTACGCGCGGCCGGCGATGAAGACCCTGGTCCTGTGCCGCGGCATCTTCGATATCGGCATCGCCGCCTTCCTGCTGGTGACGGTGCCGCTCACCGTGCTGCTGACGGTGCCGTTCGCCAGCCTCAGCGCCATCTTCTTCGGCGGCGGCGCGGGGAGCCCTTCGGTGGCGACTTTGTTCGGGACGCTGGTCGCGCTCAGCTTCGTGTCGGGCGGCGCCGCCTTCCTGCTGATCGGCCTCGGCTCGCGGCGGCGGGCGAGGCGCTAGCCTCCCGCCTCAGAGGATCGCGTGCACCCGCTCCTGCGGCCGGCACAGCCGCACGCCCTTCTCCGTCTCCACGAGGGGCCGGTTGATCAGGATCGGGTGCTCGGCCATCGCATCGAGTATCGCCTCGTCGTCGACGCCTTCGCGGGTCAGGCCGAGCTCCTCCGCCAGCGGCTCCTTGGTCCGCAGCCCCTCGCGCGGCGAGATGCCGGCGCGGGCATAGAGGCGCTTCAGCTCCTCGCGTGAGGGCGGAGTCTTGAGATACTCGACGACGCGCACCTCCGCGCCCTCCCGCTCAAGGATGTCGAGGGTCTTGCGCGAGGTGCCGCACTTGCCGTTGTGGTAGATGGTCGCCTTCATCGGCCGCGGCCCTCAGCGCCGGATCACTTGTCCGGCGCGGCGGGCTCGGTCGGCACCGTCTCGAGCAGCAGGTCGAGCTGGTGCTGGCAACCCTTCTCGAGCAGCAGCTGCGCGGTGGCGCTGGTGTCGCTGGGCACCGCAGGGAGCACGTCGAATCGCACGCGGCTCGGCGCCTCGCTGCCGGCGAGGCTCACCTCATATTCGCTGCCCGCCGCGATCGGGAGCCGCTGCGGCCAGGCGAGGGTCGGCTCGCCGGCCGGCCATTGCTCTTCCTGCGCGCTGCCGCCGGCGGCGGCGAGCTTCACCGTCGATGCATCGTTGGCGTCCGGGCGCCAAAGCGTGACGGCGCCGGGATTGGAGACGCAGACCTTGCCGCTCTGCGACACGTCGACGTTCCAGATGCTCGGGTTGCGCGGACCCATCTCGCCGGAACGAAGCGCGCTGAACCGGCCGCGACGTGCGAGGGCCGCCATCGGGATGCCGCCCGCCGGGCGCGGGCTGCCGAGGGTGAAGGTGCCGGGGCCCCGCAGCGTTCGCGTGCTGTCGTTGCCGAGCAGGACGACGACGTCGCCCGGCTGCAGCGTGAGCCGGGCCGTGTCGGGCAGCGAGCGGCCGGCCGGGTAGCTCTTGGCGGATGGACCGGCCGAGCGGACGATGAGAACGCCCGCGTCCGCCGCGGCTCCGACCAACGCCAAGCCGGCGGCGGCGGCGCCGAGGAAGAGCCTCTTCCAGCGCAGGCCGCGGTTCGCGCCCGAGTCGCGTTCGAAATTTCCCTGCAATTTCATGGTGTCCGAGCTCCCTGGTGTCGGCCCCTCGCCCTATCGTGCCTTTTTGTGCCTCCGCCGCATTGTAGCGGATCGCGTGGCGTTGCGTAAGACGCCGCCGCGGGCGCGGACCCGCACGTTCCCTGCGACTAGCGCACTGCCGCCCTCGGGACCGGCGGAGCCGCCGCCTGCAGCCTCGCTTCGAGCTCCTCGATGCGGCGGCGGTGGGAGTCGAGCAGCTGTGCGATTTCGTGGTCCTGCCGGTCGCGCTTCAGCACGATGCGGATCGCGCGGGCGACCGGGTCGGCGATCTCGGCGAGCGCATCGCGCTCGTCGCGGCCGAGCGTCGTTCCGTCCGGCCGCCTGCCTACCAGCAGCCAGCCGATGCACGTCCGGTCGGTGCTGTAGCTGAGCGCGACGCGCACGGGGAAGAGCTCGTCATTCGCATCGCACTCCACTTTCGGCGCGCCTTCCGGCGGGTGGAACGAAGCGAGCCATTGTTCGGCCTCCTCCCGAGTAACCCCGGAAACGTCCTGCACGACGCCGTCGACAGCCACGGCGACGCGGACCGTGCGCACGCCGGCGCGGATGCGCTGCAGGATCTCATGGAGCATCTCCGGTAACGAGGCGACCTCGCGGATGTCACGGACGCACTCGGGAAGGTCGCGGCGAAGCTCCATCAGGTCGCGATTGAACCAGCGCTCCGTCCATCCCTGTATGCGGCCGTGGAGCGGGTTGATCAGCACGGTAGCGACGATGCCGCCCAGCACCGCCGCGCCCGCCCCCGCATTCCCTCCGAAGGCCCCCTGCACCGAAGTGATGATTCCTTCCACGACGCCTGCGAAGGCGGCGCCGACGATCAGCGTGATGACTGCGAAAGTGGCCGACCGGCTGATCACCACTTCGGCATCGTAGAGCCGGTAGCGCAGCAGGGCGACCATGAGGCCGAGGAGCAGGCACAGGAAGGCAATCCCGACGGTCAGCCCGGCGGTCGTCTCGAGGAGGAGCTGTCCGGAGAAGGATTCGGCCCCCCGCTTCATGATGTCGAGGATCAGCGATGCGCCGAAGAAGATGGCGTAGCCGAAGAAACCGAACAACGCCCATTTTATCTGCTGGCGGATGTCGCTCGGCGGGGTCTGCCGGAGGCGCCGGATCAGCACCACGAGGGCTCCGAACATCAGGGCCATGAGGACCGTGCGGTAGATATCGCCGCCGAGGAAGAAGAGCACCGGCAGCGTCAGCAGCAGCGGCACGACGAGCCGCGGCGAGAAGCGGCCGTGCGGGAACAGGACGATGCCAGCGACCAGCGCGATGTTGCCAAGGTCGAACAGCAGGCTCTGGACCCGCAGCGGCACTCCCAGCATCGCAATGAGGAAATTCGCCGCCGGCCGCTCCGCCGCGATGTTGAGGAGAACGGCGAAGGAGACGAGCGTGCTGACCGCATCCTCCGGCTTCCGGCGATGGAGGATCCAGGCGACGGCGAGGAGGAAGGGGTAGGCCAGGACGTGCAGCAGATCGACGACGGCGAGGAGGACGGGGGGAATGCCAAGGGAGCGGGCGCCTGCCTCGATATGCTCCTCGCCGAGGCGCACTGTGACGTCGCGCTCGGCGCCGTCGCGGGAGCGGACGCGGAGCACCGCATCGTAATTGTCGGTGCCGTAGAGCAGGTCGGCGAACACCGCCAGATCGGCTTCGCTCGGGCCGCGGCCGGCCTCGATCGCCTTCTGCTCCATCGTCACGACCTCCGCGACGGGCAGGCCGTTCACCGCGACGATATCGTCCCCCGGCTTGATGCCGAGCGCCTTCGTTGTCGGACCGACCGTGAAGCGGATGCGCGTCGCGTCCTTCTCCGCGACGACAATGCCGGCGCGGCTGCCGAGCATCAGCTGGCTGTTCTCGCCGCTGTGCTGGAAGCGGTCGTAGAGCCCGCCGATCGGCGCGACGACGGCAAGGGCGAAGAAGGCGAACCAGAAGATCGCAATGACGGTGGCTAAGCGACCCCTGAGCGCAGGCACGCCCGCGGGCAGCTTCAGCCGCGCCGCGATGCGATCATACCCCCTCTGCAAGGCCAGCTGCACTGCCATTGTCGAGCCCCTCACGCCGGCCCCGAATGCGCTGATAGCATGGCGGATTCCGGATGATCAGTGGGAATCGTTCTGCCGCGCCGCCGCGCGCGCTGCTTCCTTCTTCTCGCGGTCCTGCTGGCAGGCGTCGGTGAAGGCCGCCGCGAGGATGCCGGTTGGCATCGCGATGATGGCAATTCCGGCGGCGGCGACCAGGGCGGCGAAGCACTTGCCGAGCGGCGTCACCGGATAGACGTCGCCATAGCCGATCGTCGTCATCGTGATCACCGCCCACCACAAGGCGCGCGGGATGCTGCCGAAGCGATCGGGCTGCACCTGGCCCTCGGCAAGGTAGAGGGCG
>DASVVY010000020.1:0-19076 GCA_036386335.1 Allosphingosinicella sp. | reverse complement strand
AAGGTCAGCTGGGACGACTGGCAGGCGATGAGCGAGGGCCGGCTCGACGGCATGACCGCGTTCATGCAGGGCAAGCTGCGCGTCGAGGGGGACATGGCGAACGCGATGCAGCTCCAGGGCGTGCTGGCCCGCCTCCGGGGCTGAGATTGACCTGAGCCGATCCCACGGCCTATCGCCGCCCCGTCCACATCGGAGCGGTGCATGAAAAAAATCTATCCCGACGCCGCGGCCGCCCTCGAGGGGCTGCTCGCCGACGATATGACCATCTGCGCGGGCGGATTCGGCCTGTGCGGCATCCCCGAGCGGCTGATCGACGCCATCCGGGAGAGCGGCGTCACCGGCCTCACCATCGTCTCGAACAACGCCGGGATCGACAATGAGGGTCTCGGCAAGCTGCTCCGCACCCGTCAGGTCCGGAAGATGATCTCCTCCTACGTCGGCGAGAACAAGGAATTCGAGCGGCAATATCTGGCCGGAGAACTGGAAGTCGAATTCTGCCCGCAGGGGACGCTGGCCGAGCGCTGCAGGGCAGGCGGCGCGGGTATACCGGGCTTCTACACCAAGACGGGCGTGGGCACGGTCGTCGCCGAGGGCAAGGAGCACAAGGATTTCGACGGGGAGACCTACATCCTCGAGCGCGGCATCCGGGCGGACCTCTCGATCGTCAAGGGGTGGAAGGCGGACGATGCGGGCAACCTTGTATTCCGCAAGACCGCCCGCAACTTCAACCAGCCGATGGCGAGCGCCGCCCGCATCTGCGTCGCCGAGGTCGAGGAGATCGTGCCGGTCGGCAGCCTCGATCCCGACTGCATCCACCTGCCGTCGATCTATGTGAAGCGGATGATCCTCGGCGCCCCCTATGACAAGAAGATCGAGTTCCGCACGGTGCGGCAGCGTGAGACGGCGTGATGAGCGATGTGCGGTCCGCCACCCGTTCGTGTCGAGCGAAATCGAGACAACCCGTCGAGCGAAGCCGAGACTGCCTGCCCTCGGCTTCGCTCGGGCGGGCCCCGCGACTTCGCTCGGGGCGAACGGATTGCGCCGCAGCCTCTTACCCTGAACAGGGAGCTCTCTAATGCCGTGGGACCGCAATCAAATGGCCGCGCGGGCCGCCCGCGAGCTGCGGGACGGCTATTACGTCAATCTCGGAATCGGCATTCCGACGCTCGTCGCCAACAACATCCCGGAGGGGATGGAGGTGACGCTCCAGTCGGAGAACGGGATGCTCGGCATCGGTCCGTTCCCCTATGAGGACGAGGTCGATCCGGACCTGATCAACGCCGGCAAGCAGACGATCAGCGAGCTGCCCTCGTCGAGCTATTTCTCCTCGTCCGACAGCTTTGCGATGATCCGCGGCGGCCATATCGACCTCACCGTGCTCGGCGCGATGGAGGTATCGGAGCAGGGCGACATCGCCAACTGGATGATCCCAGGCAAGATGGTCAAGGGGATGGGCGGGGCGATGGACCTGGTCGCCGGGGTCAAGAAGATCATCGTGGTGATGGAGCATGTGGCCAAAAACGGGGACCCCAAGTTCATCCCGCAATGCACTCTGCCGCTCACCGGCCAGAACGTGGTCGACATGATAATTACCGATCTCGCGGTCTTCCACCGCCCCGATCACCGGAGCCCTTTCCGCCTGATCGAGCTCGCGCCGGGGGTCGAAGCGGATGAGGTCGCCTCGAAAACCGGCGCTCGCTACGAGAGTTGACAGGATCGCCGCGCCGCGCGGAACGCCTTGCTCGAAAAAGGGTTGATAAGCCGGCGTTCATCTCCCACATGCGCGATGCGGGCGTCCCCGCTCGCGCCAATCACAAACTGTAGATCCGACCCATGGCCATTTTGACCTGCCCGCCCGATTTCGCCGACCACGCCCCGATCAAGACCAACCGCCAGCTCGCCGACAAATACGGCGTCGGCGAGAAGACGATCACCCGCTGGCGCAAGGAAACCGGCTGCACTGCCTCCATCCGCCCGTTCGCGAGCGCCGCGCTGCCCAAGCAGCACGTGCCCTCGATCAGCCCCGGCCTCGCCAGCGAGGCGGCCCAGTTCCTGCGCAAGACCCATCGTCCGGTCTATCACCGGATCATCGAGGGGAAGGAATTCCGCGGCCAGTATGTCGTCGGCACCCAGATCCTGACGGAAGAGCAGGTCGTCTCGCTCGCCGAGGAAAAGGGCTTCCAGCCCTACAACCGCCTGTTCGACCTGGCGAGCTGAGCTGATTTCTTCCTGATGGAACGCGCGACGGGGGCCCGGAGAGGGGCTGCCGTCTTCGCTTGGACGCCAAGCGGCTGCGGCTCGCTGGCAGGGTTGTTCCGCGGTCTTCAGTCACCCCGCTGAAATATTGCACTCAGCTCTTCGAGGTCGAGGTCTCGCTCCAGGTCGTGGAGAACCTCGTCCTCGATCTTTCCGGCGCGGTGCAGGCGGACGAGCTCGGCGCGCGCGGCGGCGACGGCGGCGAGCACGACGTCGAAATGGGCGCGGATGTCGGGCATGAATTCGTCGACGCTTCCGGCATAACGCTCGACCGCCTGTTCGCGTTTGCGATACTCCTCCAGCAGTCTGGGATGGATGAGCACGCCGTCGGCGTCGCAGGCGCGCGCCTGGACCTCCGCAAGCTTGGCCCGCGCGATCGCCGCCTCCGCTTCGGCGAGGCCGACCGCGGCGGGCGGGTCCGCGTCGACCGGCCGGACGAGACGGATCAGCCAAGCCAGGCTCGCTCCCTGGGCGACGACGGTGACCAGGATGACCGCGAACGCGGCGACCAGCATCAGATCCCGGCCCGGCATCGCCGCCGGCAGGGCGAGCGCGACCGCCAGCGTGACCACCCCTCGCATCCCGGTCCAGGCGACGATGCTCGCCTGCCGCCAGCCGAGCGGCCGTGCGCGGCTGATACCGGCTCGCTGGAGCAGGCCCAGGAGGCCGTCTGCGCCGAATACCCACAGGAAGCGGGCAAGCAGCACCGCCAGCACCACGGTTGATACGGGCACGGCCATCGTCGTCAGCACCGTCTCGATCCCGACACGGTCCAGAACGCCGCGCAGCGAGAACCCGATCAGGATGAAGACCAGCGCCTCGAGGCTGAAAACGAGCGTGCGCCAGAAGGCGGAGCCCTGCATCCTGACCCTGGCCGGAAGCACGACATGCTGCTGCCATCCGAAGACGATTCCCGCCGCCACCGTCGCGATCACCCCCGACACGTGCAGCGCCTCGCCGGCGAGGTAGGACGCCCAGCAGAGGAGGGTGGCCGTCGCGACGATGAGCGTCTCGTCGGTCATGCGGCGCATCACCGCCACCCAGGCGAGGCCCGCCAGGCCGCCGACCACGGCTCCGCCGCTTGCGAGCAGCAGGAAGCTGCCCACGGCCGCGCCGCCGTCAAAGGCTCCGCCCAGGGTTGCCGCCACTGCGAAGCGGAAGAGCACGAGGCCGGTCGCGTCGTTGAGCAGGCTCTCGCCTTCGAGCAGCGCCTGCAGGCGCCGTGGCAGCGTCACGCGCTGCAGGACCGCGCGTGCCGCGACCGCGTCGGGCGGCAAGACGATCGCGCCCAAAGCGAAGCAGGCCGCCCAAGGGAGCGCCGGGACGATCCAGTGGAGGACCGCGCCGACCGCGAGCGTCGTGAACAGAACTCCGCCTACAGCCAGCGACAGTATGCCGGGGAGGTGGCGGCGGAACCGGCCGAACGCGGTGTAATAGGCGCCGTCCATCAGCAGCGGCGGCAGGAACAGCACCAGCGCCAGTTCCGGATCGAGGGAGATCCTGGGGATGCCCGGGAGGAAGGCGAGCGCCCCGCCGCCGACCAGCAGCGCAGCCGACGGCGGAAAACCGACCCGTGCCGCGGCCCAGTGCAGTGCGATCACCGTCCCGAGCAGGACCAGAACGAGCTCGAACGTCTCGACAGGATGCATGCGTGGTCACCCCGATCGGCGGCGCCGGGTTTCGGCGGTACCTCCTCTATATCAGCTTGGCCCGAGGTCTCCAGAAGTCGCGTTGGCGCGATGTACGGTGCACTCGGCTGCCGCGGGCCAAAAAACCTGTTCTCTCCCGCCGTCGCACGGCTACAGTGCCCGCTGAAGGGAGAGCAAGGTGGGCATGTTCGATTTCCTCTCGAAGCAGTTCGTCGACGTAATCGATTGGGTCGAGGAGCCGGGGTTGCTCGCCTCTCGCTTTCCGCTCCGCGACCGTGAAATCAAGAATGGCGCGCAGCTGACGGTCCGGGAGGGGCAGATGGCGGCGTTCGTCAACGAAGGCCAGCTGGCCGACGTGTTCCAGGCGGGTCAGTACACGCTCGACACGAACACTCTTCCGCTGCTCACCGCCCTGATGAACTGGGACAAGGGCTTCCGCTCCCCGTTCAAGTCGGACGTCTACTTCTTCAGCCTCAAGGAGCAGAGCGGTCTCAAGTGGGGCACCGCCCAGCCCGTGACCGTGCGGGACAGCGAGTTCGGGCCGCTGCGGATTCGGGCCTTCGGCAGCTATTCCTTCCGGGTCGAGCAGGTGAGCGCGTTCGCGGTACGGATGATGGGCACACTCGAGCGGTTGCGGGTCGAGGATCTGGAGCCCCAGCTTCGCGGCGTGATCGCGACGGCAATCGCGACCTCGCTCGGAGGAGGCGAGACGGCGTTCGTCGATCTTGCCGCCAGCCAGACGGCGCTGTCCGATACCATCAAGGCCGCCGCGGCACCGGCCTTTGCCGCGTGGGGCCTTTCCCTCGACACCTTGTTCGTCGAAAGCCTTTCGCTCCCCGAGAGCGTGCAGGCCTATCTCGACAAGGCGAGCTCGATGCGGGTGGTCGGCGATCTCGACCGCTACGCGAAATTCCAGAGCGCAGACGCGATTGCGACCGCGGCGGCACAGCCCGGGGGCATCGCCGGCATCGGCGCGGGGGCCGCCGCGGGCGCAGCAATCGGGCAGGCAATGGTCCGCGGCCTCGGTCAGGCAACGCCCGCGGGAGGCGCCGGGGACGATCCGTTCGAGCGAATCGAGAAGCTCCACAAACTGCTCGCGGCAGGCGCGATCAGCCAGGCCGAATATGACGCTAAGAAGGCGGAGCTGCTCGGGCGAATCCGCTGACGCCAGAGGCCGGAGCCGTGCTGAGCCTCCCCTGTCCGAGCTGCGGTGCGCAGGTGACGTTCCGCTCCGCCGCCCTCCCGGCGGTGGTCTGTTCCTACTGCAGGACGATGGTGGCGCGCAGCGTGGAAGGCTTTGCCGCCGTCGGCAAAGTCGCGGAGCTCCCGTTCGACGTCAGCCCGATCCAACTCGGCACGACAGGGAGCGACGAGGACGGCGCTTTCGAGGTGGTTGGACGAATCCGCTGGGCCTGGAAGGACGGCGGATGGAACGAGTGGCTGCTGCTGTACGGCGACGGTTCCAGCGCGTGGCTGGGTGAGGCGATGGGCCAGTTCATGCTGCAGCGGGAGCGCGATCTGACGACCCTCACCGCGCGGGCGATCCGATCCCTCGCCGCCGGCGAGCCGGTCTCGATCGGCACAAAGGCGCAGATAGACGGGGAGGGGCTGGTTGTCGCCGACGCGCGAGAGGCGCGCTGCGTTTCGGCGGAGGGCGAGCTCCCCTTCACCGCACCGACCGGCTGGACGGTCTACAGCGTAGACTTCAGGTCCCGGAGCGGTCGCTGCGGGACGCTGCAGCGCGATTCCGGCGGTGCCAGCTTCTACCTCGGCCGCTATGTTGAGCTCGCCGAGCTGCAGCCGCGAAACCTGAGGGCCATCGAGGGTTGGCCTCTCCCCGCTTATGCCGCCTGAGACCGCCGCCGACCTTGTTGCCGCGCCCGCCGCGAGCGCGCCGGCGGTGCGTGCAGTCACCTGTCCCTCCTGCGGCGGGACCGTAACGCTGAGGGCGGCCGGCTACACCGTCACCGTCGTCTGCCTCTACTGCGGGAGTCACCTCGACGTCGCCCATCCCGAGGTGAAGCTGATCGCGCAATACCGGCAGGCCGCCGGGAGCCTCATCATCCCGTTGGGCTCGCGCGGTGTGCTAAAGGGGGTCGAGTGGGAAGCGATCGGCTACCTTGAGCGGTCGGATACCGGCGGGTTCCGCTGGTCCGAGTTCCTGCTGTTCAACCCGTATCACGGTTACCGTTGGCTGATCACCGATGGGCGCGGCTGGAGCCTCGGGCGGCTGATAACCCAGCGGCCTTCCGTATCCGCCTCCTTCGCGCGTCACGGGCGCGACCATTATGAGCGCTTCTTCGACGACGGCCGCGCGCAGGTCGATTACGTCCTCGGCGAATTCTATTGGCGCGTCAGCGTCGGGGAGGAAGTCCAGACGGCCGACTGGGTCCGGCCAGGGTTCATGCTGTCGCGGGAGTGCAATGCGAGCGAGGAGAGCTGGACCCTCTCCGAGTTGCTGAAGCCGCGCGAGATGCGCGCCGCGTTCGGCGTGCCGCCGCCCTACGATCCTTGGCCGCCGCTCCCCCATCAGCCTTCCCCTTTTGCCGGCGACGCCGGATTTCTGACCAAGGTGGGGCTCGGCACCGTGGCCTTGCTCCTCGTCCTCTTTGTCCTCCTCTCACACGGCCCGAAGCTCGCGGAAGCGACCCTGTACGTCCCCCTCAGCGCCGGCGAGGAACGCACTGCGACCCTGGGCCCGGTGACGCTGACCCGCCCCTGGCAGGCCGTCTCCATCGCCGCCGACGCCCCGGGCCTCGACAACAGGTGGGTCGATCTCGACTACGCGCTCGTCAACCGCGCGACTCAGCAGAGCTACGAGGCTTATGCCGTCGCCGAGCGTTACTCGGGCAGGGATTACGACGGAGCCTGGACCGAGGGGAGCGGCCGCTCCCTCGTAAAGATCGCAGCGGTGCCCGCTGGCGCTTACGATCTTGTCGTCAGCTATTCCACCACTCGCTGGGCCGAGCCTTACTGGTCCGGGGCGGGGCCCGGGACCGAAGCCCCTCAGCAGGTGAACGTCCAACTCTGGTCGGAGAGCATGTTCGGGGCCAATCTCCTGCTGGCGCTCATGCTCATCGTCGTTCCACTGATCTGGATGGCCTACCGCCACCTCAAATTCGAGCAGGCCCGCCAGGACCAGAGCGATTTTGGCCGCACCGGCATCGCCAAGGTGTTCTCCGGTTCGGAGGAGGATTAGCGGGGAATGAGCGGACGCAGCTTCTTCTTCTCGCTCTGGTGCCTCACCGTCCTGGGGCTCTTCGCCGTATCTGGCTATTTCGGCTGGTCCCCCTTCGCTGACGGCGGGCGCGCCGCCCGCGGCTCCGGCATTTATGGCCCGACGCACAAGTAGGAGGTTCTTCGATGACCACGTCACTTCCGGTACTTCTCAACACGGTCCTCTATGCGATCGTCGGAATCGTTATATTCACGATCGGCTTCATCATCTTGGACGTGCTGACGCCGGGGAAGCTCTGGGAAGAGATCGAGCAGAAGCAGAACCGCGCCGTCGCAATCTTCGCCGGATCGGCCGCGATCGCGCTCGCCATCATCATCGCCGCGGCCATTCATGGCTGAGACCGAACCCGCAGCGCCGTCGCGGACGCCGCGGCCGTTGCAGGCGGCTCTTCTTGCCTCCGCCTTCGTGATTGCGACCTGCGGGCTGGTCTACGAGCTGCTCGCCGGCACGCTCGCCACTTACCTGCTCGGCGACAGCGTAACACAATTCTCGACCGTTATCGGCACCTATCTCTTCGCGATGGGGCTCGGTAGCTGGTGCTCGCGCTACGTGCGAAGCGACGAGATTCGGATCTTCATCCGGGTCGAGCTCCTGATCGCGCTGCTCGGCGGATGCTCCGCCGCCCTGCTGTTCATGGTCTTCCCGATGCTCGACCACTTCCGAGTGCCGCTTTACGGACTCGTCCTCGCGATCGGCCTCCTCGTCGGGCTCGAAATTCCGCTGCTGATGCGCATCCTCAAAGGGCTCGACTTCCGCGAAGTCGTCTCCTCGGTGCTCACGTTCGACTATGTCGGCGCACTTCTCGGATCGCTGTTGTTTCCGCTGCTCCTGATGCCGCGGCTCGGGTTGGTGCGGACTGGTTTCCTCTTCGGGATCTTCAACGCCGCCGTCGCCCTCGCGTTGATCTTCACGCTGCGGCGCGGGCGGCACCTCTTCGCCGAAAAGGCCCTCGCCGCGGGGATCCTGGTGCTGCTGGCCGCCGGCTTTGCCGGATCGGAGAGGCTCCAGCGCTGGGCCGAGACGGAAACGTACCAGGAGCCGGTGCTGTACGCGGAATCGAGCCCGTTCCAGCGCATCGTCCTGACCCGCCGCGGCGACGATCTCCGACTTTTCCTGAACGGCAATCTCCAATTCTCCTCGCGTGACGAATATCGCTATCACGAGGCGCTGGTGCAGCCGGCGCTGGGGAGGGTTCGCAGGCCCGAGCGCGTGCTGATCCTCGGCGGCGGCGACGGCTTGGCCGCCCGTGAGGTGCTGCGCCATCCGCAGGTGCGCCAGCTCACCCTCGTCGATCTGGACCCGGCCGTGACCCAACTTTTCTCCCGCAGTCCCATGCTTCGCGCGCTGAACCGGAACTCGCTGACGGACCCGAGGACGCTGGTCATCAACCAGGATGCGTTCCGCTGGGCGCGCGGCGCGCGCGGTACGTACGACGTGGTGATCGTCGATTTCCCGGATCCCGTCGATTATTCAGTCGGCAAGCTCTACACCGATGCGTTTTTTCGTGAGATGCGGCGGCTGATGGCGCCGGGGGGCATTGCCGTCGTGCAGAGCACGTCCCCCTACGTCGCGCCGCGTTCCTTCTGGAGCGTCGCGGCGACGCTTGGGGCGGCGGAATTGAGTACACGCGCCTACCACGTCTATGTGCCGAGCTTCGGCGAGTGGGGCTTCATCCTCGCGGCCCCCGGGTCGATCCCGACCGATGTGCATGTGCTCCCCGGCCGCTTCCTCGATGCGGCGACCGAGCGGCGGCTGTTCGACTTTCCACCGGACATGGCGCAACGGGCCGCACCGGTGAACCGGCTCGACGATCAGGCCCTCGTCCGGATTTTCGACGAGGAATGGAGCCGCTATGAAGGTTGACCGCCGCGGCCTCCTCGCGCTGGCCGGGATCGCCTCGGCCGCGGGGGCTGTCGGGCTGGGCCTGGTGCGCGGACGCAGGAGACCGCCGGGCGCGCTCGGCGGCCCGGACATCTCACGCGGTCACAGCCTCCGGCGGGGCGGCTTCCCGCCGCCCGCCTCCTTTGAGGAAACGGGCGTGGCCATCGTGGGCGGCGGGATTGCCGGGCTGAGCGCGGCCTGGGCGCTCGCGGAAGCGGGGTTCACCGACTACCGCCTCCTGGAGCTCGAAGACGCCCCCGGCGGCAATGCGCGCAGCGGACGCAATCACATCTCGGCCTTTCCGCTCGGCGCACATTATCTTCCGGTGCCGAACGAGGAGGCCCGCGCTCTTCGCCTGCTGCTGACGCGCCTGGGGATGATCCGCGGCGAAAGCGCGGGAAAGCCGGTCTACGACCCCTATCAACTCTGCGCCGACCTCGAGGAGCGGGTGTTCGCTCAGGGGCGCTGGCAGGAAGGGCTGATTCCGCGCACCGGCGTCTCGGATGGAGACCGAGCGGATCTCGCCGGCTTCGAGGAGCGGATGGACTCCTTCTCCAAGCTGGTGGGAAGCGACGGCCGACCGGCTTTCGCGAGCCCGGCGGCGTACAGTTCGCGGGACGCGGCGCTCGTCGCGCTCGATCGGCTACCCTTCTCGGCGTGGATGGAGGCGCAGGGCTGGCGCTCGCCGGTGCTCAAGGCGCACGTCCGCTATGCGATGCGCGACGATTACGGCTGTGAGCCCGAGCACGTCTCCGCATGGGCGGGCGTCCACTATTTCGCCTGCCGCCGCGGTTGGAGCGCCAATGCCGAACCCGGCGCTCTGCTGACCTGGCCGGAGGGCAATGGCAGGCTCGCGGCGGCGATGGCCGGGCGGGTCGAGCCGGCGATAAGGCCCGGGCGGATCGTTCACAGGGTTGCGCGGGAAGGCAACCGGGTGCTCGTCGACGGCTTCGACGTTGCGACACAGCGGAGCGTGCGGACCCGCTGCTGGGCCGCGATCCTCGCCGTTCCCCACTTCATCGCGCAGCGGATCGCGCCGGACGACGTCGCGCCCGATCCGCGCTTCACCTACGCTCCCTGGCTCGTCGCGAATGTGACCGTCGATCGCATGCCGGCGGGCCGGGGCGTACCGCTTGCCTGGGACAACGTCTCGGCAACCAGCGAGTCGCTCGGCTTCGTCGTGGCCACCCATCAGGGGCCAGCGGCGCAGACTGCCGGCACTGTTCTCACCTGGTACATGGCGCTTTCCCGCCAGGATCCGGCGGAGGCCCGCCGGCTGCTTCTCAGCCGCCCGGCCGACGAGTGGAAGCGCATCGTCGAAGAGGACTTGCTCGCGAGCAATCCGGAACTGGAGGGTGCGCTCCGTTCGATCGAACTTTGGCGCTGGGGCCACGCAATGATCCGCCCCACGCCGGGCTTCATCTGGGACGAGGGGCGCCTCGCCGCCCGGCCGCGCGCGCCCGTGCTTCTCGCCCACTCGGACCTGAGCGGCCTCTCGTTGTTCGAGGAAGCGCATTATCATGGCACGCGCGCGGCGGAGGATGCGATGACCTATGTCGAACACCCTTTCGAGAGCCTGCTTTGATGAGCCGCTACCGCCCCTACCAGGGTCGACACCTGATCGCCGATCTCCACGGCTGCAGCGGCCTCGACGACGCCGAGCTCGTCGGCTCCGCGCTGGCCGCTGCGGCGACCGCGGCCGGGGCCACCCTCCTCGACCTGCGTCTGCATGCATTCGGCCCCGGCAAGGGCATAACGGGCGTGGCGCTCCTCGCGGAATCGCACATCTCGATCCACACCTGGCCGGAACATGGCTATGCCGCCGTTGACATCTTCATGTGCGGACGCCGCCATGACCTGGAAATCGCGCTTGCAACGCTCGTCCGCGCGATTGGCGCGGAGCAGGTCGATGCGCAGTCGCTTGAGAGAGGGTTCAGCAGCCTGGCCGAGGCTGCCGGGGTGTCGTGCACAACCTGACGTTCCTGCGCACTCAGGCCGAGCGCATCGACCAGCCCTCTTCTCTGATGTTAGCTTGGGAATCCCCCACGGTTTTGCAACGAACTTGCAACAAGCAAGTTCTCAGCGGCCTGGCAAAAGCATCTAAGTCATTGATTTTGCTGGTGACCCCTACGGGACTCGAACCCGTGTTTTCGCCGTGAGAGGGCGACGTCCTGGACCGCTAGACGAAGGGGCCGTCGCGGGGAGCCGCGCATATCGGGGGAGCGGCCCATCCTGTCAAGCTGGCGCGGGCGGTGCGCGCGGGGTAGCAGCGCTTGCATGTGCAACGATTATCGCAGCCGGGTCGAGCTCGGCACAATCGGCCAGGATTTCGCGCAGCTGCGCATCCCGCTGCGCTTCCCCGAAGGGCTGCCGAACATGGAGCCGCGCGACGACATCCGGATCACCGACCGCGCGCCGGTCATCCGCTGGGGCGGCGATGCGGCCGAGCTCGTCCAGCGGCGCTGGAGCTGGCCCGGGCCGGGCGGCAAGCAGGTCTACAATTTCCGCTCCGACGGGCGCGAGTTCGGCAGCGGGCGCTGCCTGATCGTCACGGACGGCTTCTACGAATTCACCGCCCCCGCCGAGCCGCGAGCGGACAAGCGCAAGGACAAATGGCTGTTCACCGTGCGAGGCGAGCCATGGTTCTGCATCGCCGGGCTGCTGCGCACCACGCCGGAAGTGGGCGAGGCCTTCACCATGCTGACGACCGAGCCGGGGCCGGACGTCGCCCCCTACCACAATCGCCAGGTAGCGGTGCTGCCGCGCGATCGCTGGCGCGCCTGGCTCGACGGCAGCGTGCCCGCGCGCGATCTGCTCGGGCCTTGCGCGGCCGGCATGCTCGACGTGGCAAAGCCGGCTGACCGTTGACGGCTCCTCCGGGTCGGGTAGAGGGAAGTCCTTGTGAAAAGCCTCTTTCCCCACAGCGCGACCACCGACGCAGTCACCGTCCGCGTCGCCGTCAGCTTCCTTCCCGAGCAGTCGGAGCCCGCCCGCGGCCGCTGGTTCTGGGCCTACCACATCCGCATCGAGAATGAGGGTCCGGTGACGGTGCAGCTGCTCAGCCGGGAGTGGACGATCGGGGATTCCGGCGGCGGCCGTCACCTCGTCACCGGCGAGGGCGTGGTCGGCGAGCAGCCGGTGATCGAGCCGGGCGAATCGTTCGACTACGTCTCCGGCTGCCCCCTGACGACGCCGAGCGGCTGGATGGAGGGCCGCTACCAGATGGTGACCGCCGACGGCCGCGTCTTCGCCGCCGCGGTGCCGCGTTTCCCGCTGACCGCGCCGGCGGTGGCGAGCTGAGCAGGCGGCACCCGCGCCGCTTGAATTGCGAGCTGTTTCCGGCGAGTGTCCGGCCCCAGGAGACGTGCATGCGATATCTGGCCCTCGCGCTTGTCCTCGCGGCCCCGCCGATGACGCCTGCGTCCGCCGGGCAGGCGGTGACGGAGAAGATGACCTGCCCAATCGGCGGGGCGGAGTTCAACTTCGAGACCACAGCGTCGCACAGCAGCTGGGGCACGCGCCCGGACGGCAAGCCCTACGGCAGCTGGACCTTTCCGCCGGCGCTGCCGGAATGCCCGGACAACGGGCTCGTCCTCTACAAGGATTACGACGCCGCAGAGGTCGCGAAGCTCGAGCCGCTGGTGGCCTCGGAGGCCTATCAGGCGCTGCGCAGGACCGACACGCAATATTACCGCGCCTACTGGCTGATGCAGCAGATGGGGGTTGAGCCGGAGCGCTCGCTGCTTGCGCTGATCCGCGCGGCTTGGGAGGCCGATGCGAAGCCCGAGCTTCGCGCGCGCTACCTGACCGAATTCGCTGAAGCCACGGCCAGGCTGGAGCCCAAGCCTGCCGACATCAACTGGATCGGCATGGAAGCGACCGCCGTCGACGCGCTTCGCGAGACCGGGCGCTTCGACGAGGCGCTGGCCCGTTTGGACAGGATGCCCGATGTCTCCGCTCCGCCCGCGGCGCCGACAGGGGAGGACCGCAACCCAGCCGCCGAGCAGGCGCGCGAGCGCCGCAACTGGGCGGAGTATCTCGCCAAGGTCCGCAAGGCGATCGAGCGCAAGGACGCCTCCGCCGAGCCGCTCGACATGATCCCCCGCCGAATTGCGCTGACGCGCTGCCTGGACGAGGCCGGGAAGCTCGACGAGCACGGCCGCGCCTTCTGCGCCAGTGAAGAAAAGGCGGTCGCGGCGTTCCGTGCGTCGCGGGACAAGGCGCTCCAGGAGATGAACGCGCTCAGCAAGCCACGCGAGGAAAGCGGCCGCTGAAGGCCCCCTCAGGCGTCGATCTCTTCCTCCGCCACCTCGCCCGCGTGGCTCTGAATGAAGGCGAAGCGGTGCTCGGGGTTGCGGCCCATTAGCCGATCGACCAAATCGCGCACTTTGTGCACTTGCTGATATTCCTCGGGCAGGGTGACGCGGATCAGCGAGCGTGTCTTCGGGTCCATCGTCGTCTCGCGCAGCTGCTGCGGGTTCATCTCGCCGAGCCCTTTGAAGCGGCTGACCTCGACCTTCTTGCCCTTGAACAGGCTCGCCTCCAGCTCGCCGCGATGGGCGTCGTCCCGGGCATAGGCGACGGTGCCGCCCGAGGAGAGGCGGTAGAGCGGCGGCTGGGCGAGGTAGAGGGCGCCCTGCTCGACGATCTTCGCCATCTCATTGAAGAAGAAGGTCATCAGCAAAGTCGCGATATGGGCGCCGTCGACGTCGGCATCGGTCATGATGATGATCCGGTCGTAGCGCAGTTGCGCCGGATCGCACCGGTCGCGGGTGCCGCAGCCCAACGCCTGGACGATGTCGGCGATTTCCTGGTTCGCCCGGATCTTGTCGGCGGTGGCGGAGGCGACGTTCAGGATCTTGCCTCGGATGGGCAGGATCGCCTGGATCTTGCGGTCGCGCGCCTGCTTGGCCGAGCCGCCGGCGCTGTCGCCCTCGACGATGAACAATTCGGTCCCGGCGGGGTCGTCGTTGGCGCAGTCGGTGAGCTTGCCCGGCAGCCGGAGCTTGCGCGAGCTGGTGGCGGTCTTGCGCTTGATCTCGCGCTCGGCGCGGCGCTTCAGCCGCTCGTCCATGCGGTCGAGGACGAAGGCGAGGAGGGCGCGCCCCCGTTCCATATTGTCGGCGAGGAAGTGGTCGAAATGGTCGCGGACCGCCGCCTCGACCAGCCGCGCCGCGTCCGGGCTGGTGAGCCGGTCCTTGGTCTGGCTCTGGAAGTGCGGGTCGCGGATGAAGACGGAGAGCAGTACCTCGGCGCCGCCGACCACATCCTCGGCCTGAATGTCCTTCGCCTTCTTCTGCTGGCCGACCAGCTCCGCGAAGCCGCGCACCCCGCGGGTCAAGGCGGCGCGGATGCCCTGCTCGTGGGTGCCGCCGTCGGGCGTCGGGATGGTGTTGCAGTAATAGGAGTTGCCGCCGTCCGTCCACAGCGGCCAGGCGACCGCCCACTCGACCATTCCCTGGCCGTTGGGGAAATCCTGCCGGCCCTTGAAGAATTCGGTCGTCGCGCAATTGCGCTCGCCGATCTGCTCCTTGAGGTGGTCGGCGAGGCCACCCGGAAACTGGAAGACCGCCTCCGCCGGCGTCTCGTCCGAGATCAGGGAGGGGTCGCACCGCCAGCGTATCTCCACCCCGGCGAAGAGATAGGCCTTGGAGCGGGCCAGCCGGTAGAGGCGGGCGGGCTTGAACCTCGCCTCCTCCCCGAAAATCTCGGTATCGGGCACGAAGCTGACGGTCGTGCCGCGGCGGTTCGGCGCGGCCCCAACGATCTCCAGCTTCGTCACCGGCTCGCCGCGCGAGAAACGCTGCCGGTAGAGCTGCTTGTTGCGCGCGACCTCCACCACGGTGTCGCTCGACAGCGCGTTCACCACGCTCACACCCACGCCGTGGAGGCCGCCCGAGGTGGCATAGGCCTTGTTCGAGAACTTGCCCCCCGAATGGAGCATGGTGAGGATCACCTCGAGCGCCGACTTACCCGGATATTTGGGGTGCGGGTCGATCGGCATGCCGCGGCCGTTGTCGGTGATCGTGAGGCGGTTTCCCGCCTCCAGCGTCACTTCGATCCGGCTGGCGTGGCCGGCGACGGCCTCGTCCATGCTGTTGTCGAGCACTTCGGCGGCGAGGTGGTGGAGCGCGCGTTCGTCGGTCCCGCCGATATACATTCCCGGGCGGCGGCGGACCGGCTCCAGGCCCTCCAGCACCTCGATCGCGTTGGCGTCGTAGTCGGTCGAAGGGGATGCGCTGGACGCGAACAGATCCGTCATGGGCAAGCTATAACCGGGCGGGAGTCGTCATGCCAAGGGCGGATGGCGGGGGAGAAAAGGCGGCGGCCCGATCGTGGGGGATGGAGGCCGCCGCCAACCGGCAGGGACCAGAGATCTGCCGGCGCCGTCAGGCAAGTCCGTCCTGCCTTCGCTCAGGTTAGGAAGAAATACCGGGCGACTACGGTATTGCCGCCCTCGTAACGAGCGTGTGGAGCCCCCATATGATGGACCTCCCCACATTTCCGGCCCGCTGAGATTGCCCCCGCTCATCCACATTGTTGACGACGACCCCAAGGTCCGAGCGGCCGCCAGCCACCTGCTCTCCAGCCACGGCTACTCCACCGAAATCTATTCCGACGGCGCGGAGTTCCTGGCGCAGGCGAGCCTCGACCGAGGCTGTATCCTCCTCGACCTGTCGATGCCGGGGATGAACGGGCACGAGGTGCAGGAGGAGCTGTCGCGCCGCGGCGTCGGCCTCCCGGTCGTCGTGATGAGCGGCCATGGCGACCTTCCGGGCGCGGTCAGTGCGATGAAGCTCGGGGCGGTCGATTTCCTCCAGAAGCCGCTCCACGAGAAGGAGCTTCTCGCCGCGCTCGACCGGGCGCTCGATGCGTTCAGCCGGGGCGAGGAGCGCCGCAAGGCGCGCAGCGAGGCGGTCGCGCGCCTGCAGCGGCTCTCCCCGCGCGAGACCCAGATCCTGCAGGGCCTGCTCGCCGGCCTCTCCAACAAGGCGATCGCCCGTCTGCTCGGGCTCAGCCCCCGCACGGTCGAGATGCACCGCGCCAACATGATGAGCGACCTCGGCATATCGAGCGTCCCCGACGCGGTGCGGATCGCGATCGACGCCGAGCTGCCGCCGCTCACCGAAGCGTCGGAGCTGCCGGCGCCGGAGACGAAGAACCGGGGCGCGCCAGCCGCGGACGCCGGCGGTGCCGCCGGGCTCGCCGGCCAGCTCGACGAGCCGCTGACCGCGATCAGCAACTTCGCGCGCGGCATACGCGACCGCATCGACCAGTCGCCGCTCCGCGAGGACCCCGCGATCCGCGAAGCCATCATTGGGGTCGAGAAAAGCGCCGCCCTCGCCGCCGAGATTGCCGAGCGGATTCGGCAGCACGCGCTCGAGGAGCGCTGATCAGCGCCTCAGCGCTGTGACGGCGCGGCTGCGGTCGAAGAACATTACCGCGTCGAACTGCTCGGGAAGGTGCGCCGGGAAATAGTGGCTCTGCCGCTCCGTATGCGGCTGGTAGACGACCCCGACCGCCCGCTGCAGCATCGGCTGCGACAGCGCCTGCGCAATCTCCTTCCGTCCGCGCAGCAGCAGCGAGAAAGCCGGCAGCCCGGTGCGGTGGAAGAGGCCGGCGTGGCTGTGCGACAGCGCCGGCCGCAGCTCATAGACCCGGCCGGAGACGCCCCACTCGGGCGCGGCCATCACCGTTCCGGCATAGCTCATGAACCCCACCAGGAACGCATTGCGGTCATGCCGCTCGCGCATCAACTGGCCGAGGTTGAGCTCGCCGCGGTTCGCCGCCCCGGTCGCCCGCGCATCGCCCGTGTGTGTGTTGTGGCTCCACATCACCACCTTTCCCGGCCTCCCGCTCACAGCCGCGACATGGCCGGCGATCTCGTCGACATTGTCGGCCATGTGCCGGTCCCGCACGTTCCAGGCGAGGGAGCCGACCGCCGCGGTCCGGTAATAATCCTCGGCCGCGGCGACGGAGGCGGCGCTGCGCAGCGCCGCGAAGTGCGTCTCCGCTGCCGCCGCTTCGGCGGGACGGGGAAGGGTGCGCATCGCGGCAAGCACCGCTTCCGCTTGCTTCCGGCAGGAGCTCCGCGGTTCGCGCGTGGCGAGGGCATAAGCCTCGGTGCTGCGCTTGTACGGATGAAAGCAGCGATAATTCCTGGCCGCCAGCCGCGCCATCTCGGGATGCTCAGCCTTCAAGTAGGCCTGCACCGCGTCGGCCGCGTCGAACAGGTCGTAGACGTCCATGCCGTAGAGCCCGACGCGCTGCTCGGCCGGCCGCCCGAGGTTCCAGGCGCGGAGCCGGTCGACCAGGTCGCGGAACTCGGCATTGGCCCACATCCATTTCGGGAAATTCTCGTAGCCGCCGAGCGCCTCCTCCGCGCTCCGGTAGGGGCCGGCGCCGCGGACGTAGAGGTTGAGCCGGTAGGTCGGCGTCCAGTCGCCCTCGATGGCGATGGCGTTGAAGCCCTGCTCCCGCACCAGCCGTTGAGTGAGCCGCGCGCGCTCGCGATAATATTCCTGGGTGCCGTGGGTCGACTCGCCGAGCATGACGCGGGTCGCTCCGCCGAGCGCGCCCAGGATTTCGTCATGGTCGGCCGGCGCTCCGGCCAACGGGCGCGCCGCCGCCGCCACCGCGGCCACGGCGTCTTCCTGGCCGGTGGCGGCTGCGAGAGGCACGGCGCTGCCGAGCTGAGCGGGCGTATCGCCCGTGGCGGCGCTTCCGCAGGCGCCGAGCGCCGGAAGCAGGGCCGCGGCTGCGGCCGCGATAAGGGTCAGGAAGGTCTTGTCCATCGCTCATGGCCGCGCCGGGGCGGCCCGGCGCATATCAAGGATTGAGGCGATCTCCGGACGTGGTGCCGCGGTCGCCGTGAATCAGGTCAAGATAAGCCGACGCAAGCTCGTAGTGGGCTTGGACGACTCTGCGGTGCTGCGCCTGCTGCGCCAGCTGGATTTCCGCTTCGGCACGGCGCTCGTAGTAACTCAAGTCGTCGTGAGACATCGGGTACGGGGAACTCCACTCGTTATACTGTCGGTTCAACAAACAACGAGCAGGCGCCGTTCCTGGAAATCGCGCTAACCTGGATTATCGTTACTTAGCGGATGCGCGGTCCTCCGAACGGAAGCGGCGGCGGCGGGCGCCGGTCGCGCCGCGGGATCTGCGCCTGGTAGGCCACCCCGCAATGCTCCACGCAATAGGGGAAGCCGGGGTTTGCCGACGCGCCGCAGAAATGGAAATCGGGCTCGCCCGGATGGCCGATCGGCCACTTGCAGATCTTCTCGTTGAGATCGAGCAGGCTGGTCTTGTCCGCGATCTCGGGCGCGGGCTTGGCCGGGACGAGCCGCCGCGGCGGCGCCGGCGGGATCGGCGACTGCTGCTCTCCGGGCGCCTGGCGGATGAAGCCGCCGGGTCCGATCGACCGGATTTGCGGCTGCGGCGCTTGCGGCGCCTGCTGCGGCTGCGTTTCCTCCGCATCGGTCGGCTCGGCAGCGGAGGCATCCATCTCGGCGGGCTCCTCGGGTGTGCCTTCCGGCTCCTCCCATGGTGCGGCCTCGACGGGCGCCGGTTCCGCCGTCGGCGTTTCGACGGCACCTTCCTCCTCGTTCGGCTTCACCGGCGAGGGGCGGGACTGCAGCCCGAGGCGATGCGCCTTGCCGATCACGGCATTGCGGGAGACGCCGCCGAGCTCGTCCGCGATCTGGCTCGCAGTGGTTCCCTGCGACCAGAGCTGCTTCAGCCGCTCGATGCGTTCGTCGGTCCAGGACATGGCACTTCCTTCGCAGCTTGCGGCCCACGGCGTCTGTCACTAGCGACGGCGCGGTGGACGAGCAGCCTTCAAATTGGGTCAGAGCCGATCCGGGCGTGCCGGTCATCCGGAACGTCAACTGGGGCGGCCTCAGGACCCTCTATGTGAAGGAGGTGAGGCGTTTCTTCAAGGTCCAGCTGCAGACGATCTGGGCCCCGGCGATGACGACCCTCCTCTTCCTGATCATCTTCACCGTCGCATTGGGCCGCACCGGACGCATGGTGCTCGGCGTGCCGTTCGCCGA
>DASVVY010000019.1:0-21989 GCA_036386335.1 Allosphingosinicella sp. | reverse complement strand
AGCAGCGGGGTCGCTGTATCCGTCGTGGGCTGCGGCCGGTCGAACAGCTGCCCGATGGAGGTGAGAAGCGATGTTCGATCGGCAATCACGCAGCGGCGAAGCACCTCTCTCCAGAGTTCGGGAGAGTCGATCGGCACCGACTGGGGCCCAGGCGCGCGCACATAATGTACGCCCTTTGTGATGCCCTGTGGCCTACCCTTGGCATCCTGGGGACCATCGGTCTTGGCGCACACGGGCACGGCGCCATGCGACGGCACCCGGACCACTGGGTAAGGCAGGCCAGATGCCGCGATCACCTGATGGACTTCGCAATGCGGCTGCGGCTCAAGATATTTCGCGCCGATCCCATTGATGGCGTCTTGGCCATAGGCAGCAAGGTCCCCTGGATGGGATTCGCTGGGTAAACCGTCGTCTTCGAAGCCGAAGACCAGCCAACCCCCGCCGGCGTTGGCCAGCGCGCAAATGTGCCGCGCGATCTTCGCCCGCTCGACATTCTGGGTGAGCGGCATGAAATTCTTGTATTCGACATCGGGTGCCTCGATCCGACGCTCGACGAGATCGGTGAGCAAGTTCTGGTCTGGAGGTACTCGGGATGCCATTCCCGCTCGATACCCCAACATTGGCGGTGGCACGAGTGTGCGGTTCGCGCGCGCATGATCAACAGCCTCCTGGCTACGGCAAAGCTGTCGACCCGCTCCCGGCCAAGCTCGGACTTAACCCCAACGCGCAGGTGCGAGAGCGCTCGCCCGCGAACGAGCGCGATGAAGTCGGTCAGGAGCCAGCCCTCGCACGCTCAACCTCGTCCGCCCACGTGTCGAGCGCCTGACGTTTCTCAGGCCCGTAGGAGTGAAGCGCGTACACGCGAGCCGTCACACCCGTCGCGGCGTGGTTGAGCACCCGGCCGACCACCTCTTCCCGAATGCCGAGACGCACCATGTGCGTGGCCGCACTACGGCGCAGGTCGTGCAGTCGCCAGGCAGCCACTGCCCGGCCGCTCGCCGCCAGGAACCCGTCGAGCCGCGTCTTCAGCTTCGCGTAGTTCGTCATGTGGGTTCTGCCATCGGTTGTGAAGACGTACACTCCTAGGCGAGGAAGCGGCTCCAGGATCTGCACGGCAGCCGCGGATAGCGGCACAAAGTGCCGACGCTCGCCCTTCGTGTTGGCGGCGGGAATGGTCCACATGCTCCCATCCAAATCCAGGTCGTCCCATCGCATGCTGGCGACCTCGGTCCGCCGCTGAGCTGTTAGGACCAAGAGCCGGATGTAAGGACCGAAAGGATACCCGAGCAGTTCCGTCGCTTTCCATATCTGTGCGACGTCGCCCATCGTAAGGACCCGATCTCGCTCCCGCTCGATCTGGGGTTTTCGGATGCCTTCAGCCGGCGAGAAGTCGATCCAATCTTGGCTCAACGCGTAACGGAAGATCGTCTTCACGAGCGCCAGCACTCGGTTCGGAAGAACGACGCCTTCAAGTCCGTCGAGAAGGGCTCGGACATCGGTCCGCCGAATATCGACGATCTTGCGGCCCCGCCACACCGGCAGAATGTGGAGTTGGAGTCGCCGCTCCTGATATTGCCAGCTGTCATTCTTGCGCTGTGCGACTTTCTCGATCCAGTGCTTGGCCACCGCTCCGAATGTCCGCTCGACAGCTTCGGCGTTCCCGCCCCGCGAAATTGCCGCGATGACCTTCAGAGCGGCTGCACGTGCCTCCGAAAGGTTCATGCCGGGATAGCTGCCGAGCTTCTTGTTGATCGTTCGATCGCCTGTCCGAGCACGAAATATCCACGCCTTGGTGCCGCCCGCCCCGACACGAAGACGGAGGCCGGTCACCTTCTGATCGGAATATTCCTTCTGCCCCTTGGCCGGTGGCTTGAAGGCCGCGACCCTCGCATCCGTCAGCATCCGCAGCTCCTGTTCTCAGGTGTGCGCGGCTGCGATCCATCGGACGCAAGGCCGCACTCACCACGGAGCTCTCCTCTCCTCTGGCTGGCGCCGGGACGGCAGTGAACGGCCGACGAATCTGGGGCCTGTTCGGGGAAGCCGGTTTGTTACCTAAAGGCCGGCTAGGTAACACATAGGTAACAAGCACTGAGATTTGCTGGAATCGGGTGGAACGCTATGCCATTGATTCCAAAGGATTTGAGACTTCTGGGAACCCCCTGAAACTGCCCCTGTCGGAACTTCTAAGCTTGGGGTCGCAGGTTCGAATCCTGCCGGGCGCGCCAGTTTTCCGCAGGCGCGGAGGGTCACCGGCCGAGGGCTGACCAGTCCAGGCCGTAGCGCTGCAGATATTTGCGCAATCGGTCGGCGTCGTTCGACGATGATCGCCGCGTGCGAGAGGCGCTGAACAGCGCGCGCCCCGCCTCGGACAGGGAGCGGCTGCGGCGGCAGACCCTGACTACCTCGGCGAGCTGCACGCGCTCGAACGGGTCGATTTCCTCCAGCCGCTCGCGTCCGACCAGCTCCTCGAGGGGCGAGGGAGCGGTGCTGCCGGACCAGAAGCGCTGCAGGCGCGCCTTCTCCGCCTCCACCGTCGCCACGTCGATCCGCCCGCCCGGAGCGAAGGTCGCCATGCGGGTTACGCTGGCGGCGAGATCGCGGAAATTGCCCGTCCAGAGTGCGTCTCCGGCCGCGGCGAAATCGAGAAAGGCGCGGCGGGCTTCCTTGTTGAAGCTGACCCGCGTCCCCTCGCGCTCGGCGAACCTGTCCAGCTCGTAATCGAGATTGGGTTCGATGTCCTCGAGGCGGTCGCGCAGCGCGGGCAGCTCGAAGGTCCACAGGTTGAGCCGCGCGAACAGGTCGTCCCGAAACTGGCCGGCCGCGACGGCGGTGCCGAGGTCGCGGTTGGTGCCGGCGATCAGCTGGAAGTCCGACGACGCCTCGCGGTCGGCACCGACGGGAAGGAATCGCTTCTCCTCGATCGCCCGCAGGATCATCGCCTGCTCGTCGAGGCCGAGCTCCCCGATCTCGTCGAGGAAGAGCACGCCCTTGTCGGCGGCTCGCAGCAGCCCCGGCCGGTCCGCCGCCGCGCCGGTAAAGGCGCCCTTCTTGTGGCCGAAAAGCGCCGACATCGCGCTGTCCCCCTTCAGGGTCGCGCAATTCACTTCGACGAACTGTCCGAGCACCTGATGCTTCACGCGCTTGAGCTCGAAGATGCGACGCGCGAGCTGCGACTTCCCGGCCCCTGTCGGCCCCATCAGCAGGAGCGGCGCGCGCGAGCGGACGGCGACCTGCTCGATCTCGTCGATCATGCGGTTGAACGCGGCATTGCGAGTCTCGATTCCCGATTTGAGGAACGAACTCCCCTCCGCGGCCGCCGCCGCAAAGCGCGTGGCGATGCTGTCGTAGCGGGAGAGGTCGAGATCGATGACGCTCCACGTTCCCGTGCAGCCGGGGCCCTGCCCGCGCGGCGGGTGCGTCTGCAGCAGCCGGGCGGGGAGGTCGCGCGCCTCGGTGAGAAGGAAGAGGCAGATCTGGGCGACGTGGGTGCCGGTGGTGATGTGGACGAGATAATCCTCGGCATCGGGATCGAAGGGATAGGCGCGGGCGAAATCCAGCAGCTTGCCGTACACCTCCTCGAAATCCCAAGGATCGGCGAAGTCCATCAGCCGGGGGCACACTTCTGTCTCCGGCGACACCCCGGCGATGTCCGCCGTGACGTAGCGCGCGAGGCCGTCATGGATGCCGCCGTGGATCAGCTCCAGTCGATCGATCCGCAGATCCTCCTGCATGCACATGCCGACCGTCGGCCGCCACTTGTTCCAGCGGGAGGCGCCCATCTTCGCCGCGTCGAGGGTCGAGCCGAGGAAGCCGAGGACCACCGTAGGTTTCATGCTTAGACAATGATCTAAACTCCTAGACGTGTCGATACCAAATAGGCCATCCATCTTGCTCGCTACCCACCAGCCCACCACCGGCGTTGCAAATTTTCGACCCTACAGCAGATACTTATGAAAAAGGCGCGCCACGGCGCGGAGTTTGGCACGCTGTCTGCACCATCAATTGGGCCAGGCAGGTCGAACAGCCCGGCAGCAGCGGAAGAAGGGGCGGCCGGAATGGGCCGGTCGCCCCGAACGCTAGGTGATCAGGGTGTAGCTCAGTTGCGTAGAGCACCGGCCTTGGGAGCCGGCGGCCGCTGGTTCGAGTCCAGCCGCCCTGACCAGGAAGGAGGAAGATGCCATGGCCAACAAGGGCCTTTTCGCTTCCGCGGTCGCCCGGTTCCTGCCGGCGGCGGATGCGTTCAACCGTGAGCTGGCACCGGCTTATGCTTACGGGCCGGAGCACAAGCTCGCGCAGCTCGCCGCGACCGGCACCCTCCAGGACAATTTCTACGCGGCCGCGGAGACGCAGCTGGCGGATGTGCTGGAGGCCGCAAAGGCGGTCGATCCGCTCTTCGCCGCGAAGGCTGCAGTCTATGCCCGCACCCGCGGCACGATGAAGGACATGCCGGCTTTGCTGACGGCGTGGCTGACCATCGCAGACCCGGACCTGGCGGTCCGCGTCTTCGGCCGGGTGATCGACAACGGCCGCATGCTGCGCAACTTCGTGCAGATCATGCGCTCCGGCATGGTGGGGCGGAAGTCCCTCGGAACACGGCCGAAGCGGCTGGTGCAGAACTGGCTCGAGCGGGCGTCGCTGCGTGCGCTGATGCAGGCTGCGACCGGCAAGGATCCCTCGCTCGCCGACATCGTCAGGATGGTTCACCCCAAGCCTGCCGACGAGGCCCGCAGGGCCTTCTACGCCTGGCTCATCGGCAAGCCCTACGACGTCGCCGCGCTGCCGGCGGAGGTCGCCGCCTTCGAGGCGTGGAAGCGCGACACGGCGCTGCCGCTCCCGGACGTGCCGTTCGAGTGGTTGACGGCATTCGCGCTGACGGGCGAGCAGTGGGCGGAGCTTGCGTCCCGAATTGGCTGGCAGGCGCTGCGCATGAACCTCAACACGCTGGCGCGCAACGGCGCGTTCGCAGTGGAGGGGATCGCGGACATGGTGGCCTCGCGGCTCGCCGATTCGGCGTCGCTCAGCAAGGCACGCGTGCTCCCCTACCAGCTGATGGCGTCGCTGGGGGCGGTCGGCGAGGGGGTGCCGCTCACCGTCCAGGCGGCGCTGGAGACGGCGCTCGAGGCGGCGCTCGCCAACGTTCCGGCGGTGCCGGGGCGGGTGGTCGTCTGCCCGGACGTGTCCGGGTCGATGTCCTCCCCGGTGACGGGCTACCGCAACGGCGCTTCCTCGAAGGTGCGCTGCATCGACGTCGCCGCCCTCGTGGCGGCAGCGATCCTGCGGAGCAACCGCGAGGCCAGGCTGCTGCCCTTCGAACAGCGGGTCCTGCCGGTGAGGCTCGATCCCTTCGCCCGGGTCGTGGCCAACGCCGCGAAGCTGGCGTCGATCGGCGGCGGCGGGACCAACGTCTCGGCACCGCTCGCGCTGCTCAATGCGGAGCGCGCGGACGCGGATCTGGTGGTGATCGTCTCCGACAACGAGTCGTGGGTCGATGCCTCCCGCCACGGCGCCACGGCGACCATGCGGGAGTGGGACCGGCTGAAGAAGAGGCGCCCGGGCGCGAAGCTCGTGTGCATCGATCTCCAGCCCTACGGCACCACCCAGGCGAAGAGCCGCAGGGACATTCTCAACGTCGGAGGCTTCTCCGACTCGGTGTTCGAGACGCTCTCCCGCTTCGCCAATGGCGACACGGAGCGCGACTGGGTCGCCGAAGTGAACGAAATGGAGGTGTGAAGAAGAAGGGTCGTGGCGAATGCCGGCGGGACTACATCCTCTGCACGATGCCCGTGAGTAGAGCGCCCGGGAAACCGGGAGATGCGGTTCGAGTCCGCCGCTGGAACGGTAGCTCAAAGGGCAGGTCTCGCCAGTCTCGTCGCCACGGCCCTTCCAAAGACAAGCAACGCGGCGAATGCCGGAAGGACTACATCGCCTTCAACGCGCCAGGTCGCGGGTTCGAATCCCGCCGGGTCCACTCATCTGGGGGCCCGTAGCTCAGCGGTAGAGCAGGACGTCTTTCCAACCCCTCGTCGCCGCGAACGGCCGCGCTGCGAATGCCGGCGGGACTACATCGGTATGGTAGGAGGTTCGAATCCTCCCCCCGGGGCGCGAGCCCGGGAGAGCGTCTCGCCAACCCCTTGTCGCAGCAATGTTTCGACGTACACACGAACTGAAAGTCAGGAGGGCCCGATGGCCGAGCAGAGTTTCGAATATATGGCGGTCGAGGGCGGCGCGCCGGTGAAGATGTGGACCAAGGGCGTCGCCGTCGATCCGAAGGCGCGCGACCAGCTCTCGCGCGCGGCGAAGATGCCGTTCATCTTCAAGCATGTCGCGGTCATGCCCGACGTCCATGTCGGGATCGGCGCCACGGTCGGCTCGGTGATTCCGACCAAGGGCGCGGTAATCCCGGCGGCGGTGGGCGTCGACATCGGCTGCGGGATGATGGCGGCGCGGACCTCGCTCCACGCCGCAGACCTGCCTGACAGCCTCGAGGGGATCCGCCATGCGATCGAGCAGGCGGTGCCGCACGGGCGCGACGTCGGGCGGAACAAGCGCGACAAGGGCAGCTGGGGCGATCCGCCGCCGGAGATCCTCGCCGCCTGGGCGACGCTCGCCGAGCGGTTCAAGCGCATCACCGACAAATATCCGCGCCTCGAGAAGACGAACAACCTCGTCCATCTTGGCACGCTCGGAACCGGCAACCACTTCATCGAGCTCTGCCTCGACGAGGAGGACCGGGTGTGGGTGATGCTCCATTCGGGCTCGCGGGGGGTCGGGAATGCGATCGGGAGCTTCTTCATCGAGTTGGCGAAACAGGACATGCGCAAGTGGTTCGTCAACCTGCCGGACGAGAACCTCGCTTACTTCGCGGAAGGGACCGAGCATTTCGACGATTATGTCGAGGCGGTCGGCTGGGCGCAGGATTTCGCGGCCTTGAACCGGCGGATGATGATGGTGAACACGATCCGCGCGATCCGCACGGTCATCACCAAGCCCTTCGAGGCGGAGCTGGAGGCGATCAACTGCCACCACAACTACGTGCAGAAGGAGCACCATTTCGGCGAGAACGTGCTCGTCACCCGCAAGGGGGCGGTGCGGGCGGCCGAAGGCGTGATGGGCATCATCCCGGGCTCGATGGGCGCGAAATCGTTCATCGTGCGGGGCCGCGGCAACAAGGAGTCGTTCGACAGCTGCAGCCACGGCGCCGGCCGCCTGATGTCCCGGACGGAAGCGAAGAAGGTCTTCACTGTGGACGACCACATCCTCGCGACCGAGGGCGTGGAGTGCCGCAAGGACGCGGGCGTCATCGACGAGACCCCGGCCGCCTACAAGCCGATCGAGAAGGTCATGGCCGCGCAGGCCGACCTGGTCGAGATCGTCCACACATTGAAGCAGGTGGTGTGCGTGAAGGGGTGAGGCCCTTCACCCGCCATCGCGGGAATTCCTCATGATCGTCATCGATGGATCCGAAGGCGAAGGCGGAGGGCAGGTGCTGCGCACCGCACTTTCCCTTTCCATTTTGACGGGCAAGCCGTTCCGCATCGAGAACATCCGGGCGAAGCGGGAGCGCAGCGGGGCCTTGCGCCAGCACGTGACGGCTGTCGAAGCCGCGTGCGCGGTCGGCGGCGCGGAGTGCGAGGATCTGGCGATCGGCGCATCGGAGTTGAGCTTCGTCCCCGGCAAGACGGTCGCGGGCGAGCATCACTTCGCGGTCGGCACCGCCGGCAGCACCAGCCTCGTCCTCCAGACCGTGCTCCCGCCGCTGATGCTCGCGGACGCACCGTCGCGGCTGGTGCTGGAGGGCGGGACCCACAACATCTTCGCGCCGCCGTTCGACTTCATCGAAAGGACCTTCCTCCCCCTCCTCGGCCGGATGGGCCCGAAGGTAACGGCGCGGCTCGTCCGTCACGGTTTCTATCCGGCCGGCGGGGGCCGGATCGAAGTGGAGATCGCGCCCCCCCGCTCGCTCACCCGCATCGACCTTTCCGAACGAGGCGCGCTTCGACGGGTGGAGGCGCGTGCCGTCGTCGCCGCGCTGCCGGGGGAGATCGCCCTGCGCGAGCTCGCGACCGTCGAGAAGGTGCTCGGCTGGCCCGAGGAGTCGCGCCGGATCGTCCAGCTTCCCGACCGTGCCGGCCCGGGCAATATCCTGATGCTGGAGGCGGAATTCGACAACCTTACCGAGATCGCGAGCGGCTTCGGCAAGCTCGGGGTGCCGGCGGAGACGGTCGCGGCGCAGGCGGCGAAGAGGATGGCGGGCTACCTCGCCTCCCCGGCTTTCGCGGGCCCGTACCTCGCCGATCAGCTCCTTCTGCCGATGGCTCTGGCGGGCGGAGGCAGCTTCACGACCGTCAAGCCCTCGGGACACGCTCTGACCGCCGCGCAGATCATCGCCCGCTTCCTCGACGTCCGGATCGATTTCCACGAACGAAAGGAGGGATGCCACCTGGTCACCGTGGAGAAGCGTCACGGCTGAGCCGGGGCGGGAGGGCGGCCTTCATTTCCCGCCGATAGGGGCCGGGCTTGTTTCGGCGCCCTCTCGCTGGCTAGACACGGGGCGATGACGGAGACTCCACGCTGGCTGCGCCGCGGCGATCACGCGCCCTGGTTCAAGGTCCCTGCCCTCCAGGGCTCGCCCACCTATGCCTTCGATACGGTCGCCGGGCGGCACGTGCTGATGCTGTTCATGGGCTCGGCGGGCTTTGGGCCCTCGGCCGAAGCCCTGAAGGTGGTGCGCGAGAACCGCGCGCTGTTCGACGACCTCTACGCCTGCTTCTTCGGTGTCACCGCCGATCCGCAGGACGTGGAGCAGAAGCGGATCGCGCAGGAGTTGCCGGGCATCCGCTTCTTCCTCGATTTCGACCGCAAGGTGAGCGACCAGTTCGGTGCCGTCGCCGGGGAGGCGTACCACCCGCACTGGCTGCTGCTCGATCCGACGCTGCGCGTGCTCGGCGCCTTTCCGGTGCAGGAAGGCGCGGCAGCGGTCGCGATGCTGCGGGAGCGGGTGCAGGCGCCGTTTCCGAGAGGCGCCTGGGCCCCTGTCGTCGAGGTGCCGGACGTGCTGGAGCCGGACCTCTGCCGCCACCTCATCTCGCTCTACGAGCAGAATGGCGGCGAGGAATCGGGCTTCATGCGGGACGTCGACGGCAAGACGGTGCTGATGGTAGACCCCGAGCACAAGAGGCGGCGCGACTTCATAATCGAAGACCCCAAGCTGCGGCAGGCCCTCGTCTGGCGGATGAACCGGCGGCTCAATCCGGCGCTCAAGAAGGCTTTCCAGTTCGAGGCGACGCGGATCGAGCGCTACCTCGTCGCCTGCTACGAGGCCGAGGCCGGACATTTCCGCCCGCACCGCGACAACACCACCAAAGGCACCGCCCACCGCCAGTTCGCGGTCACGATCAACCTCAACGCTGGGGAATATGAAGGCGGCGACCTGCGCTTCCCCGAATACGGGCCGCGGACCTACCGCGCACCGACCGGCGGCGCGGTGGTCTTCTCCTGCTCGCTCCTTCACGAGGCGACGCCGGTGACGCGGGGACGCCGCTTTGCCTTCCTGCCCTTCCTCTACAACGAGGAGGCGGCGCGGGTGCGCGAGGCCAACAACCCGCATCTGGGGCCCGGCGTCGGCGAATACAGGATGGGGACTAACCCCGCTTCCGCGCCTTCGTCATGAGGTGCCGCGCCAGCATCAGCGGCGGCATCCGCAGCGCGTGCGAGCGGACGTAGAAGCCGAGGCGTAGCCCTCGCCGCGTCTCCTGGCCCCAACCATTGCGGGCGAGCAGGCGGGCACGGAACAGCGGATCAGTGCCGTCCTTGCGGCTCCAGCTTTTCGGCACCGGCGTCCCGTAGAGGCCGGCAGCGAGCCGGACGGCGCGCCGAACGGGGGCGGACAGCATGTGCAGCCGCGCGCGCTCCTCGAGCGAAGCCCAAGACCCATCCTGCTCGGCGAAATCGCGCAGCAGCCGGTCGATGTCCCAGAGGTTGCGCAGCCCTCCGGCGAGATCGCCATCCGCGAACAGGTGGGCCGCGGCGTGGACGACCATGTCGGCGGGTGCGAGGATGCGCAGGCCGTTCTCCAGCGGCAGGCTCGCGGCGACCATGGCGGCGGCGTCGGGGCGCGGGCGGGCGGTGAGCGGCAGAATGGTGTGGTGGACGTCGATCATCCGGTCCCGCTCGCGGTGGATGAGCGGCGGCAGCTCATGCATCCAGCGGCGGTAGTAGAGGTCGTCATAGGCGTCCTCCTTCACCCACTCCCAACCCGCCGTGAGCAGCGCGCTTTCGACTGCTCCGAGAGCCTCGTGCGGGACCAGGATGTCGAGATCCCCGATCGAGCGGCCGATGCCGGCGGAGAGGCCTCCGGCGGCGTAGGCGGTGCCCTTGAGCAGCACCACCGCCACCCCCGTCTGCACGAGTGCACGCCGCGCCATCTCCGCCTCCCAGAGGGCGGAGGTGCGGGCGTAGAGCGCGTCGCGGCGGGCGCCGTCGAGGATTCGGCCGACCTTTTCGGGCACCGGCAGCCCATCGAGGCGGAAAGCGAGGCTGCCGAGGAGCGATTCCGCTCGGGCGAGCGAGAGGAGCGAGGTCCAGTCGCGAACCTCCCCCACCGCAGCTGGCTCGGCGAGGAGGCGGACGAGGAGACGCGGCTCGCTCACGGCAGCTCCGCCCACAGCCGCTCGACAAGGGTGACGGCCTCGTCGCTGCCCGAGAAGTCGATAGCGCGCGCGGGGAGCGGCATCAGCCGCGCCAGCGCGTCGAAGCCACGCTCGCCGAGCGCCACATAGTTGGTGGACGCCTGGGTCAGGCGGACGAACACCTCCGCGGCGCCGACCGGCCGCACCTCGGCGGGGAAATCGCGGCCGAAGCGCGGGAAGATGAGCAGGGCGGGCTTCGCCGGCTCGGCCATGCGGGCGACGGCTTCGCCGTTCGGCCGGAGGTGGCGGATCGCGCCCTTCGGAGTGCCGGTGAGGAGCGGCCCGAGGCGCTCGGGCGCGACGCCGTCGAACAGGGCAATCGACTGGTTCTTGAGACTCACGGCGCGGGGGAACGGGTGGACGCGGCCGTCCTCCGGATCCACCAGCGCGAACTCGTCTCCCATGAACCGCCAGCCGCGCTCGCCGAGCAGCGCGGCCAGGGTCGACTTGCCGGAGCCGGAATGGCCGGTGAGGAGCACCGCCCTCCCCGCCCGCTCCACCACCGCCGCGTGGAGGAGGAGGAAATGCTTCTGCCCCAGCGCCATCTGCAGGTTCATGCCCATCTCGGCCGCGAGCAGGCCCTGCTCCAGCGGCAGCGGCGCCGCGTCCGGCAGGGTATAGTCGCCGCGGATCGCGACGGAGGGGCGTAGGCGCCGCCGCCACGGCTTGTCGGCCTCGAGCCGGACGGTGAAGTCCGCCACCGGATCTGGCGCGGGATAGCCGTCGTAGAGGCGCCTCAGCGAGTCCACCGGACCGCTCCAGTCCGATCCCACACGGAATGTGACGGGCCCCACCCTGAGGCGCAGGCTGTGCCTCACAAGCGCCAGACCAGCCCGGCCGCCTCGAGCTCGCCGAGGCGCGCCTCGAGGGCGGACGCGACATCCTCCTCCGCGATCTCGAAGCGCTCGCCGATCCGCGCCGCGATTTCGGCGGCGGTGCCGGGTTCGCCGGCCAGCGCTTCGAGGATCTGCGGCGCCGGCGGCGCGAGGATGTGGGTGAGCCCGGAGCGGCGATGATAGATGGCGGTGAGGCCGTCGAGCTCGACGGACCGGATCAGGCGCGGCGGATCGGCGGCATAGCGGGCGCCGGCCATGGCGGCCGGAGCGGGTTCAGCGCGGCATCTGCAGCGAGGCGTAGCAGGTGAATCCGCTCATCCCCGCCTGCAGACGGCGAATATAGTTGGCATAGGCCTGGGCGGCCTGGCTATCGAGCCCCGGCGGAGTCCCGCCGCCGTTGAGGAGCAGCTTGGCCTCCTCGCCGGTGATCGGCCGCGGCGCCGGCGGGAACGACCCCGGCGTGCCCGGGGCGACGAGCGTGCCGTCGGCGGCGATATAATTGCCCCCGGCCTGCGGGGCCGGCACCGGTATCTCGCAGTTCAGGACCGACCCGGCGGTCTGGGCGAGGGCGGGGCGAATGGTGACGACCGTCGAAGCCGCCGCCGCGCCGAGCGCGAGCACGGTCCGCCGTGTCGGCGTGCCCAGGATGCCTTTGTCTTCGCTGCTGTTCGTGTCGCCCATGCCGTGCACGCTTTATGCCTATCCTGTTTCATAAGCGTAAAGCCGCGGCATGGCGAGGCCATGACGAGAACGGTCCCAAGGCGAGACAGACGCGGCCGCAACCTTGCCGCCGGGCGCCCCCGGCGCGTCCGGGAGAAAAATCGTTACGACCGCGTTTGGTTGGCACGGGCCGCAGAGCAAGCGGCTGCCACTGGGAGATGTAAGATGAAGCTTCTTGTCCTCGCGGCCGCGCTGCTGGCCGGCACCGCCGCGGTCGCGCAGACCACGGGCGGCGCCGACGACCAGTCGACGACCACCACCACCGACACCACCACGACCACCACTGACACCACCGGCACCACCGCCGGCTCGATGGAGGGCACCGGCACCACCACCGGCGCCTCGACCGGCATGACCACGGAAACCGGCACCGGGCCGACCAGCGGCACCGGCACGATGACCACGACCACGACCGGCGACGTCACCACGACGGACCAGGCGACGACGACGGACACGACCGGTGCGGCCGGCACGGGGTCGGGGGCGCAGTCCGGTGGGATGACCGGCGGCTCCACCGGGGGCTCCACCGGCGGGACGCATGCCGGAATGTCCGGCGGGGCCCATGCGGGAATGACCGGCGGCGGGATGACCGTCGCGCCGGGCAACGACAATCCGGAGCGCGATGCGCGCGGCGTGCCGGTGATCTCCGCCCCCGCCACCGCACCGGCCGGCTACAACGAGCCGGCGCGCACCGGCTTCAACCTGCCGGCCGCGCAGACCGGGCCGGCGCCGAGCATGGGCGCGGCGGGGAACCTCCCGCCCTGCAGCCGCACGGTCACCGACCATTGCACCCAGACGTACGAGCGCGGCAGCGGCCGCCGTCGCTGATGCGAGCGAGGGGGCGCGGAGGCGCGTCCCCTCTCCTGGAACCACGAAGGAAGCGGCGACTCGCGCACGAGGCGCGCTTGCGGTAGAATAAGGCCTCTCCAGCAAGGAGGACCATCATGCCGCTCGTCTTGTCGGCCTTCGTCCTGCTCGGCGCCGCGCAGGCGCAGCTCACCGTTCCCAACAGGATCCTCGAGATCGGTCCCAAGCAGGACGATCCCCGCGCCGCCTGCGGGCCGGCCGGCCACTCCGAGGTCGATCTGGTCGGGGGCGTAGCGCCCGATCCGGAGAACGACCCCCACGCGAGCCACGACGGCCTCGCCATCGGCCCGAAGCAGGACATCCCCGCACCGGCCCCGGCGGCCTTGCCATCGGCCCGAAGCAGGATGACCCCCGGACCGGCCCCGGGAGCCTTGCCATCGGGCCAAAGCAGGACGACCCCCGCGCGCCCGGCGTCCTCAACCGCCCCGGGGACGACGACGATCCCCAGGCCCGCGCCCAGCAGCGCTGCGCGCCGCAGCGATAACGGCCCTTAGGGCGCCCCGCAGCGGTCCTGCGGGACCGCCGCGCTGGCGATCCTGACGTCGGAGATCGACAGCTCCAGCCGGCCCGCCGTCGAGATGACGAACGGCGTCATCACCCGGCTCATGTCGACGCCGCCGCGGGCGAAGCAGCGCAACGGGATGGCGAAGGTCGCCCACTGACCGGCCGCCGCATCGCGGAGCGCGCCGGTGATCGGGAAGGCGGTGCCTTCCATCGCCACGCCCACGGGAGCAGTCGGAGCCGCGTCGACCCGGTATTCGAAGACCAGGCTGAGCTCGCCGTTCGCCTCGCGGGAGATGTCGAGCGGCTGCGCGGCCAGGATCGCCGCCGCCGCCGCGCCGCTGCCGTTCCAGACGAAGCGGCGGGCATCCTCCTGCGCGCGGCGATCGACGCCGACGACGCGCAGGCGGCCGTTGCCGGTCGCACCCGCATTGCCGGTGACGGGGCTCGCCGGGCCGCCCTCTTCGCGGAGCGCGAAGGACCAGCCCTCCGGCACCGCACCGCGGCCGAATAGCACGCCGTCCGAGCCGTTGCGGGCGCCCGCCGGGCGCTCCTCCGTCAGCTGCGGCAGGTCGCCTTTGTCGGCGTATCTGAGGCCGTAGCCGTAGGCGAAGAGCGGGTCGTAGCCGGGATCGCCGGAATTGAGCGGCGTCTGGTCCGCGCGCTTCGGCCACGAATAAGAGAGCTTGCCGCGGAAATCGTGGCGGACCTTGCCGGCCGCATCGCGGAACAGCACGTCGGCGACGCCGCCGCCCTCGCTGCCCGGGAGGAAGGCCGCGACGAAGGCGTCGGAGGCGTTGAGCTCCGGATTCACCCACATCGGCCGGCCGGAGAGGAACACCGACACGACCGGGATGCCGGCCGCCCTGAGGCGCTTCAGCAGCTCGAGGTCCTTCTTGTCGGCGGGGCTGTATTCGAGCATCGGCCGGTCGCCGACGAACTCGGCATAAGGGTCTTCGCCGAAGACGACGATGGCCACGTCCGGCTTCGCCTTGAAGCTGCCGTCGGCGCTCAGCGTCGCCTTGCCGCCGGCGCGGCGCACCGCCTCCTCGACGCCGCCGAAGATCGACTGGCCGTTGGGGAAGTCCTTGTTGGTGATGCCGGTGCCCTGCCAGGTGATCGTCCAGCCGCCCGACTGCTTGGGGATGTTGTCGGCGCCGTCGCCTGCGACGAGCACGTTCATCTTAGGCGACAGCGGCAGCAGCCGCCCCTGGTTCTTGAGCAGCACCAGCGACTCGCGCACCGCCTGCCGCGCTACCGCCCGGTGCTCGGACGACCCGAGCAGGTTGAACTGACCTGCCAGCGGCCGCGCCGACGGCTTGGGCTTCTCGAAGATGTTCGCGCGGACCTTCACCCGCAGGATCCGCCGCACCGCCTCGTTGAGGCGCTCCTGCGAGATTTCGCCGGAGCGGACCTGTGCGAGCGTGTTCTCGTAAAGGCCCTTCCAGCTGTCCGGGGCCATGAACATGTCGAGCCCGGCGTTGACCGCGGCCGCGCAGGAGGTGTTGGTGCAGCCCGGCACCTGGCCGTGGGCGTTCCAGTCGCCGACGACGAAGCCGTCGAAGTTCATGTCCTCCTTGAGCGCGACGGTGAGGAGGTCGCGGTCTCCCGTGGTCTTCTCGCCGCGCACCGAGGAGAAGGAGGCCATGATCGCCTGCACGCCCGCCTCGATCGCAGGTGGATAGCCGGCACCGTGGATGTCGCGCAGCTGCTCGGGCGTCGAGGGGTTGTCGCCCTGGTCCTTGCCGCCGAGCGTGCCGCCGTCGCCGACGAAATGCTTGGCGCTGGATATGACCTTGCCGGCGCCGAGGAAGCCGGCCGTACCGGGCCTCCCCTGCAGGCCCTCGACCATTCGCCCGGCATAGGAGGCGACCACCTCCGGGTTCTCGGAGAAGCCTTCGTAGGTGCGGCCCCAGCGGTCGTCGCGCACCACCGCCAGGGTCGGCGAGAAGTCCCAGTCGATGCCGGTGATCGCCATCTCGCGCGCGGTCACCTCGCCGATGCGCTGGATGAGGTCCGGATTCCGCATGGCGCCAAGGCCGATATTGTGCGGGAAGACGGTCGCGCCGACAATGTTCGCGTGGCCGTGCACGGCGTCGGATCCCCAGATGACGGGGATCTTCTCGCCGGCCCAGTCTCCCGCCATCGACGCTTCCCAGAAGGCGTCTGCAAGCTTCAGCCAATCGCGCGCCGGCGCGGTCTCGTTGCCGCCGGGCGCCGAGTTGCCGCCGTTGAGGATCGACCCGAACTTGTAGCGGCGCACGTCCTCCGGCGTGACGCTCGCGATGTCCGGCTGGATGATCTGCGCGACCTTCTCCTCGAGGCTCATCCGGGCGAGGATCGCCTCGACGCGCGCTTCCTGGGCGGCGTTGCGGGCGACGCGGCTCCGCACGGAAGGCCAGCGCGCCTCGTCTCCCCTCGATTGGGCGGCGGCGGCGGTCTGCGGCGGAACCTGCTGGGCGGCGCAGGCGGCGAGCGTGGAGAGGGAGGCGGCCAGAAGGGCACGCGACACCAGGCCGCGCCTCCAGGAACAATTCATGCCTCGCCGGCCCGCTGCTTGGTAACCCATTCGATGCTCTCCGTTTTGTGCGTCTGGCGCGCGGTTGCGGCTCCGCCTTCGCGGCGACCCGCAGCCTGTTACGGGAGAAGGCGGAAGGCTGGCAAGCGAGGACCTCCGCGAAGGCGTCAGTCAGGCCTGGGCGGCCTCGATCCAGGCGCGGCTGGCCTGGAGGCGCTCCAGCTCGCGCGAGGCCATCTCGGAGACGAAGCGGCTCGGCGCGCCCGCCGCCCGGGCGTAGACGCAGAGCCGCGCATCGACGCCGCCGGCGGCCCCGGCCAGCGCCCGGACGGCGGCGAAGCGGATCCGCTCGCTCGGATGCGCTGCGGCGAAGCTCTCGACGAGGTCGCGCCCGTTGCCGTCGCCCTGCTGCGCCGCCAGCGCCAGCATCGGCTCAAGCGCGGAGCGGGTGATCACCGCGTCGACCTGCCGCCGCTCCAGGTCGAAACGGTACTGGTCGAGAAACTCGGTGCCGTGGGAGAGGCCGAGGATGTTGAGCGAGACCGACATCTCTTCCGGGGGCAGCTGGCGGTGGACGTCGCGGTGCGCTCGGTAGAGCAGGACCCTGCCCTCGCTCAGCCGCGACCGCTCGACGAAGTGCAGGTCGACCTTCTCGCCGGCATGTCCGGAGACGGCGGAATAGTCATATTCGTAATAGTCGCTCCAATAGCCGGGCCCCACATAGCCGACGGTCAGGAAGCTGAAATTGTGGTCGTGCGGAACGTCGTAGAAGAAGGCGCCGGCGCCGCTGCTCTGCGCAATGCTGTCGTCGAGGCTCGGCCAGAAATTGGCGCGGATAAGGTATCTGGCGGAGCGGCCGTGGAGGAGGATGACCTGCGCGCCATATTGGTTGCGGCGCGCCTGGCCGGTGCAGCGGCCCTTCAGCTCCTCGGTGACGAATTCGGCGAGGAACCGGCGGTTGTTGGCGAGCCTGCGCAAGGCCGGCCCGAACGAGGCGAAGCACTCCTCGTCTGCGGGATCGAACCGCTCCGTCTCCAGCGCTTCGACGAGGTCGCCCAGCTCGATCGTTTCCGCTTCCGCGGCCTGGATCAGGCGAGGCATGGCGGTTGCGTGCGGATGCGCGCGGGTTGCGGGAAGAAGAGAGCGAGGGTCTGGGCGGCGGCGCCGCGAACCTCCGGGTGCGGATCATGCTCGGCCAGCGAGGCGAGGACGGGCAAGGCCGCGGCGGCGTCCCACGCCAGCAGCTCGCGCATCAGGTGCCAGCGCGTCTGGAACCCGACGCCGCTCATCGTCCGCGAGACCAGCGGCAGCGCCTCGTCCGCTCCGAGCAGCCGCAGCAGGGTCACCATCATCTCCAGCCGCGACTCTCCCTCATCGGCATTGCTGGCGGAAATCGCCTGCCGCGTCGTCGCGTCATATTCCACGGCGAGGGCTGGGCCGAGCGGCCGAAGATTGGCCTGGAGCAGCACCAGGTCGGTGCTCGCCCGCTCGATGATGAAGCTCTCGCTGCGGGCATCCAGCTCGATCGTCTCGCCGTCGGCGACGCAACGGCGCCCGACCAGCCGGCATTCGCCCGCCGCCTCCAGGGTGAAGTCGGGCCCGGCCGGCTCCGCCCTCCAGAAAGCCAGTCGCGCGCCGCCTGCGCGGAGAAAACGGACGATGTTGCGCTCGCCGCTGAAGATGATCGAGCCCCGTCCCTCCCCCGCGATCTTCTTCGCCGCCAGCGCCTCGAGAGACACGGTTCCGAGGCTGACCGCCAGCTCGGGCGAGTCGAAGATCAGGAAGCCCGAGTGGATTTCGCTGACAGCGGCACGAAACGGGGGGCGGAAGAAGGGATCGGATGCGGCTGCGGCGATCAGCTCGTCGAGCAGGGCCGTTATGCCCGGCGCCTCGAGGACGAACCTGCGCGCCGCGTCGAGGAGCGTTGCCGGGTCCGCGGCGACGGCGTCGGACAAGGCGCGGACCGCCGGTTGGCGATACCAGCGGCGACGCAGCTCCTCGGCCGCTGCGGCCGTGGCGGCCTGCTGCACCGGACTCTCCAGCCACTCGCCAAGGCGCGCGCACACCTCCATCGTTCCCCGTCCCGGCTTGGCTCCGCATCGGCGCGCGAGCCCGTCTGATTGTCCGTTAGTCTTCGAGGAACGGGAATCCTGTTGCAGCCGGCGACACGCGCCGGGAGCTGCGGGGCCGACGTCCGACCCCGCAGCCGAGGCCTCAGCTCGTCGAGTAGATGATGGCCACGACCACGCCGACGCACACCGCTCCGCCCACCTCCTTCTGCTTCGAGGAGCCGTGAATCCCGACCTTGGTCCTGAGTTGCGGGATGTCTCGAATATCGACCTTGTTCATCGCGTTTTTCTCCAATCCGGTTCAACCGGAGGAGGGAGTCGACGCCCACAGATCAGCCATCGCCGTTCGCCAAAGAACGGCGGGACCCGGCCCCAGAGGCGCCGGAAGGCAGCAAATCAGGATGGAGGTGCGACTCCGCCCCCCAATTTGCTCAGTCTTCGATTGTGCGGAATTCTGTCGGGGGCCGCGAAGCGCGATTAGCCCGTCGCCGCAGCGCCCACCACTTCGTGCGACACTTCCTCGCGATATTCGGAGGCGAGGGCCTCGATCTGCCGCAGTTCACGCCGCAGGGCTTTTCTCGAATAGATGAGGTGGGCGAAGAGGAAGCCGATGATCGCCAGGAAGGTCCCAGTCCGTGCAACGTCCCCGACCGCGAATGCCCACACCTCTGCGAGCGTGTCGATGTCCGGGTGTTTCAGGCGGGCGCCGAAGAGGAGGGCGAGGAGGACCGCGGGGCCGAGGGACAACAGGGCGATGCCGGTCCGCTTGAGCCGCGCCGTGGTGCTGCGCGCGGCCTCGGCGAGAAATGCCTCGCTGGTAGGCGCGGCGAGGCTCAGCTCGACGTCCCACAAAGCGTGGCGCTTCCAGGTCGCCCAGCCGACGGCGAGAACGACGAGAAGCCCGCTGGCGGCGGTCGCCTGCCCCCCTTCGGTGAGCACGAGCAGCGCCACGCCGGCCGCGATGACGATCGCCGCGCCACGGTCGGCGTGCCGCAGCAGCCGGGCCCGCCAGCCGACCCGCCGGGCCAGCGTCTGGACGAGCTGTTCGTCCTCGCCGGGCGTTTCCTCCCTCCACAACAAGGCGAGGTCGTCCATCTCCGCCTCGATCATGGCCTGCGCTCCGTCATCATCATCGTCTTGAGGGTGGTCTTGGCCCGCTGGCAGCGCAGCATTACCGCATTGGCCGAGATGCCCAGGATGTCGGCCATCTCGCCGTAGCTGAAGCCTTCGAAGCAGAGCACGATCGCCTCCCGCTGCGGGATCGGAAGCCTCTGGATCGATTCCACCAGCCGCCTTTTCTGATCGTTCTTGAGCGCGATCTCGTCGGGCGGCGGCGAGCAGGAGATGAGGTCCGCCGGCAGCTCGACCTGTCTCGGCTCCCGCGCGCGCTTCGTCACGTGGGAAATGCACCGTTTCTGAGCGATCGAGGCAACGAAAGTCTTGAGCAGCGATTCGCCGCGGAAGGAGTCGAGCGCCACCCATACGGCGAGCAGGATGTCCTGGATGAGCTCGCCGCGGAGGATCGCGTCGGCTTCATAGGACAATGCGATGCGGCTGATTATGCCGGTACAGGTCGCCGTCACCTCGGCGAACAGTTGCTCTTTCGAGGCGCTATTGGCCATGGAAGCACCGGGACCCAGGCCCGGAACTCCGGCGGCCGTCGTTGGTGCCGGAAAAGTCATTCGGTTCTGAAGTGTCTCGGCGGGAAAACCATCGGAAATGAACAGAGGCAGGGACAATAGCGGAACAATCGAGGTCCGGGAAGCACATCGCTTCGACACGGATTGCCTCGATTCCTGGATGCGCCGCGAGGTCGGCGGATTTTCGGGGCCGATTCGGGTCGAGCTGTTCTGGGGCGGGCAGTCCAATCCGACCTACCGGGTCGTCACGCCCGGCCGCGCCTACGTCCTCCGCCGCAAGCCGCCCGGCAAACTTCTCCCCGGGGCCCATGCGGTCGATCGCGAGTTCCGGGTCCTGAATGCCCTCGCCGGGCAGGGCTTTCCAGTCGCGCGGCCCTACGCGCTCTGCCTCGACGCGGATGTGATCGGCACCCCCTTCTACGTCATGGAGATGGTCGAGGGCCGCATCTTCTGGGAGGCGCACCTGCCGCAGGTGCCGGACGAGGAGCGCCCGCACTACTTCGATGCGATGAACGAGACGATCGCCGCGCTCCACCGCATCGACCCCGAAGCGGCCGCCCTCGGCGACTACGGGAAGCCCGGCGAGTATTTCGCCCGGCAGATCGGCCGCTGGTCGAAGCAATATCTGGGCGATGTCGAAGCGGGGCGGGTGCCGGCGATGGACCGCCTCGCCGAATGGCTGCCGCACAATATCCCACCGGTGGAGGAAGAGAGCCGGATCATCCACGGCGACCTGCGCTGCGACAACATGATCTTCCACCCGACCGAACCGCGAGTGCTGGCCGTGCTGGACTGGGAGCTCTCGACCCTCGGCCATCCGCTGGCCGACTTCGCCTACCACCTGATGATGTACCGGATGCGCGCCGAGTTCGGCACGGGCCTCGCCGGGCTCGACCTGTCCGCGCTGCGCATCCCCTCGGAAGCGGACTATGTCGCCGCCTATTGCCGTCGCACGGGCCGCGACGGCATCCCCCACCTCGACTTCTACCTCGCCTTCAACCTGTTCCGGCTCGCCGCCATCATCCACGGGATCAAGGGGCGCATCGCCCGCGGCACCGCCGCGTCCGCGCACGCGGACAAGCTGGTCGCCAGCCTCGACTCCTTGGCCGAGCTGGGCTGGGCACAGGCGGTAAGGGCCGGCGCCCCCGCCTGACGGCCCTTCCCCTGCTCAGTCGGCGGGGAAGCCGCGCTTTCTGAGCAGCGCCCTGACGTCCGGATCGCGGCCGCGGAAGCCACGATAGGCCTCGGCGCGGTCGGTGGCGTTGCCGGTCTCGAGCAGAGTCTGCTTGAAGCGGGTGGCGGTCGCTTTGTCCCAGGGGCTTCCCGCCTCCTCGAACGCCGCCCAGGTGTCGGCGTCCATCGTCTCCGACCAGAGGTAGGAATAATAGCCGGCCGAGTAGGCGTCCGAGCTGAACAGGTGGTTGAACTGCGGCAGGCGATGCCGCATCACCAGCTCTCGCGGCATGCCCAGCTTTGCAAGCGTCTCACGCTCGAACGCGTCGGGATCGACGGCCCCGGTCGGGTCCCTGTGCAGCGCCATGTCGACCAGCGCGGACGAGAGATACTCGACCGTGGCGAAGCCCTGGTTGAACGTCTGCGCGGCCTTGATCTTGTCGATCAGCGCCTGCGGCATCGGCTTGCCCGTCTGGTGGTGCTTGGCGAAGCGCTGCAGCACCGCGTCCGTCATCAGCCAATTCTCGTTCACCTGGCTCGGATATTCGACGAAGTCCCGCTGCGCGCCAGCGAAGTTGGGATAGCGCACGTCCACCGAGAGATAGTGGATGGCGTGGCCGAATTCGTGGAACAGCGTCTCGGCGTCGTCGAGGCTGATCAGCACCGGCTCGCCCGGCGCGGGCTTCACGAAATTGTTGTTGTTGGAGTTGAGGACGATCTCGTCGCCGAGCAGGCCGACGCGGGTGCGGTAAGCCGAGTGCCAGGCGCCCGAGCGCTTGCCGGTGCGGGCGTAGGGATCCATGTAGAAGAGGCCGACGCTCTTGCCGCTGGCCCGGTCGCGCACCTCGTAGGTCCGCACGTCCGGATGCCAGACGGGGACGGCGCCGCTATTCTCCCTGAATTCGAAGCCGTAGAGCTCCCCCGCCGCCCAGAACATGCCTTCGATCATGTTGGACAGCTCGAAATAGGGCTTCACC
>DASVVY010000018.1:0-9933 GCA_036386335.1 Allosphingosinicella sp. | reverse complement strand
CGCCCTTGGCTGCTCGGAAGCCGCCAGTCCGCTTCCGGCCACAAGCGGCCGCCCAGGCCGTGCCTCGTCCGACGGGGTGCCGCGAAATGTCACCTTATCCCGCTCGCTTGTTACCTATGCGTTACCTGACGCAGATTTAGGTAACAAAAAAATGGCGGAAAACTGGCGCGCCCGGCAGGATTCGAACCTGCGACCCCAAGCTTAGAAGGCTCGTGCTCTATCCGACTGAGCTACGGGCGCGAGGGCTTCGCTGTAGCGCGGTTTCCGGTCGAGCGGAACAGCACCAGAGCTCGCTCAGGCTGCGGGGACGTCCAAGCGCCGGCCGTGGGTCCTCACGCCGCCTTCGGCAGACCGCCCGACTCGAGAAAGGCTTCCCACCCGCGCACGTGCATGTTGCCGAGATATTCGGCCTGCATCTCCGGGGTCAGCACCTCGATCATGAAGATGCCTTCGACCCAGAGCTCGATGACGTGGAAAGGCCCCCTGGCGCACACCTTGGCCGGCGCGGCGGCACGGGCGGCAATGGCCTTGACCTCATTCACCGAGAGCTGCGTCGCGATCGCTACGTGCACGGGGCCGTGGCGCACGGGACGCCCGGCGGCCGGGCGGACCATTGCCTCGCCCTCGCCTTCGTGCAGCTCCGTGCCCAGCGGATAAACCTCGATCGCGCTGCCTTTGTCGTCGCCGGCCATGGCGATCCAGCTTCCCTCCGCGACCGGCGGGAAGGGATAGGCATGCCCGCCCCAAAGCTCCGCGATCAGCCGCGCGGCCTGCTCCGGCCGCTCGGCCGCCATCGACATGTGAAACAGCATGTGATCCTCCCGGGAGCGGGGCTCCCGTTTTCTCTTGAGCCCCGTCGGCCGCGCTCTTCGGCCGTGCACCCACGGGCGCTCTTTTGCCGCGGCTCGGTGTCAGTCCGATGCCGCATCGGAACGAGAATCGTTTCGATTGTGCCGGAGCGGCGGCGCGCTTTGCAGCCGGGCGGAACAGCGCTAGGCGTCACGTCATGGACGGGGGCGAGCCGCGGGCGGTCGAGGGGGCGGCGCTGAGAGGCGCCGATTTCCGCTATTTCGACTTCGTCATGGCGGCGTTCGTCACCATCCTCCTGCTCTCCAATGTGCTCGGCGCGGGCAAGCGCGCCGAGATCGACCTGCCGGGCATCGGCCTCTGGCCGTTCGGCGCCGGCATCCTCTTCTTCCCGCTCTCCTACGTTATCGGCGACATCCTCACCGAAGTCTACGGCTACGCCCGCGCCCGACGCTGCATCTGGGCCGGCTTCGTCGCGACCCTGTTCATGGCTGCAATGAGCTGGGTGGTGGTGGCGCTGCCGCCGGCGGCCGACTGGCCCGGGCAGGGCGCTTATGAGAGCGTCTTCGGCCAGGTGCCGCGGATCGTCTTCGCCTCCGTCCTCGCCTTTTGGGTGGGCGAGTTTGCGAACAGCTACGTGCTGGCGCGGATGAAGCTCCTCACCCGCGGCCGCCACCTCTGGAGCCGCACGATCGGCTCGACCCTGGTGGGGCAGGGGATAGACAGCCTGCTCTTCTACCCGCTCGCTTTCTACGGGGCGCCGGGCTGGCCCGTGGAGGCGATGCTCTGGGTGATGCTCAGCCAGTTCCTCCTCAAGGTGGGCTGGGAGGCCCTGCTGACCCCCGTCACCTATGCGGTGGTGGCCTTCCTGAAGCGGCGCGAGGGGGTGGACGTCTACGACACAGAGACGGACTTCACCCCCTTCCGCACCGCCGTCTGAGTGGCCGCCGTCGAGCGGCGCCGGACAGGGGGGTCCCTTGAGGATCACTCCTGAGCGTCGGGCGCGGGAGCGGCACCGACGCTCTTGAGGTGGGGTCGAGGCTCGCCAGCGGCGCGGACTGCCGGAGGAGGTACTTGCGCGCGCCGAGGTGATCGACAGACGACGCCACATAGCTCACCCGTTCGAGCCTTCAGAGCTCCGGCGTCGCCGTGGCCGGTTTCGCGACCGAATCCTCGATGCTCACGGCTTCTAGCGGCTCCAGCCGGAAGGAGAAGGTGCGGGGGGCGAGCGGGATCCGGTATGGCTTGTTCGCCCGCCCCTCCGGACTCCAGGCATTGTCGCCGCCGACACCGGTCTGGACCGCGTCGATCATCAGCGACACCGGCCCGTGCGGCACGATGTCGGCGCTGTGGCGGGTGCCGGGCGTCCGCCGCGACAGGTCCTCGTAGCGGAAGGCGAGGGCATTCATCGACAGCGGCGCATCACCCCTCACACGCAACCCGCCGGCCGTACCGGACAGATCCATCCAGCGGACGTCCACCTTGTTGCCGGTCTCCTGCGGCCGCATGTAATCGTGGTGCTGTTCGGCGATCCGGCCGCGCCACAGGCCGATCGCGGCGCTGGTCTTGCGGTCCTGGTAGCTTTCGTGCGGCCCGCGGCCGTACCATCGCAGATCGGTGATCCGGTCCGGCATCTCGTAGGCGAAGCCGATCCGAAGGGGGTCCGGCAGATCCGCCTTCAGCGGGGTGAACGTGCCCGTTACCGCCACCGCGCCGTCGCCGGTCATCCGGTAGCGTGTGGCGAAGCGCGCCGCGCCGCCGCCGAGCGCGTGCTGGACCGTCACTTCGGCCCCGCGGGTGCCGAGGTCGCGCACAGCGATGCTCGCCACCTCCCTCTTTTCCGACATGTCCTTCCAGGCGGCGTGGGTCTCCTCGACCTTGCCGCCGATGTCGTTGTCGGTGAGCGCCCGCCAGAAATTCGGGGCGCCGCCCCACAGCAGCTGCCGTCCCTCGCGCTCGAGGCTGGTGACCAGCCCGGTCTTTCGATCGATCAGCAGCGTGGTGCCCCTTGCGAACAGGCGTATGCCGTCCTCCCGGTCCGTAACCGCCACCGCGCCCTTCGCTTCCGCCGGAGCGGTCTTGCCCCGGCTGCGCAGCGCGAACTGCTCCCAGCCGACCACATGCCCCTCGGCCACGCCAGCGATCGTCCCGGCTCTCGCCCGCGCGCGGACGGTGACGAAATATTCCGCTCCGGCCTTGCGCCGTGATGGCAAAGGAAGTCGGAACGTCTCGCGCTCCCGCGCGGCCGTGGCGAGCGCCGGTCCGGCCCCGTGCGCCACCACCACGCCGTCCTCCGCGAGCTCCCAGTCGAAGGCGAAGCCCGAAAGGTCGCGGAAGTCGTGCCGGTTGACGACCGTGAAACGGCCTCGCTCCGCATCCGCCGCCTCGAACTGGATGGGGGAATAGACCTTCTGCACTTCGTAGAGGTGCGGGTTCGGACTTCTGTCGCCCTGCACCAGCCCGTCGCCGAACTCGATGTCGCCGCCCGGATTTGGGCCGTAGTCGCCGCCATAGCCCCAGTAGCGGCGGCCCTCGGCCGTGTATTTGAACGTGGTCTGGTCGACCCAGTCCCAGATGAAGCCGCCCTGCAGTTTCGGGTGGGCGTAGATGGCATCCCAATAATCTTTGAAATTACCACCACTATTGCCCATCATGTGGGCATATTCGCACTGGATCAGCGGCTGCGTGTATCGTGGGTCGGTGGCGTAATCGACGATCTTGGCGATGGGATCGTACATCGGCGTGTAGACATCGGTATAGGGGTTCGGGAAATGGTCCGAGCTCCCGGCGAAGGCGAGATAGGTCATCAGCCGCGTCGGATCGCGCCGCTTCGTCTCCCGCGCCGCTTTCTCGAAGGTCGGGCCCGGTCCGCTCTCATTGCCGAGCGACCAGAAGATGATCGAGGGGTGGTTCTTGTCGCGCTCGACCATGTTCGACACCCGCGAGAGGTGCGCGGCCTCCCAAGCCGGATCAAAGCCTAACTGGTACTTCTCCCGCTCATTGGGGAAGCGCCAGTTGCCCATGTCCATATATTGGTGGGATTCGATGTTGGCCTCATCGATCAAATAGAGGCCATATTCGTCCGCCAGCCGATACCAGCGCTCGTCGTTCGGGTAATGCGAGGTGCGCACCGCGTTGATGTTCGCGCGCTTCATCAGCTCGATGTCCCGGCGCATCGAGTCCTCCGACACCACGTGGAAGGTCTCCGGATCGTGCTCGTGGCGATTGACGCCGCGGATCATCACCGGCTTGCCGTTCACCCGCACCTGCCCGCCGGAGACCTCGACCTGGCGGAAGCCGATTTGCGCCGGCGTGGCGTGGAGCACCGTGCCGTCCTCGGCAAGCATCTCGATCAGCAGGGTGTAGAGGTTCGGAGTCTCGGCGGTCCACGGCCGCACGTCCTTGACCGTGGCGGCGAAGTTGAGCTTGCGCGTCCAGGTCGCCGCCGGCACCGCCGCCTCGCTCTCCAGCACGGGCTTGTCGCCGTCGAGCAAGGTCATCCGCACCCGCCCGGGCTCCGCGGTGGGGATCACCTCGAGGTCGAGCTCAAACGTGCCGTTGCGGTAGCTGTCGTCGAGGCCGGCTTTGACGAAGAAGTCGCGCACGCGCGTCTTGGGAGCGGCAAGCAGGTAAACGTCGCGCTCGATCCCGCTGACCCGCCAGAAATCCTGGTCCTCGAGGTAGGAGCCGTCGGAATAGCGGTAGACCTCAATGGAGACGTCGTTCCTCCCCGGCTTCAGGAAGCGCGTGACGTCGAATTCGGACGGAAGCTTGGAATCCTCCGAATATCCGACCTTTCGGCCGTTCACCCACACATAATAAGCCGAGTTCGCGCCGGCGATGTGGAGGAGGACGTCGCGGCCGTTCCAGTCCGCCGGGAGCTGGAAGTCGCGGCGATAGGAGCCGACGCTGTTCATCTCGTGCGGGATGAGCGGCCGGTTGAGCGGGAAGGGGTAGTTGATGTTGTTGAACTTCGCCTGATCGTACCCTTCCGCCTGCCAGTCGGAGGGCACCTTGATCGTCTTCCACCCGGAGACGTCGTAGCCCGGCTTGAAGAAGTCCTTCGCCCGCGCGTCGACATTGGGCGAGAAAGCGAATTTCCACTCGCCGTTCAGCGACAGGAACCGACGCGACGCCGCCATGTCCCCCTTGAGCGCCGTCGCCCGGTCCTCGAACCAGAAGCCGGTCGCCCGTGCCGGCTCCTTGCCGACAGCGAAGATCGCGGGATTCTCCCACTCCGGCCGGGACGGATCGACCTGCGGCTGAACGGGGAGCTGGGCGAGGGCAGGGGCGGAGACGGCTGCCAGGAGCAATAGGGCAGGGCGGATCATCGCCGCCATACTTCCCGAACGTCCGCCGCAGCGCAAGTGGTTGAGAGGAAAGCGAAGCCGGGGATTAGCGACGGACCCCGGAGCGGTTCAGGGCAACGGCGGCGCAGACGAGCGCCTTCAAGGCGTCCCCGTCGATCGCCTCCCCCTCCCGCACGTCGATCGCGCGCCTGGTGTTCCCCTCCAGACTGGAATTGAACAGCCCCGCAGGATCGTCGAGGGAAGCGCCCTTGGCGAAGGTCATCTTCACAACGTTCCTGTAGGTCTCGCCGGTGCAGATGATGCCGGCGTGCGACCACACCGGGACGCCGCGCCACTTCCACTCCTCGGCGACCTCCGGGTCCGCTTCCCGGATGAGGCGGCGGAGCCGCCCGAGCATCTCGCCCCGCCAGTCGGCCAGCTCGGCAATCCGCCCGTCGATCAGCTCGGAAGGAGACTTGGCGTCCTGCGGCTCGCTCGTCTTCATTTCTCTCCTTCCTCCCCGTTCGTTGCCACATCTATCGCCTGGCCACGCTTCATCCGCTAGCGGAGGCCACATGACCATGCTGAAAAATGCGCTCGCGGCCGCTGCGATGGCCATCCGCACCGCCTTGTGGATCTTCGTTGCTTGCCTCGCCTTGGCCTCGCCGGCCTCCGCGCAGCAGAAGATCCTCTTCGACACCGATCTCGGCGCCGACGCCGACGATCTCGGCGCGCTCGCGATGCTGCTCAATTATTCGGCGCGGGGCGAGGTCGAGCTGCTCGGCATCATGAGCTGGAGCAACGAGCGCTACGCCGTCCCGGCGCTCGATGCGATCACCCGCTGGTACGGCCGCTCCGACATTCCCATCGGCGTCAGGGAAGTCGGCAGCTGGGAGGCGGACTGGCATTACAGCCGGCCGATCGCCGAGCGGCTCGGCGGCCGGCGCACCGCCGCGGACGTGCCGGGCGCCACCGCGCTCTACCGCCGCATCCTGGCCGCCCAGCCGGACGGCAGCGTCACCGTCGTTGCGGTGGGGCCGCTCGCCAACATCCTCAACCTGCTGAACTCGCCTCCCGACGCGGTTTCGCCGCTTGGGGGCAGCGATCTTCTCCACCGCAAGGTTGCCCGCTTCTTGGTCATGGGCGGCCATTTCCCGCAAGGACGCGGCGAGTGGAACTTCAACGGGGACATGCCCGGCGTCACCCGCGCCGTCCTCGCCGGGCTGCGGATGCCGGTCGTCTTCTCCGGCTACGAGGTCGGGGACGCGATCCGCACCGGAGAGGTGCTCAACCGGATCGATCGGGTGACGCCGCTCCGCGTCGGCTACCGCCACTTCAGCCAGCATGCGCCGTGGATGAAGGAGCGTTTCCGCGGCCGCATCCTCGACAATGCCTCGTTCGACCAGACCGCCGTCCTCTACGCGGTGCGCGGCGGCCTCGGCCGCTGGTGGGAGGAAGTGAAGGGTGGGCGAGTGGAGGTGGACGAGAATGGCGACAACCGCTGGCTCCCCGGCGCGGCCACCAACCAGTCCTGGCTGCGGCTGAAGGTCCCGCCCGAGCAAGTCGCACGAGTGATCGAGGCGGCGATGCTGGGGTCCCCGGGACCAGGATCATCCTCATCCAACATCGCAGCGCCGGGAACCAAGTAACTCAGGTTCAAGAACTCCCGGGGAACGAAACGCTCCCGCGCGGCTTGAGCGCGGCATGGCAAAACGCACTCCGCTAAAAGCGCTCTACGGCGATTACGGCTTCAGAGAGCCCGCCATGGGCAAATCTCCGAACCAGATCCGGCGCGAGCTCGGCGGGTGGTCGCGCGCGGCGATCGACCGCTCGATCCGTGCCGGCGTGGCGCTGTTCCAGCCCAATTGGCCGTGGGCGCGAGCCCCGTCCCCGGGAGAGGCCCAGCAATAGGCCGGACCCTCAGCCGATCGCTTCGAGCAGGCCCTCGAACAGCCGCCGCCCGTCAATACGGCCATGCGCCGGCTCCACCGCCCGCTCCGGGTGCGGCATCATGCCGAGCACGTTGCCGGGGTCGTTGACGATCCCGGCGATGTCGCGTGCCGAGCCGTTGCACTCGCCGGAATAGCGAAAGGCGATTCGTCCTTCGCCCTCGAGGCGGTTCAGCGTCTCTTCGTCGGCCTGGTAATTGCCGTCATGGTGGGCGACGGGGATGACGATCTCCTCACCCGCTTCGTAGCGGCTGGTGAAGGCGGACTGGCTGTTCTCGACCTTCAGCGACACCTCCCGCGACACGAACCGGATGCCCGCATTGCGCATCAGCGCGCCGGGAAGCAGCCCCGCCTCGGTCAGGATCTGGAAGCCGTTGCAGACGCCGAGCACGGAAACCCCGCGGTCCGCCGCCTCCTTCACCGCCCGCATCACCGGCGACTGCGCCGCCATCGCGCCGGAGCGAAGATAATCGCCGTACGAGAAGCCGCCGGGCAGCGCGATCAGGTCGAGGCCCTCCGGGAGCTCGGTTTCGCGGTGCCACACCTTGACCGGCTCCTGCCCCGTGACCTCGCGCAGCGCCGTCAGCATGTCGCGGTCGCAGTTCGATCCCGGGAAGATGACGACGGCGCTCTTCACGCCGCCCCCCGCTCGATCCGGTAATTCTCGATGACGGTGTTGGCGAGGAGCCGGCGGCACATCGCATCGACATCCTCGTCGCTGACGCCGTCCTCCAGCTCGAGTTCGATGAGCTTGCCGGCCCGGACATCGCGCACGCCGTCGAAGCCGAGGCCCTCCAGCGCGTGGTGGATCGCCTTCCCCTGCGGGTCCAGCACTCCGTTCTTGAGGGTGACATAGACTCGCATCTTCATGGATCTCTGGCGCTCCTGGCGGGATGGCGGCCATATGGAGCCCGGCGCGGCTTGTGGCAACAGCGGGTCCTCCCTATTTCTCGAGCATGAGCGTCGCCCCTGAAATCGGCCTGACCCCCGCTGCCGCGGCCCGCGTGGCGGCAATCGCCGCGCGGCAGGGCAAGCCGCCGATCCTGCGGCTGGCGGTGGAAGGGGGCGGCTGCGCGGGCTTCAGCTATCGCTTCGGCCTCGCTGAGCGCATCGAGCCCGACGATCTCGCCACCGAGGAGGGCGGAGTGACCCTCGTCGTCGACGAGATGACCCACGATCTGGTCCGCGGCGGTGCGGTGGACTTCGTCGAATCGCTCGGCGGCGCGGCCTTTCAGGTCACGAACCCGAATGCCGCCTCCGGCTGCGGCTGCGGCTCCAGCTTCAGCGTCTAAGCCGGCGCGGCGGGCTCTCCGGCGTCTAGTGGGCCCTCTGCCGCGATGGGCGACACCAGATCGATCTTCCGCCGCCGCCGGTGCTTGTGCTTGCGATGCTTTTTCGCGTTCCGGACGGACCAGTAGACGGCGAGAACCACCAGCGGGATGATGACAACCAGAATCAGGATGATCAGGATGTCGTCGTAATGGTTCACCGCGGCGCCTCCCCCACCTTTTCACCTGTCTATCACAGCCGGGCGGGGCCGCACAGAGCCGCGTGAGACCGCGCGCAACCGTTGCTGCCCGCGATAGTTTGGTTCGGGCGAACCGCATCGACAGGGATGAGCCAATGAGATCCACCGCCGCAGCTTCCGCCGCTTTCGCCCTTACCCTTGCGCTCGCCGCCTGCGGTCAGAGCACCCCCGCCGAGAACAGCGCGGATGCGCTTGAGAATGCTGCGGAGCAGTCGACCCCCGAAGCGGCCGCCGTCCTCGAAAATGCGGCCGAGAGCATTGAGGAGAATGGCGGCTCGCCTGCCGACGTGCAGAACGCGATGCAGGCGGCCGGCAACGCCCAGGCAGTCGGCGCCGGCGGGACACAGGCGGCGCCGGCGGCAAAGGGCGCCAAGCCGCACGCGCCGGGCGATCCGGTGCCGCCGCCGAAGGTCGACGCGGGCGGCGGCGAGCACGCCGCCCACAACAGCCAGTGAAAGCCGCTTAGCGGCGCACCCGCTCCAACGCCCCCGCGGGGTCGATCACCTTGAGGCCGCGGGGCCCTTCGGGGGTTGCGGTTTCCTCGATGATGGCACGCACCTCGGCGACGGTCAGCTTCGGGTTCAGCGCCAGCAGCTTGCCCGCGAGGTTGGTGACCTGCGGCGCCGAGAGCGAGGTGCCCGAGATGTTGATCGGCATGCCCCCGGGTACCTTGCTCGGCACTTCGAAGCCGTTGGCGTAGACGTCGATCGACTTGCCGTAGCTGGTGAAGCCGGCGGGCTGCAGCGCCACATCGACGGCGCCGACGGTGATCACGTTCGGGAGGTTGATGCCGGCGGGGAAGCTGCGGACGAAGTCGACATCCTCATCCTCGTTGCCGGCGCCTGCGACGAACAGGATCTCGGGCGCCGAGCGGAAGCTCTCCTGGAGGGCGGCGTTCACCTTCTCGAATATGCCCTTGGCGCGCGCTGCGCGCTTGGTCGCGTCGGGCTCCACCTTCACCAGCGAGGCGGCGATCTGCGGCTCGGTGACGCGCCAGCTCATGTTGACGACGCGCACGCCGTGAGCCCGGAAGTAGCCGACGGTGTCCTGGACGTAACGGGCGAAGGCGGCGGCCCGCTTCTCGTCGATTGCGTCCGGCATCGCCTCCACGCGATAGTCGAAGCGGCCGTGCATCAGCCGCGCCGCCGGATTGCCCTCGGCGGAGGTGAAGCCGGTGGCGGTGCCGTGGAGGTAGAGGCCAACCCCCGCCAGCTGGAGCTGGAACGGCATCACCTCGGCCGGCTTCAGGCTGCCGATCTTCTGCCGGATCACGCCCGCCTCCGGGCTGTCCACCGCTGCCTGCAGGTCGAGCGCGCCTTTCACCAGCTTCAGCTTGTCGCCGATGTCGGCTATGTCGGCT
>DASVVY010000017.1:0-7042 GCA_036386335.1 Allosphingosinicella sp. | reverse complement strand
GAGCAGCTTCGCCCCGCCGCTTCGCGGCTGCGAAGGCCCTTCCTCCACGCTTGCCTCTCCGGGGCTGTCGTCGGGCGCGGGCCCAATCCAGTCCGGTTCCGCCTCAGCCGGGACCGCGAAGTCCGGCTCTGCCTCTGCTCGTTCTGCCCCCGTCATGCCGTCTGTTTACCATCTTTCGGGGCGCTTGAAAGCTGCGAAGGATACGGGGCGTTAACGGTCCGGCGGGTATCTCCGGAGGATGGTATACGATCCCGGAGCCCTCAACGCCTCGCTGGCCGCCGCCGCAGGCTATGACACGGACCTGATGGCGGAGCTGCGAGTCGCGTTCGTCGACAGCGCGACTCGGCAGGTCGACCTGATGGGCCGCTCCCGCTGCGACGCCAACTGGCACCTCGCGGCCTCCCGCCTCAAGAGCCTCGCCGCCAGCTTCGGCGCGGTCGGGCTGATGGCGATCGCGGATGAGGCGCTCGACGGCGCCCCCGGCGATCCGGTGGTGCTGCGCAAGCTCAACCTCGCCATCGAGGATTTCGCCGCCTCCTAGACTTTGCCTCGCCGCCCCGGCACCTGTAACGCTGCCCAGGCGGGAGGAGTGCGAGTGACACTGGCGGCGCTGATCGCGGCCTATCATGAAGCGGATGATTCCGGCGGCGTGCTGCGCGCGACCCTGCCGCTCGCCGGCCGCACCGTGCTCGAGCGGCAGGCGCGGCTCGCCGCGTCGGCCGGCGCCGATCCCATCGTCGTCGTCGTGGAGCGTGTGCCGCCGGAGCTCTCCGAAGCGCTCGACCGGATGAAGGGGGAGGGCATCAATCCCATCGTGGCCCGCTCCGCCGAAGCGGCCGCCGAGGCGGTTCACGCCACCGACCACGTCCTGCTGATGGCCGATGGGCTGCTCGCGGCGCAGAGCCATATCGATCGCCTCACGGCGGTGGGCGGACCGGCGATCCTGACCGTTCCCGACGTCCGCGTCGACGACCGCTACGAGAGGATCGACGCCCACAGCCGCTGGGCCGGCCTCGCCCTTCTCGACGGCGAGCTCCTCAAGCAGACGTCGGCGATGCTGCACGACTGGGATCTTCAGTCGACGCTGCTGAGGCGGGCGGTCCAGACCGGAGCGCGGCAGCTCTCGCTGCGCGGCGAGCCGGCCGACGACCATCTCATCGTCGCGGAGCGCGGGGAGGATCTCGACGCGCTGCAAATCAGGCTGTTCGAGGGCGCCGGAGCGCACCGCCGCGACTGGATGTCGCGCTACCTGCTCGGCCCGGTCGAGGCGGCGGCGACCCGGCTGCTGATGCCGCGCCGCGTCACGCCCTCGATGCTCCAGCTCAGCGCCGCCGGCCTCACCGCCGCGGCGGCGATCGCCTTCGGCTCGCAGTGGCTGTGGACGGGCATGCTCCTCCTGCTCCTCAGCACCCCGCTCGACGGCACCGCCGAGCGCCTCGCCGCGCTGCGCATGCAGGACGGGGTCGAGGAGAGCTGGTGGGCATATCTGCTGCCGATCCTCGCCGGTGCGGCGCTCGTCGCGCTCGGCTTCGCCCTTTCGCCGCTCAAGGGCTGGGGGTGCGTGGCGCTCGCCGGCTCGACCATAGCCTTCGCGGTGGCGCTGAGGATCGAGGCGCAGGAGCGAACGGTCCCCGGCGGCCTCTGGCTCGCCGAGCGGAAAGGGATGATCTGGCTTCTCCTCCCGTTCGCCGCCGCCGGCTTCTGGGGAACCGGCCTGACGATGCTGCTCCTTTACGCCGCCGGGAGCTTCTTCTGGGCGCAGCGTCATGTCCACACCGCCCCCGCCGCGGCGCACGAGGATTAGCGGCGCTTTAACCTTGGCCGCGCTACAGGCGGACGATGGTTCAGGAGCGGCCGAGCGGGGGTGAGCTGGACGGCGCGGCGCGGCTGCTCGCGTCGGCCCGGTCGCGTCTTGCCGCCACCGGCGCCGACCTGGCCATCCCCACCGCCTTCCGGCTCAACGAATGGCAGCGCACCACCATCGCGGCGCTGACCGCCGGCCTCGTCTCGTCCATCGAGGACGAGCTTCGCTCCGCCCTGGCGGAACGGCTGTCCGGCGCCGAAGCTGCGCGCGCCGCCCTCTCCTCGGCCCATATCGCAATCGCGGCGCCGATCCTGGAGCGGACGGCGATCCTGCGCGCCCAGCCACTGGTTTCGTCGCTCCTGCGCCGGGCCGAGGAGCATCGCCTGCAACGCGGTGCGTCCGGCGAGCGCAGCCTGCTCCTCGACCTCGCCGGCGACGGCGATTCGGACATCGCGCGCGACGCCATGGCGCTGCTCATCGCCGAGAGCGGCCGCGTCGACGCCTTTCACGAGCCGCTGATCGCCCGCACCGACCTCCCCGCCGAGCTCGAGCACGCCCTGGTCTGGACCGTCGCCGCGGCGCTGCGCACCTATTTGACGGGGCAGCACGGCCTCGCCCCCGCCGCTGTCGATGAGGCGATCGCCGCTGCGGTCGCCGACCTGCTCGGCCGCTACGACGAAGGCGAGACCTTCGATGCGCGCTGCGGCCGCCTCATCCGCGCCCTCGAGCGCGCAGGGCGCCTCGACGGCCCGATGCTCGCGCGCACGCTGGCGGAAGCGAACCTGTCGCTGTTCCTCGCCGCTCTGGCGCTGCGGACGGCGCTGCCGGTGGAGGCGGCGTGGGAGCTGCTCTCGGAGCCTTCCGGCCGCGGGACCGTGCTGTTGCTCAAGGCGTCCGGTCTCGGCCGCGAGGATGCGGCGGCCGTCTTCCTCGCCCTCCACACGCCCGAGCACCAGCTCGAGGAACGGCTCGGCGCCTTCGAGTCGGTGGCGGCGGAGGACGAAGCGCGGCTGCTCACCCTCTGGCGCGCCGACTCGGCCTACCGGGCTGCCCTCGCGGAGCTGGTCCTGTGACCCAGGATGCCACCGTTCGCGGCCGCGTCGACGGCGACGGCCGCCTCGCCGCCGCCGAGCCGCGTCTCGCCGCGCTCCATCGCGCCGCCGGCGGCGAGGAGGGGGGTCCGCTCGCCGTCCCGCAGATCGCGACCCTGGCGCGTCTCGCCCGCCGCCTCGGCATCGTCGTCTCGCGCGCCGCGGTCGCGGCCGAAGGCGAGCGCGACCTCGACCTGTGGGTCCGCGCCCAGCCGGCGGAGAGCGGCGTCGACCTCGAGATCACCGGCTGGACGGCCCGGCCCCCCCGGGCCCCGGCGCCCACGCCGCATGCCGAGCGCCAGGCGGACTTCCTCCGCGCATCGGCCGACTGGATGTGGGAGACCGATTCCGGCCTGCGTTTCACCGCCCTCTCGGCCGTCGCCGCGGCGGCCGCCGGCAAGGCCCCGGCGGAGCTAATCGGGCAGCAGCTCACCCGTCTCTTCGCCCTCAGGGAAGATGCCGAAGGCGAGCTCCCGCTGCTGACTGCGCTTGCCGGGCAGCGCCGCTTCGACGGGCAGGTCGCCGAGCTGCGGGGCGGCCGCAGCGGTCTCTACCGCCTCGACGGCGTGCCCTTGGTCGACGGCGCTGGCCGCTTCGGCGGATTCCGCGGCTCCGCCACCGCCATCACCACCTCCGCACCTCCGCCTGCCCCCGAACCCGTCGCGACGCCGCCGAGCGCCTTTGCCGAGCGCCTGAACCAGGCGCTGCGTGCGCCGCTCGCCGACATCATCGCCAATGCCGAGACCATCGGCGCCCAGCCGGAAGGGCCGATCCGGTCCGACTATGCCGGCTACGCGACCGATATCGCCACCGCCGGCCGCCATCTCCTCGCGCTCGTCGACGACCTCGTCGACCTCCAGGCGATCGAGCGGCCGGACTTCGCGCCCGATCGGGAGGAGATCGACCTCGCCGACATCGCCCGCCGCGCCGCCGGCCTGCTCGCCGTCCGCGCGGCCGAGAAGGGCATCCGCCTCGACGGCCCCGCGGCCGGCGAGTCGCTGCCCGCGACCGGCGAGTTCCGCCGCGTCCTGCAGGTGGTCATGAACCTCCTCACCAACGCGATCCGCTACACGCCGGAAGGCGGGATGGTGTGGATGCGCACCGACCGGGAAGGGGATGTCGGCGCCCTCATCGTGGCGGACCAAGGCAAGGGCATCGCCCCGGAAGACCAGGCACGCGTGTTCGAGAAGTTCGAGCGCGTCGATCCGGCCGAGCCGGGCGGCAGCGGCCTCGGTCTCTATATCGGCCGCCGGCTCGCCCGCGCCATGGGCGGGGACGTCTCGGTCGACAGCGCCCCGGGCCAGGGCGCCCGCTTCACGCTGACGCTGCCGCTCCGCAAGGAGTGAGGCCGATCACTTGCCGTGGCCCTCATGGCCCTGGTGCGCCATCTGCGTGCCGCTCTTGTGGTGCTCGCAGGTCACCGCCGGGTTGAACTGCGCGAACACGCCCCGGGGGTTCTTCTTGTAGAGCCACACATGCAGGTCATAGTGCGGCTCGAACAGGTGCGCCTCGTCCACGTCGGGCGTCGCGGGATCGTCCGCCATCCGGTCGTAGCTGACGCCGTGGAAGGTCGGGCGGGCCGTCCTGCCGGCTCCCTGCCACGCCTTTTCGAAGACGAGGTTCTCGACCGCGACCAACTCGAGCGTGCCGTCGGCGCGCGGCTCGTAGATCAGGATCGAGGGCTTGCGGAAATCGGTGTGGAGGCCGTTGCCGCTGACCCGCGGGTTGGGCGGCGCGCTGATGCCGAGCAGGTCCGGGCGGAAGAAGTGGATGCCCATGCCGCCCAGCTCCCTGGGCCGGCCCATCATGTCCGCCATGTCGCACATGTCGGTAGGGTCGCGGACATAGCCCTCGGCGAGGGCGACCTCGACCTTCTGGAAGCGTTCGGTGAGCGCCCGGACTTCCTCGAGCGTGGGCTCTCCGACGGCCGGAGCGGGGGCGGTGGCGGCGGCAAGCGCGGCGGCGATCATGAACATCATGGTTCGGTTCGATCCTGTGCTGGAATAGGGGTGGCCGGCTCTCGCGTCCGGCAGGCCTGCCCCATTAGGCGGAGGATGTTTCGCGCCGATGCCGCGGCGGCGACTTTCCTGTTTCAATTGTTTCGCCGCCGTCTGGACAGCGGCAGCGGTGCGGTACAGTCTTGGGCGGCAGGAGGGACGGCATGATCGAATTCACCGCAGACGATTTCGAGCAGCTCTGCGCCGGCGAAGTGGTGCGCGAGCGGATCGGCACGATCGAGGCGGAGCGCAAGGCCGCCGTTCGCAAGTTCTGGATCCGGGGCGCCGTCGGCCTCGCGCTCAGCGTCGCGGCCCTGCTCACCTTGCTCGGTTCCGGCTGGGAGGTGGTGGCGATTATCGTCTTCCTCGTCTTCCTGATCGGCACCATCGTGGCGGCGATCTCGCCGGTGATGGGCGCAAAGGAAGGTCTGAAGACCCCGGTGCTGGAAGAGGTCGCGAAGCGCGCGGGCCTCGAATATATCCCCGGCGATTTCGACCCGCCGGTCTACGGCGATGCCCGCGGCCTGCTCTTCGGCAGCCTATCGAGTGAGAGCTTCAGCGATCTCTTTCATGGCGTCGAGCCGGACGGCCGCGGCTACGCCGTCTACGAGGCGACGCTGCAGCGGCGGAGCGGCAAGAATAGCTACGTCGTCTTCTCAGGCCAGATCTACGCCTTCCACCGCCGCCCCGGGCTGCAGGGCCGGACCGTCATCGTGCCCGACAAGAAGATCCTCAACTTCTTCAAGCCCGCCAGCGATATGGAGCGGGTGCGGATCGAAGGCGACGAGGAGTTCGAGCGCCGCTTCGAAGTCTATTCGACGGCACCGATGGAGGCGAAGCAGGTGCTGTTCGACTCCGACCTGCGCCGAGAGCTGCTGGGGCTGCGCAAGGCGGGGAAGGTCCTCGTCTATATCGGGCCCGACGCGGCGCTGGTCGCGGCGACCGGCAAGAACCGGTTCGAGCCGGGCAACATGTTCCGCTCCCGCCCGGGCAAGGAGCGGGTGAAGCTGATGTTCGACGACGTCTGCGCCTCGCTCACCCTGCTCAAGACGCTGAAGGCGCGTCTCGGCTGACCGGAAAGCGGAGGCGGAGGAGCCGCTTAGAGGGGACCGAGCCCACCTCGCCGCATGCGGCGGCCGCCGGCGAACCTGCGGAAGAGATAGCCGATTCCGGCAGCGAACAAGATTCTTCTGAGCACGCTCACTCTCCTTGGCTGATGCCTGGACAGCGAGCGCCGAGCGCCGGGGTTCCGGCCCGGTCCGCCCAATCGCGCGAGGCCGGTCTGCGAAGGGGCCGAGCCGTTGGGATCAGCGCTGCTCCAGCGGCACGTAATCGCGCTGGGCGGCGCCGGTGTAGAGCTGGCGCGGGCGGCCGATCTTCTGCTCGGGGTCGGAGATCATCTCGTTCCACTGCGCCACCCACCCGACGGTGCGGGCGAGGGCGAAGAGGGCGGTGAACATCGATGTGGGGAAGCCGATCGCGGAGAGGATCACGCCCGAATAGAAATCGACGTTCGGGTAGAGCTTCTTCTCGATGAAATAGTCGTCGCTGAGTGCGATCCGCTCGAGCTCGCGGGCGACGTCGAAGATCGGCTCGGTGACCCCGAGCTCGTTCAACACCTCCTCGGCCGTGGCCTTCATCACTTTGGCCCGCGGATCGAAATTCTTGTAGACGCGGTGGCCGAAGCCCATCAGCCGGAACGGATCGTCTTTGTCCTTGGCGCGGGCGATGAATTCGGGGATGCGCTCCGGCCGCCCGATCTCGCGCAGCATGTTGAGCGCCGCTTCGTTGGCGCCACCGTGCGCCGGGCCCCACAGGCAGGCGATGCCTGCGGCGATGCAGGCGAAAGGGTTGGCCCCGGATGAGCCGGCGAGCCGCACGGTCGAGGTGGAGGCGTTCTGCTCATGGTCGGCGTGGAGGATGAAGATCCGCCTCATCGCCCGCTCGACGACCGGGTTCACCTCATAGGGCTCGGCCGGCACGCCGAACGTCATCCTCAGGAAGTTGCCGGTGTAGCTGAGGTTGTTCTGGGGGTACATGAACGGCTGGCCGACCGAATATTTGTAGGCCATGGCGGCGATCGTCGGCATCTTCGCGATCAGCCGGTGGCTGGCGATCATCCGCTGCTTGGGATCGGTGATGTCCGTCGA
>DASVVY010000016.1:0-6484 GCA_036386335.1 Allosphingosinicella sp. | reverse complement strand
ACGACAATGGCGACCTCGGCCCAGTCTACGGCAAGCAGTGGCGGCGCTGGCAGGGGCCGGACGGCCGGGAGATCGACCAGATCGCCAGCCTGATCGAGCTGATCAGGCGCGACCCCGCCTCGCGCCGGCAGATCGTCACCGCCTGGAACCCGGCCGACAACGACCGAATGGCGCTGGCGCCCTGCCACTGCCTGTTCCAGACCCAGGTCGCGGCGGGCAAGCTCCACCTCCAGCTCTACCAGCGCAGCGCCGACGTCTTCCTGGGCGTGCCCTTCAACATCGCCAGCTACGCCCTCCTCACCCACATGCTCGCCCAGCAGGCGGGGCTGGAGCCGGGCGTGTTCGTCTGGACCGGCGGCGACTGCCACCTCTATTCCAACCACCTCGACCAGGCCCGCCTGCAGCTCACGCGGGTGCCCAAGCCGCTGCCGACGCTGACCATCAGGCGCAGGCCGCCGGCGATCGATCAATATCGATATGAGGATTTCGAGGTGAGCGGCTACGCCGCGGATCCGCACATCCCGGCGCCGGTCGCAGTCTGAGCCGAAGCTATTCCGCAGCCACCTGCGTCACCGGCAGCGGTCTCGGGCGACGCACGAACAGACGCTCGCCCAAAGCCTTGAACGCGCCGCCGAGCATCGAGAAGGCCATCACCCGGTGCTCGCGGACGAGGCCGAACAGCTCGCGCATCCGCCCGTTCCTGAGATACAGCATCAGGTAGCAGAGGATCTGATACATCTTGAGCCGCCAGAGCGGCAGCCCGTCGAGCTCGAGCGCGCCGGTCGAATATTTGTCGAAATCCTTCCAGTCGGTCGAAAGCAGCCGATAGCCGCCCTCGCCGCGGATCGCCATTTCGTGGATCGGCGTGCCCGGGAACGGAGTCATGATCGAGACGGACAGGCGGTGCGGATTGAGGCGCGCAATGTATCGGATCGTGTCGCGGATGGTCGCGCGGGTCTCATTGGGATGGCCGAGGATGAACTTGCACCACACCATCAGATTCTCGGCCTTGGCGAGCTTCACCGCCCGGTCCACCTGATCGAGTGTGATGCCCTTGCGGATCGATTTGAGCACTTCCGAATTGCCGGATTCGACGCCGAGCTCGAGCGTCTCGAAATTCGCCTCCCGCAGCATCTTCATGAACTCGGCGTCCACCCGGTCGACGCGGGTCTGGGCGGAGAAGGTGACCTTGCGGTGCAGCCCGTAGGCGATGATCCCGGCGATAATGTCCTTGGTGCGTTTGAGATCCAGCCCGAACGTCTCATCTTCGAAGCGGATCACCTCGGGCTGGAAAGTCTCGACCGCGTAGCGCAGCTCGGCGAGCACGTTCTCGACGGAGCGGAAGCGCGTCTTGAAACCGCTATTGTGTCCGCAGAAGGTGCAGCGATAGGGGCAGCCGCGATGGGTCAGGACCGGGATCTGGGTGCTGACCTTGAACATGTCCCACGCGGGGAAGGGCAGCAGATCGTAGTCCTTGGGATAGGGCCGCGTCGCGTTGACGACGATTTCCCGGTCGCGGCGCCAGCAAAGCCCCGTGATATCCTCGAACGACCCCTCGCCGCCGACCGCCGCGATCAGCTCGTTCAACGCATATTCGCCCTCGCCCACACAGGCGAAGTCGATGGCCGAGCATTCGATCAGCGCCTGCTGCTTGACGGCGTTGACGTGGGCGCCGCCGACCACGATCGGCACGTTCGAACGGGCGCGGATCGCGGAGGCGATGCGCACCACCATCGGGAATTCGACCGTCATGCAGGTGAGGCCGACGATGTCCGCTCCGGCCCGGACCGCGCGGTCGCAAATCTCCTCCGCCGACAGCATGTCCAGCTTGCCGTCGAGCAGGATCACCTGGTGCCCGGCCGCGCGCACCGCCGCGGCCAGATAGGCGAGCCCAAGAACAGGGAATCGGGCCCAGTGCCGGTCGAACTCGGATGCCGGGGGCACCTGGATAAGGCAAACCTTCATGTCCGTCCTTCCCTCGCGGATGCCGCGACATCGGCGGCCAGGAACAGCCCGCCGCCCGATCTGTCGACCAACTCGACCCTGCGCCTGGCGAGACCGGCTGCGTCGGCGAGCGCCGCCACCTCCTCCACCCCGTAGAATTTCAGCGCAATTCCGTGCCGAGAGTAACGCCAACTGCGGACCCGCGTCCAGAGGGGCGAAGGCCGCGGAAAGGTCGCGATCACCTTGGATCGCGCCGCGGCAGCCAGCGTTCGCATCATCTCGGCGGGCGCATCGACATAGTCGAACAGGCCGACGGCGAGCACGATGTCGTGACGGCCGAGCGCCATCGCCTGAGCGTCGCCCTCCACCAACGTCGCCGCGAGGCCCGCCTTGTCGAGCCGCTGCCGCGCCAGAGCGAGCATGGCCGGCGAGATATCGATGCCCGTTACCGACGCGCCGCGGGCAGCGAGCGCTTCGAGGTAAAGGCCGGGACCGCAGCCGACGTCGAGCACGCTCAGCCCTGAGACATCGCCGCACTCTTCGAGCAACAGGCGGCGATATTCGAACAGCGCGCCGCGGGCAGCCCGGTCGATCGTCCGGCTGAACAGGCCGTCGGCGTCGTACAGCCTGGCAAGGCCGCCGGCGGTCGCGTCGAAATAGTCAGTCAGCTTCTGCAAGCGGCCTCCCGTCCTTGACAGTACAGGCTCGCGCCGGCTCCGCAAGCGAGGCGTAGGCCGCCAGTAAAAAGCGGGCTAGGAGGGCGGAATGACCCTTGTTCCTGCCGAAATAACCCTCGTCGTGGCGCGGGCCGAAAACGGGGTCATCGGCCGCGACGGCGCCCTGCCCTGGCACCTCCCCGACGACCTCAGGCGCTTCAAGGCCCTCACCATGGGCACGCCGATGATCATGGGCCGCCGCACCTTCGAGAGCCTGCCCAAGCTGCTTCCGGGCCGCCGCCACATAGTCCTCACCCGCGACCGCGGCTGGGGCGCCGAGGGCGCGGAAAGAGCAGCGACGGTGGAAGAAGCGCTCGGTTTCGTGGCCGGCGAGCCCCGCGTCTCGGTGATCGGCGGCGCCGAAATATTCCGGCTGTTCGAGCCGCTCGCGACCGCGGTCGAGCTTACCGAAATCCACGGCGCCGTCGAGGGCGACACCTTCCTCCCGCCGTTCGATCGCTCCGTCTGGCGGGAGACGTCGCGGGAGGATCACGCGGCGGACGGCGGTCGCCCGGCCTTCAGCTTCGTGTGTCTCGTGCGGGCTTCCGACGCCGCCTGATCGCCCCTATAGCGCCTCCATGGAGCGGCTGGACGGCGGCTCGGCGGTTCCGGAGCGGCTTCGCGGCGGCATCGTCGCGCTCGGCAATTTCGATGGATTCCACAAGGGGCACCAGGCCGTGGTCGGCCGGGCGGTGCAGCGCGCCCGGGCCGAGAACCGGCCGGCGCTGGTCGCGACCTTCGATCCGCACCCGGTCCGCTATTTCCGGCCGGAGACCCCCTGGTTCCGCCTGACCACGCTCGAGCAGCGCGAGCGGCTGTTCAAGGCGGCCGGCGCCGACGCGATGATCGTCTTCCGCTTCGACGCCGAGCTCGCCGCCACCACTGCCGAGGAGTTCGTCACCCACCGGCTGCGCGACCTGATGGGCGCCGCCGGCGTCGTGACAGGCGAGGACTTCACCTTCGGCCGCGGCCGCGGCGGCAATGTCGAGGTGCTGGAGCGCCTGGGGCACGAGCACGGCCTCTCAGTCGACGCGGTGGGCCCGGTGGCGGCCGAGGGCGAGCTGATCTCGTCCAGCCGCATCCGCGATGCGCTCAAGGCCGGCGATTGCGAGACCGCCTCCCGCCTCCTCACCCGGCCGTTCGCGATCGAGGGGGTGGTCGAGCACGGCGACCGCCGGGGGCGCGAGCTCGGCTACCCCACCGCCAATCTCGGCCTCGGCAAGTACCAGCGGCCGCGCTTCGGCATCTACGCGGTGCGCGGCCGCCTCGCCGACGGGGTCATGCTGGACGGTGCCGCCAGCCTCGGCATCCGCCCGACCTTCGATCCGCCCAAGGAGCTGCTCGAGCCCTATTTCTTCGACTTCGACGGCAACCTCTACGGCGAGACGATCGAGGTCGAGCTCCTCTCCTTCCTGCGCGACGAGGCGAAGTTCGACAGTCTCGAGGCCCTCAAGGCGCAGATGGCCGCCGATTGCGAGGAAGCCAGGCGCCGCCTCTCCGGCCACCGGTATGGAAAATAGCGTCTTGCAGAATAGGATAAAATAGGGTTTATCCTTTCTAATGGACCTTTGCGCCCTCCGTCGTTCCTCGCGCTACTCTGGCTCCCCCGCGGGCGGGGACCCCCGGCGAATCCATGTGACTCTCGTGACTCTCGTGACTCTCGTGACTTTCGAGGCTTTCGTCCCGCTGGCCGGCTGGGCCGCAGGTGTTCCCTTGAGCGCCCTTCCCCGCTAAGCCCCGCCTCCAATGTCCGAAAAGCCCGATTACCGCTCCACGGTCTTCCTGCCGAAGACCGATTTTCCGATGAAGGCCGGCCTTGCGGGCAAGGAGCCGGCCATCCTCGCGCGCTGGGCGGAGATGGACCTCTACAGGCGGCTCCGCCACGCCCGTGAGGGACGCGAGCGCTTCATCCTCCACGACGGCCCACCCTACGCCAATGGCGACATCCACATGGGCCACGCGATGAACAAGATCCTGAAGGACATCGTCGTGCGGTCGCAATCGCTGCTCGGGAAGGACGCGCCCTACGTGCCCGGCTGGGACTGCCACGGCCTCCCGATCGAGTGGAAGATCGAGGAGCAGTACAGGAAGAGGAAGCTCGACAAGGACGCCGTCCCGCCCCGCGAATTCCGCGCCGAATGCCGCGCTTATGCCGAGCATTGGGTGAAGGTCCAGGCCGAGCAGTTCCAGCGCCTCGGCGTCATGGGCGAATGGGACGACCCGTACCTCACGATGAAGTTCGAAGCCGAGGCGAAGATCGTCGAGGAGCTGCTGAAGTTCGCGGAGAGCGGCCAGCTCTACCGCGGTGCCAAGCCGGTCATGTGGTCGCCGGTGGAGAAGACGGCCCTGGCGGAGGCCGAGGTCGAATATGAGGAGATCACGTCGACCCAGATCGACGTGGCGTTCGAGATCGTCGAGAGCACCATCCCGGAGCTGGTCGGCGCCCACGCGGTCATCTGGACGACGACGCCCTGGACGATCCCGGTCAACCAGGCTTTGGCCTATGGGCCTGACATTGAGTACACGCTCCTGGAGCTGGGCAACGTCCGGCTGCTCGTGGCCCTTGATCTCGCCACCGCGTTCTGGGCACGCCTCGCGCCGGGTCGCGAACTGATGGAGAAGGTTCCGGTCGAAGGCGGCTTCGTCGGCAGGCTGAATATGCCCCCTGTCAGCGGGTGCTACAAAGGCTCCGACCTTGCCGGCACCGTGGCCCGCCACCCGATGCACGGACTTGGCGGCTTCTTCGCGGGGCCCCGCCCCTTCCTCCCGGGCGATTTCGTTACCACCGAGGCCGGCACGGGCCTCGTCCACATGGCGCCGGACCATGGCGAGGACGATTTCCTGCTGTGCAAGGCGCACGGCATCGACACCGTCTTCGCGGTCGAGGCGGACGGGCGCTACCGGGCGGACTGGGCGTGGCTCGGCGGCCAGGGCAGCGTCATCAACGCCAAGTTCAACGCGCCCGACGGGCCGATCTGCTCGGACCTGCGGGAGGCCGGCGCCCTCCTCGCCGCGTCGGCGGACTTCAAGCACTCCTACCCCCATTCGTGGCGCTCCAAGGCCAAGGTCATCTTCCGCGCCACCCCGCAATGGTTCATCCCGATGGAGGGAGCGGCGAAGAGCGGCTTGCCGGGGGCAAGCCACAGCCGCGACGCGGGAGCCGAAGGCGATCCCTCTCCCTCCAGGGGAGAGGGACAGGCGAGCGAAGCGAGCCAGGGTGAGGGCACGGCGGCAGTAAGCCCTCACCCCAACCCCTCTCCCCAAGAGGGAGAGGGGCTAAGGCCCACCGCCCTCGCCGCGATCGAAGACACGCGCTGGGTCCCTGCCCGCTCCAAGAACCGGATGCGCGCGATGGTCGAGGGGCGGCCGGACTGGGTGATCAGCCGCCAGCGGGCCTGGGGGGTGCCGATCGCCCTGTTCGTCCACCGGCAGACCGGCGAGTATCTGAAGGACGCCGTCGTCAACTCCCGCATCATCCGCGCCTTCCACGAAGGCGGGGCCGACGCCTGGTTCGGCGCCGACCACCAGGCGCTGCTCGGCAACGGCTACAGCCTCGACGAGTACGAGCCGGTGATGGACATCCTCGACGTCTGGTTCGACTCGGGATCGACCCATTCCTACGTCGTCGAGGCGCGGTACGGCGAGAACGTGCGCGCCGACCTCTACGTCGAAGGGTCCGACCAGCATCGCGGCTGGTTCCAGTCGTCGCTGCTGGAGAGCTGCGGCACCCGCGGGCGCGCCCCTTATGGGGCGGTGCTGACTCACGGCTTCGCGCTCGACCAGAACGGGCGAAAGATGTCGAAGAGCCTCGGCAACACCGTCGA
>DASVVY010000015.1:0-3729 GCA_036386335.1 Allosphingosinicella sp. | reverse complement strand
GAGGTCGCAGTGTCGGCGCTCGCCACCGCTTATTCGATCGACGCCGAGGATGAGGAAGCCGCCGAGCAGCCGCTGATCGAGCGGCTCCGCGGCCGCTGGAGCCTTCCGACCGCGCTCGCCTTCCTCGCCTGGTTCGTCTTCGCCCCCCAATGCTTATCCACAGTTGCCGTCGCCCGGCGGGAGACGAACGGGTGGAAGTGGCCGCTCTTCATGCTAGGCTACCTCTTCACCCTCGCATGGCTGGCGGCCGGCGCGACCTATTGGACCGCGACGGCGCTGGGGCTCTAGGAAGGATTTGAAGGATGGCGGGCGTCAACAAGGTCATTCTGGTGGGCAATCTCGGCGACGATCCCGAGAGCCGCTCGCTCAACAATGGCGGCGAGGTGGTCAACCTGCGCGTCGCCACATCCGAGAGCTGGAAGGACCGCGACGGCCAGCGCCAGGAGCGGACCGAGTGGCACCGCGTCGTCATCTTCAACGAGAATCTCGGCCGCGTCGCCAAGCAATATCTCCGGAAGGGCTCGAAAGTGTACCTGGAGGGCCAGCTCCAGACGCGGAAGTGGACCGACAATTCGGGCCAGGACAAATATTCCACCGAGGTGGTGCTGCAGCGCTTCCGAGGCGAGCTCGTCCTCCTCGACAGCCGCGGCGGGGGCGGCGGTGGAGGCAGCGGCTTCGGCGACGATTACGACCAGAGCGGCAGCAGCACCGGCTTCGGCGGCGGCGGTGGGGGCGGCGGACGCCAGCAGTCCCGCCCGCAGCCCGCCTTCGACAGCGATCTGGACGACGACGTTCCGTTCTGACGGGCGCAGCGCCCGTCATCCCGGCGAAGGCGTCATCCCGGCGCAGGCCGGGATCTCGTGGAGACTCGCGGCGACTTCTGGTCGTGACACCCGCCGGGGTGGCGAATTAGTCCTTCGCGAGCTTGTCCTTGAGCGCCGCCAGCCCGGCGAAGGGGCTCGCCTCCGCCTTCGCTTCCTCCTCGCTCCTCACGCCCGCCGCGCGCAGTGCGGCTTCGGCGGCGGGCGAGCGGGGATAGGGGTTGAGGCTGAGGGACAGCGTCTCCGCCACTGCCTCCCCAAGGTCGATCGAGGCGCCCTCGTAGAAGATGACGTCCAGTTCGCCTTCGCTGAGCTCGATCTCCTCCTCAGCGTCGCCGACCTGCGGGTGCGGGCGGAATTCGATGCGGAAATCCTCCTCCACCCGCTCCTCTACGGGCTCGCCTGTGGCGACGCAGCTCTGCGTCACCGCGGCGCGCATTGTGCCGGACGCGGCGACGCTCTCGCCCTTGCGGGTCAGCGCCGCGTCGGCCGAGAGGTGGTCGATTGCAAAGAGGCCGAATCGCTGGGCGAGCGCCGCCCGCTCCCCGGCGTCGGCGCCGATGCCGATGGCACGCGGCTGCTCGCCCAGCGTGTCGATACGGAAGGTGCGGCTGAATTCAGGTCGCGCGGTCATGCGGCGGGAAGCTCTCCGCGCAGCACTTGTTCCAGCGGCACGGCGGCCAGCGCCTCACTGAAGCCGGTGAGCCGCGCGGTGACGAACTCCACCGCCTCTCCCGAAGGAGGGGAGTCGCGGAAGACGTTGCGGCGGACGGCCGCTTCGATGCCACCGCCCTCCAGCCCTTCCCGGAAGACCCCAAGGCGGCCGCCGAGCGCACCCATCAGCTTGCCCACCCTCTTGCCGACGACCATGTCGCCGACGCCGAGCTCACGCAGCGACCCGTCCATGTCGTCGATGAACACTTCGGTGAGCAGCACCGACACTTGCCTGCCGCGCTCGCCCTCCATCTCGAGACGGATCAGCACCATCGCCAGCACCGCGGCGATGATGTCGAACCGCCCTTCGAGCGTGTCGGGAACGCCGCCGTCACGGTACCAGGCGGGGCGGCGGCCTTCCGCGACCACCGCGTCGTAGAGCGGCCGCAGGCGGGCGCGGTCCTGCCTTGCGCCAAATAAACGGGAGAAAAAGGACAAGGCGGCAGCTCCTCGCGGGGCGCGGACTTGCGCCGTTCAGCTTGTGTCGGATATTGGGGCGCTATACCCTCGCCCGCAAGGCAGGCGCCGGAAGGCTCGTTTCCCGGCCCGATGAGTCCAGGAGTGATTTCAAGATGATTGTCCGGCACGCACGAAGCGCCGTCCTGATCGCGGCCGTCGCCGCCGGCCTGCTCACCAGCGGCTGCGCGCGAATCCGGGACCATCAGGGCTATCTCGCCGACGAGGCGTTGCTCGCCTCGGTGCAGGCGGGCGTCGACAATAAGGATTCGGTGCTGGGCACGCTCGGCCGTCCCACCTTCGTCGGCCAGTTCAACCAGAACGACTGGTACTACGTCTCCCGCGACACCCGCAATTTCGCCTTCAGCAAGCCCAATCCGAAGGAGCAGACCGTGCTCCGCGTCCGCTTCGACGAGCAGGGGAACGTCGCCTCGGTCGAGCGCCGCGGTATCGAGCAGGTGGTCTCGATCGACCCGACCAACGACAAGACGCCGACCCTCGGCCGCGACAAGAGCTTTTTCGAGGAGCTGTTCGGCAATATCGGCGCGGTCGGCTCCGGCATCGGCGGCGGCCCGGGGCGCGGCCAGGGCGGCGGCGGTCCGAACAGCCCCTGAGGCCGGCGCTCACCGCACGATCTCTCCCGCCGCGAGCACGGCCAGCGTCACCAGGTCGGACGCGGTGGTGGTCATGGTCGCGATCTGCACCGGCTGCTTCATGCCGACCAGCATCGGCCCGATCACGGCGTCTCCGCCGAGCTCGCGCAGCAGCTTGGCCGACAAGTTCGCCGACTGCAGTCCCGGCATCACCAGCACGTTGGCGGGGCCGGTCAGGCGGCTGAACGGGTAGATGCGCTGCATGGCGGGGTGGAGCGCCACGTCGGGCGCCATCTCGCCCTCATATTCGAAATCGACCGTCCGGGCGTCGAGCAGCCGCACCGCGCCGCGGATATTCTCGAGGAACGTCCCCTGCGGATTGCCGAAGGTCGAATAGGATAGAAAGGCGACTCGCGGCTCGTGCCCCATCCGCCGGGCGACGGCCGCCGTCTGGGTGGCGATCTCGGCAAGCTGCTCGGCGGTCGGGCGCTCCGTCACCGTCGTGTCGGCCATGAACACGGTGTGGCTCTGGCCGACCAGGATGTGGATTCCGAAGGGCGTGCAATTGTCCTTCGGGTCGAGGACCCGGCGCAGCTGGCGCAAGGTCTGCCCATAGGGGCGCGTGACCCCGGTGATCATCACGTCGGCCTCGCCGAGCGCGAGGGCGAGGGCCGCGAAGGTGTTGCGATCCTGGTTGACCATCCGCTCGATCTCGCGGCGGAGGTAACCCCGCCGCTGCAGCCGGTGGTAGAGGTGATCGACCATCTCCGGCACGCGCGGATAGACGCGGCTGTTGAGGAGCTCGAAATCCTCCGGGCGGCTGACGCCGAGGCCGCGCAGCCGCTCGTGCACGTCGTCTCGCCCGACCAGCACGGGGATGCCGTAGCCGCCGTCGCGGAAGGCGATCGCGGCGCGCAGCACCACATCCTCGTCCCCTTCCGCAAACAGGACCCGCTTCGGATCGGCGCGGGCGGCCTCGTAGGCGAGGCTCAGCACCGAGGTGGTCGGGTTGAGTCGCGATTTGAGCGCGGTGCGGTAGGCCTCCATGTCGCGGATCGGGAATTGCGCGACGCCGCTGTCCATTGCGGCCTGCGCGACCGCGGCGGGGACGACCTCCATCAGGCGCGGGTCGAAGGCGTTGGGGA
>DASVVY010000014.1:0-27976 GCA_036386335.1 Allosphingosinicella sp. | reverse complement strand
GTCTGGGGCGAGGCGATGGCGGTGCTGATCGACAATGTGAAGGCGGGGCGGCCGGGCGAGGGGATGGCGCTGGCGGTGGAGAAGGTCGGCGAGGTCCTGGCCGAATGCCTGCCGCCGACGCTTGACAACCCGAACGAGCTTCCCGACCGGCTCATCGAGATATGACCGCACGAGACGCGCAGCGCGCCCCCGCCGAGACCGCCTGGGAAGGCAGATATATCAAGATCGTCAAGCAGGGGACGTGGGAATATGTCTCCCGCGTCGGCGGCATCACCGCGGCGGTGATGCTGGCCGTGGACGAGGGCGCTGTGATCCTTGTCGAGCAGTATCGCGTGCCGATCGGCACCACCTGCATCGAGCTTCCCGCCGGTCTGGTCGGCGACGAGCAGGAGGGCGAGGAGATCGAGACGGCCGCGATCCGGGAGCTCGAGGAGGAGACCGGCTATCGCGCCGAGCGGATGGTCAACCTCGGCAAGTTCTACGCGTCCCCGGGCATGTCGTCCGAAGGCTTCAGCCTGATGCGGGCGGAGGGACTGAGCAAGGTGAGCGAGGGCGGCGGCGTGGAGGGCGAGGATATCGAGGTCCACCGGGTGCCGATCGCGGAGGTTGCCGCCTTCGTCGACCGCAAGCGCGCCGAGGGCGCGGCGGTGGACGTCAAATTGCTGCTATTGCTCGCGGGCGGGTTCCTTCAGCCACGCGGCGGTGCGGGCGACTGAGTCGATCGTGAACGGCGCCGGCTCCGCCTCCATGGCGTGGCGCCAGGTGCGGGCGCTGAGCTTCTCCGCGAGGCAGCGTTGCTCGAAGATGCGATGGCCTGTGCCTTCGGCCCGGACGGTGTGCATCCTGACGTCGCCCGGCGCGATCTCGTAAGGGCCCTCCGCCGCGTCGTAGCCCGCCGTCCGGGCTGCAGCGACGTCCTCCAGAAGGTGCCGGTGGCAGGCCGCCGCGTCGGCGAACGCCGCTGCGCGAGGCTCGAACGGGGCTTCGGCGACGGCCAGAAGGAGGAGGGCCGTCCAGATCAGCGGAAATTGTCCGCGTAGGACTGAATCCTGAGCTTGCGGGTGCTCGGCGGGACGAGGTGGTAGGCGATGTTGTTGCGCTCGGCATAGGCCTTGGCCGCCTCGGCCGTGTCGAACGTCAGCGTCACCTGGCTCTGCGTGTCGGCGCCCCCGGACCAGCCGGTGAGCGGATCGGGGCGGTGCGGGCGGTGCGATTCGAACTGCAGCACCCATTCGTCGGCCCGCGCCTGGCCCGACTGCATCGCATTCTTCGACCGCTGGAAAATCCGTGCCGCCATCTCGTTCCCGGCTCCTTCGACTGCCCGGCGGGAGTGCCGCGTCGGCTGCGAGGAATCAACTCTTTCCCTGCCGCTGCGTTGCCTTCTTGGTTCGGAGCGTCGGGTCGGCGGCGGCGGGGTCGTCCGGCCAGGGATGCTTCGGATAGCGGCCGCGCATCTCCTTCGCCACCGCCGCCCAGCTGCCGCGCCAGAAGCCGGGGAGATCGCGCGTGGTCTGGATAGGCCGCCCGGCGGGCGAGGTCAGGCTGAGCACGAGCGGAACCTTGCCGCCGCCCACGGCGGGGTGCTCGGCGAGCCCGAACAGCGCCTGGACGCGGGTGGTGACGGTCGGTCCCGCCTCGGCCACATAGTCGATCCCGTGGCTGCTCCCCGCGGGCGTTTCGAAAGTATGCGGAGCGAGCCGGTCCACCGCCTTGCGGCCCTCCCAGCCGAGCATCGAGTCCAGCGTTCCCGACAATGCGGAAGGATCGACATCGCGCAGGCTGCGCTTCCCCTTCAGCAGCAGCGGCAGCCATTCGTCCAGCGTGGCGAGCAGCGCCTCGTCCGACAGCGCGGCGATGGTGGGATCGAAGCCCCGGGCGAAGGCGGCGCGGGTCCGGAGCGACCGCCCCCCCTCGCTCCACGGCAGGAGGTGGAGGCCGTGCTCGCGGACTCCGGCGAGGAGCGCCGTCTCCACCTGCTCGGGGGTCGCACGCATGTCGCGGCCCTCGCTGAGGGTGATCGCGCCGAGGCGGCGGCCGCTGCGCGCCTGGACGGTGCCGGTGGCGGGATCGAAGCGCAGCCGGGCGCCGCTCTCGATCCGGGCGGCGAACAAAGCGAGGACCGTCTCCTCGGCGATTGCCGCGGCGGAGAGGATGCGGGCGCCGGCCGCCGTCCCGGAGACTTCCGCCACGGCCAGCCACGCCTCGCGCGCCAGGGGCGAGTGCGGATCGAGGCGAAACCCGCGCCCGCCCGCACTGATCCAGTTCTCGCCCGACGCGTCGCGGCGGCGGGCGAGGCGGTCGGGATAGGCGAGGGCGATGCAGGGGCCGACTTCTTCGGTGCTCCCCGGCGAAGGGCCGGGCCCAGGCCGGCCGCTACTCTGGGCCCCGGCCTTCGCCGGGGGGCCGAGTTGGAGCCACCTTTTCGCCAGCCCCCGCGCCGCGTCCGCGCGCTGCCCTCTCTCGCCGCGCCAGCGCCGCAGGCGCTGCTCCAGGTCGACGTCGTTGCCGCCGAGGCCGCGTTCGGAGAGGAGCACCGCCACGTCCGCTGCGGTATGGCCCCAGCCGCGCGCGTCGGCCTCGATCAGCATGTGGGCGAGGCGGGGCGGCAAGGGCAAAGCGGCGATGCCCTTGCCGTGTGGCGTCGGCCGGCCGTCCTTGCCGAGCGCACCGAGGGAAAGCAGGCGCGTCTTCGCCTCGTCCACGGCGGCGGCGGGCGGCGGATCCAGCCAGCGCAGCTCGCGCGGGTCGCCGACGCCCCAGAGCGCGCAGTCGAGGACGAGCGCGGAGAGATCCGCTTCGAGGATCTCGGGGGGATCGAAGCGGGGGAGCGAGGGGGTCGCGGCCTCCTCCCATAGGCGGTAGACCGTCCCCGGCCCCTGCCGCCCGGCGCGGCCGGCGCGCTGGGTGACGGCGGCCTGGCTGGCCCGCTCGGTGACGAGGCGGGTGATGCCGGCTGCGCGGTCGTAGCGGGGGCGGCGGGCGAGGCCGCTGTCGACCACGATGCGCACGCCATCGAGGGTCAGACTGGTCTCCGCGATCGAGGTGGCGAGGACGAGCTTTCGGCGGCCGGGCGACGGCGCGGCGATGGCAGCGCGCTGGGTACCGGCCTCGAGGCTGCCGTGCAGGCGGTGGAGGTCCACGTCCGGCGGCAGGCCGCTTTCGAGCCGCTCGGCGGTGCGCTCGATCTCGGCGACACCGGGGAGGAAGGCGAGCAGGCTCCCCTCGCGTTCCCCGAGCGCGCGGCGGATCGCGGCGGCCATGTCCTCCTCGATCCTCTTCTCGGCGGAGCGGCCGAAGTGGACGAAGTGGATTGGGTGACTGCGGCCCTCACTCTCCACCACCGGCGCGCCGCCGAGCAAGGCGGAGAAGCGCTCCCCCTCCAGCGTCGCTGACATGGCGACGATGCGCAGGTCCGGCCGCAGCGCCGCCTGGGCGTCGAGCGCCAGGGCGAGGCCGAAGTCGCTGTCGAGGCTGCGCTCGTGGACCTCGTCGAACAGCACCGCGGAGACGCCGGCGAGCTCCGGATCGGCCTGGATCCGGCTTCGGAAGATCCCTTCGGTGAGGACGAGGATGCGGGTGCGTGCGGAGCGTTTCGTGTCGAGCCGCGTCGCATAGCCGACCGTCTCGCCCACCCGCTCTCCCGCGACCTCGGCCATCCGCTCGGCGGCGGCGCGGGCGGCGAGCCGACGCGGGGAGAGGAGGAGAATCTCGCCCCTGCACCAAGGCTCCGCTAGGAGGGCGGGCGCCACGGCCGTCGTCTTGCCGGCCCCCGGCGGCGCCACGAGGACGGCGTTGGCCGTCTCGCGGAGGTGGGCGAGGAGGGCCGGAAGAACGACGTTTATGGGGAGAGGGGGTGCCGGCAATTCCAATCTCGTCATGCCGGACTCGACGCGGCATCGACCTTCACCCCCGCCGATGAAGGAAAGAGGGGCCCGGGATCAAGCCCGGGTGACGCGCCACTGTCGATACCCCCCGAGAGATCCGAACTCGCCCGCTTCCGTCGGCGCCGCCTTCGCGATCCTGGAGGCACCATGGCGGCAAGGGACGATCCGAGTGCGTCGATCGCACGTCCGCCTTGGGTCAGGCCCGCGGCGGCGGGCAGCGAGTGGCTGGCCTGCGAACGACGGTGCGCGGATCGATCGGGACCGTGCGGGCCTCATCGGTGCCGTAGCGGCCGATCTCGACGGTGCCTTTGAAGGGTGGCATGTTCGGGTCATCACGGTCCCCGGGGGGAACGCGAACCAGGAAAAGGTCGCGCAGCTGCTCGCCATTCTCGCGATTTATTAAGCTTGGTCCGAGGCCCGCTCGGCCCTCGAGCGAGCCGGTCACCGAATCGTCGATCCCCAGGGTGAGGTGCCAGCCGAAGGGGATGTGGCAGGCCGCGAGGATTTCGACACCCCCGGTTTCGATCTGGAAGGCCTCCATATACTCACCCTCTGCGACGGGCATGCCCACCAGAGAGACGAGCTCGGTCGGCTGCTCGGGCGTGCAGCTGCTCGTCGTCAGCGACGCCAGGGCGCCTGCCGCGGCCCATGCGAGGCCGGTCCGAGAAGGTGAGCGCCGCGACATTCCGGAAGGATGACTCACGAGCGCGTCGGCCACAAGGCGTCTGCGCGACAGGAGAAGCAGGCGGGGGACAACGGCGGTGAGGTCCGGAACGAGGGCGTTGACGGGGAGGGATGGCTTAATCCGCGTGAACTCCGTCCGCCGTCCTGAGGAGGCGCTTCGCCAGGCTCACTCCCTCCTTAGGATGAGCGATTGGCTGGCAAGCCTTACCTTCAATAGGCCCGCGAGATGGCAAATTCGACCGCTTCGGTGAGAGCCGCCTTGGCCTTGCCGGCCGGGAAGGGGCCGAGCGCGTCGATGGCGCGCTGGCCGTAGGTCCGCGCCCTCGCGATGGTGTCGTCGATCGCGCCGGCGCTCCGCAGCAGGCCGGTTGCGTGGGCGAGGTCTTCGTCGGAGCTGCGGGCGCCCGACATCGCGTCGCGCCAGAAGGTGCGGTCGGCGTCGCTGCCGCGGGCGTAGGCGAGGATGACGGGGAGGGTGACCTTGCCGTCGCGGAAATCGTCGCCGACGCCCTTGCCCATCGTTTCCGGATCGGAGGCATAGTCGATCGCGTCGTCGATCAGCTGGAAGGCGATGCCGAGGTTGCGGCCGTAGCAGTCGAGCGCCTGCTCGACGCGGTCGTCGCGCTCGGCGACCACCGCCGCGATCCGGCAGGCGGCGGCGAACAGGGCCGCCGTCTTGGCGCTGATGATGTCAAGATAATGGTCCTCGCTCGTCTCGACCCGGCGCTGGGCGGTGAGCTGGTCGACCTCGCCTTCCGCGATCACCGCGGAGGCGCGGGAGAGGATCTTGAGGACCTTCAAGCTGCCGTCCTCGACCATCAGCTCGAAGGAGCGGGAGAAGAGGAAGTCGCCGACCAGCACGCTCGCCGAATTGCCCCAGATGATGTTGGCGGTGCGGCGGCCCCGGCGGAGGCCGGAGCCGTCGACCACATCATCATGCAGGAGCGTCGCGGTGTGGATGAACTCGACCGCGGCGGCGAGCTTGTGGTGGCGGGCGCCGGAATAATCGAGCAGGCGGGCGCAGGCGAGGGTCAGCATCGGCCGCATCCGCTTGCCGCCGCCGGCGATGAGGTGGCCGGCGAGCTCGGGGATGAGCGCGACCTCACTCTGCATGCGTGCGAGGATGACGACGTTGACGTGGTTGAGGTCGGCCGCGACCAGCTGGATCATCGGCTCGAGCGAGGGCGAGCGGGCGGCGCCGATCGTGTGGACGGTGGCGGTCATTTCAGGACCTCGATTGCGACCGGTGCGTCCCTGCCGGCGTGGCGAGGCAGCGCGCGGTCAAACGTGGCGAACGCCGCATGGGCACGAGCGGCGATCAGATGCAACAGATCAGACCAGTCGGCCCCGGCGCGGTATCGCTCGACCCCCCATCGTAGCAGCTCGCTCTCCTCGACCTGCACGCAATCCAGGTCGAACAGATCAGCGAAACCGTCGGCGATCCTTTCGCGCGAGAAGCGATACGTCGTACGCATCACCCACTCGGCTTCCATCAGGACGCCCAGCGAGAGGAATGCTCCGGCGGCCACGCAGCTTTGCGCGACGGCCGTCTGGTGCGGGTGGTCGCCGACCAGCAGTCGCACGACCACGTTCGTATCCAGGGCGATCATCGCCGGGTCTTGTATTCCGCGGTGAAGTGCTCAGCCATGGCGGCGGCGACCGCACCGTCCATTTCCTCCAGACTTCTGGGCGGACCATCATATTTGGGGCGGCGCGCCACGAACTCTTCCAGGCTCAGGCGCCGGCGCTTTTCCCCTATCGGCCGCAGCGTTACCGCACCTCCGACCTTCACAACCTCAAGCGGGGTGCCGACCGGCCAATCCAGCTCGTCCCGAACCGACTTCGGAATGACGACCTGCCCTTTGGCGGAAACTCTCGTCTGGATTGTCATGGCGGTAAGATATGTCTTACCTAATCTCTGCGCAAGCTTAGCCGCACAGCGGCAGCTTCAGCCGCGCCAGTAGCCCGCCCAGATCCTCGCTCTCCTCGAGCGTGATCGAGCCGCTGTAGATTTCGGCGACGTCGCGGACGATGGCGAGGCCGAGGCCGGTGCCGGGTTTGCCGGTGTCGAGGCGGGCGCCGCGGTCGAAGATCGAGACGCGCTCCGCCTCCGGTATCCCGGCGCCATCGTCCTCGACCTCGACCTCGACGCAGTCGGGGGTCGTCTTGACGGTCACGAACACGCGGCTGCCGCCATATTTGGCGGCGTTCTCGATCAGATTGCCGAGCATCTCGTCGAGGTCCTGCCGCTCGACCCGCACGGCGGCGTCCTTGTCGCCCGCCAGATCGATGGTGACGTTCTCGTAGAGGCGGCTGACGGCGCGCTCGACCGATTCGAGCGAGGGCCAGACGTCGGAGCGCGCCTGGGCGGAGGAGCGGCGGCCGATGGCGCGGGCCCGGGCGAGGTGGTGGTCGACCTGGCGGCGCATCGTCCGCGCCTCGCGGCAGACGGTGTCGGCGAGGTCGGGGCTGGCGGCAGTGGCGGCGTTGGTGATGACGGTGAGCGGCGTCTTGAGCGCGTGGGCGAGGTTGCCGGCGTGCCGCCGCGCCTCCTCGGCCTGGCGCTCATTATGCTCGAGAAGGGCGTTCAACTCCTCCTTCAGCGGCTCGATCTCGCGCGGGAAGACCTCCTCGATGCGCGCGCTGGAGCCGGAGCGGATCGCCGCGATGGCGCGGCGGACGCGGCGCAGCGGCCAGAGGCCATAGACGGCCTGCAGCGCGGCGAGGACGAGCAGGCCGACGCCGAGAATGCCGAAGGAGCGCAGCAGCGTGTTGCGCAGCACCGAAATCTGCTCGTCGAGCCCCTCGCGGCTCTGCGCCACCTGGAAGCGCCAGCTCAGCTTCGAACCCGGGAGGCGGACGTCCCGCTCGACGATTCGCAGCGCCTCGCCGCCGAATTCGTCGCTGTTGTAGACGTGGACATCGTTGTCGTTGTGCCCGCCGCGGACCTTGAGCTTGCGATCCCACAGCGAGCGGGAGGGGAAGTCGAGGTCGCTGGTGCCGGGGGTTGCGCCGGGGCGAACGGGGCTGATCTGGAAGTAGAGGCCGGAATAGGGTTCGAGGAAGCGCTGGTCGGCTGGCGGGCGGTTGAGATTGGCCTCGCCGAGCGGTCCGATCTCGGCGGAGCCGATCAGGGCGGTCATGACATATTCGAGCTGCGCGTCGAAATTGCGGGTGATGGCGGAGGTGAGGATGCGGTCGAGCGCGACGCCGCCGCCGACGAGCAGCAGGCAGATCCAGAGCCCCGAGACGATGATCATGCGCCGCGTCAGCGAGCCGGTGGTCCGGCTCGGGCGGGTGATGACGGGCCCGAGGCGCCTCATCAGCACTGTATCGATCTCCTGCGGCCCCCTTCAGGCTGCCGGAGGGGAGGAAGACTGAAGCTGAACAAGCTCAGCTCGCGCCGGCCGGTTCTTCCAGCGAATAGCCGAGGCCGCGGATGGTGGTGATCACGTCCTGGCCGAGCTTCTTGCGGATGCGGGTGACGAACACCTCGATCGTATTCGAATCCCGATCGAAATCCTGGTCGTAGATATGCTCGATCAGCTCGGTGCGGGAGACGACCTTGCCCTTGTGGTGCATCAGGTAGGAGAGGAGCTTGTACTCCTGGGCGGTGAGCTTCACCGGCTCGCCGTTCAATGTCACCTTGCCCGAGCGGGTGTCGAGCCGCACCTGGCCCGCGGTGAGCTCGGAAGAGGCGTTGCCCGACGCGCGCCGAATGAGGGCGCGCAGGCGCGCGATCAGCTCCTCGGTCTGGAACGGCTTGGCGAGATAGTCGTCGGCGCCCGCGTCGAGGCCCGCCACCTTGTCCGACCAGCTGTCGCGGGCGGTGAGGACGAGGACGGGCACGACGATCCCTTCCTTGCGCCAGCGGTCGAGGACGGTGAGGCCGTCTATCTCGGGCAGCCCGAGGTCGAGGATGATCGCGTCGTAGGTTTCGGTGGAGCCGAGATAATGGCCGTCCTCGCCGTCGGTGGCGAGATCGACGGCGTAGCCGGCGCCTTCGAGGGTGGCGCGGAGCTGCCGCCCGAGACTGGGCTCGTCCTCGACGATCAGAACCCGCATAGCATTCCCCTATCGCTGCCTGGCCGGATTATCCGCCCAACCAGCGCCATTGCCAATGGTTTCATGGGAAAGCCACGCAAATCCGCCGCCGTTACGGCGCCAGCACGGCCGGATCAGAAGCCGGAGCGGCCCAGAACCTCGCCGGTGCGTGCATCGACGTCGACCCAGACGACCTGCGGGCCGCGCATGAACTTGAGGCGATATCGGCCGGAACCGGGGTCGAGCTCCGGCCCCAGATAGCTGAAGCCGCGCATCTGCGGTACGATCCGGCCCTCGATCTCGCGCAGGGGGAGAAAGCGGCCATCGCGCGTGGCGCGGAAGGCGGCGTCCTGCTCGCGGTCGCGCGGACGCGCGTCCACCGGAGCGGCGGCGCTCATGCCGAGGGCGGCGAGCAGCAGGATGGCACGAAAACGCATGAAACGACTGTTCTTCCGGAACTTGGGAATGGCCCCCCTGCTAGGGGAGCAGCCTTGAATAAGCCATGAATGCATCCACACGGGGTACGAAATGCCGGCGGCTGTTGCATCCGCGCCGCGCCGCCCGTCGGGTTCGGCCCGCCGCTTTCCGCTTGGAACCGGCGCGGCGGCGTGCTGTTGGACCGCTCGAAAGAGGAGCGGCGGGATGGTTTTTTCGAGACGTTTGTGGAGCGGCCTGACGCCGCTTGCCAGCCTAGCGGCCCTTGCGGTGCTTGCCGGCTGCGCCGCGCAGCCGGAGCCCGCGCCGCAGCCTACTCCGCGTCCCCAGCCGCAGCCGCAGCCGCCGCGTCCCGCGCCGCCGCCGCCCACGCCGGCCGCCGGCTGGGAGGATGCGCCGCTCTCGCAAGGCGACTGGCACTATAGCAGCCAGAGCGGCTCCTCGCAGGCGCTGTTCGGGCCGGCCAACGGCGAGGCGACCTTTCTCGTCCGTTGCGAGCGCGCGCAGCGGCGGATCGTGCTGTCGCGGGAGGGGACCGGCGCCGGGCCGATGACCGTGCGGGCGAGTAACGCCTCGCGCAACCTTCCGACCACCGCCGTCACCGATCCCCTGGCCTATGTGAGCGCCGCCGTCGGCGCGACCGATCCGCTGCTCGATGCGATGGTATTCAGCCGCGGGCGCTTCGCCGTCGAGCTGCCCGGACTGCCGCGGCTCGTCTTGCCCGCCTGGCCGGAGCCGGCGCGGGTGATCGAGGATTGCCGCAGCTGAAGGGGGACACCCGGGTTCCCGGCGCGAGCGGAGAATCCTAGCGCCGAAAAAGATCAAAACAAGTCTTGCGCGGCGATTCGCGATGATTCATCCTCCGTCTCGCTATCAACAATGCGAAAGGAGGTGATCCGATGTCTCATGGTTCAGCTAAGAGGTCGGGTTCGCTCGTTCGGGGGATGAAGGCCTAGCCTTCCTGTAGGTCTCCCGGGCTGGAGCATCCGGCCGCTGACCATGTTCGGAGGGTCGTCGCGCGAGGCGCGGCGGCCCTTCAACTCGTCTGGGGCTACGCATATGAAAACGGGCGCGCCCAAGGACGCGCCCGTTCCCTTTTCCCGATGCCCGCTCAGCTGGTGGCGGACATGCTGCGGTTGGCGGCTTCCCATTGCTCGTGGCCGGCGCGGACCGACTGGTAGAGCTCGCGGATCAGCGACAGGGTCTGCTCGGACAGCCGCTCGTCGTTGAGCGCGGTTTCCCACTTGCCGTTCAGATAGCTCTCGCCGCGGTCGACTTCGGCGATGACGGCGCCGTCGTCGCGGCCGGTCAGCGCATCGCGCAGGCCGAGAAACTGGCGGTGGGCGGCGGCGAGCAGGCTGCCGTCGTCCTCGGGATTGCCGCCGAGCTCGCGAACCCGCTCGCGCAGCCGGGACACGACCGTCTCGCGCTCTCCGGCCCATTGGCGGAAGTGCGAGGCGAAGCGGCTGTCGGACGATTCGTCGGCCGAGCGGCGATAGCCGTCGACGCTGTCGATCGTCGTCTCGATGAGGCTGTTGAGCACGCTGATGTCATGGCTCTGGTCGAACATGGACGCTTCTCCTGCTTCGGGTGGTTTCGGCGGGACAACGCTCCGGAGGCGAAATGGGGTGCGCCAAAAGCGACGAAGCGCCGCTCGGGAACGGCGGCGGCGCGCGGCACGTTTGGAACGGCGAAGGAGCGCGAGCGATGGCCAATCGAGACTATGAGGGCCGGGGCGGCGGTAGCCCGGAAGCCGCGGTGAACGCCTCCGCCGACGGCAGCGAGCGCGGCGCCCCCGCGAGCTACGATCCGAAGAGCGGCGAAGTCCACGGCAGCGGCTCCGACGCGGGCGCCGGCGGGCCAGGCAGCGAGGATTATGACGGCGATCCGATGGCCGGGGCGGGGCGCGAGCCGGTCGGCGACGCGCGCCCGGCGAGCGAAGGCGTCGAGCGCCCGATCGATCCCGACGAGGGCATCTGACATGGCCGAAGGCAAGGGCCACCCGACCCCCGGCAGCGACGAGGCGCGCCACCACGAAATCCCCGAGAGCCTTGAGGCCGAGAAGGGCCGCGGCGACGACCCGCAGCCGGTCGTCCAGCCCGGGCGCGACGCGATCAATCCCGACGGCGAGCGCTATCGCTACGACGATCTCGGCCGCGGCGAGAATATCGAAGAGGAGAGCTCCAATGGCAGATGACACCAACCCCGGCCGCACGTCGAGCGACCTGCAGAGTTCGCAGGCGGGCGGCGGCTCCGGCGAGTCCGGCGGCAACATGGACCAGCGCCAAAGCGGGCAGCCGCTCGGCGGGGGCGCCGGCGGTGCGGACATGAGCCAGGCGGGCGGCAGCTCCGGCACGGGCGGCTACGGCAACATGCAGAACCAGCAGAACCACCAGGGCCAGGGCGAGGGCCAGTCCGGCCTCGCCGGCTCCGACCTGCGGCAGGGCGGCGGCAGCTCCAGCGGCCAGTCGCGCGGCGAACGGTTCGACGAGGAGCAGGGCGGCGGCCGCGGCGTCACCTTCGACGGACGCGGCGGCGTCAGCGAATTCGCCGAGGACCAGCAGGCGCACCAGGACCGCGGCCAGTCCGAAGCGGCGGACGAGTTCGAGCGCGAGGATCCGTCCAGCTAGACGCCCGATCCGCTCCAGTGGCAGCCCGGCAGGCGCGGCGTAGGGAACCCTTCGCCGCGCCGCACGTCTTGTTACGCATCAGTTACAAGATTGGAGACTGATCATGGCTGAGAGTTCGGGCGGGAAGAATTCAGGCGGCAATGGCGGTTCTAAGAAGAAGGGCGGCTCCTCGGGTGGCGGCGGCGTCTTCCCCGACGCGCTGAAGGAAGCCGGCCAGCGGGCGGCGGAGCTCGCGCAAAATCCGGTGGCGCGCAGCATGATGGCGGCGGGCCTCGTCGCCGCGGCGGCGGCGCTGACGGCCAATGCCCGGGTGCGCAAGGCGGTCTCGGAAGCAGGCAGCGACGCTCTCGATACCGCGCAGGCGGCGGCCGACAGCGCCAGCCGGATCGGCGCGGCGATCGTCACCGCGGCCACCGACGCGGTGCGGCGGATGCTGGCCACCGACGAAGGCGGAGAGTCGGGGAGCACGTCCTCGGGCGGCGGCGGCCGTTCCGGCGGCGCCCGCAAGGAGCGGTCGAGCACCGGCGGCACGTCGCGCGGGCGGAGCAGCGGCACCGGAGCGCGGGCGAAGGCGGCGAGCGGCACCGGCACCTCGCGCCGCAAAGCCTCGACCAGCGGCGGCGGCAGCACGGGCACCTCGCGCCGCAAGGCGTCCGGCGGCGGCGACAGCGGCAGCACCGGCGGCGGCACCGCCCGGCGCAGCCGCGCGAGCTCCGGCTCGGGCGGCGGCACGAAGGCGTCGTCGAGCGGCGGCGGAGGCCGCGGCAAATCCGCTTCGGCCTCCGGAGGCGGCGGCGAGACATCGAGCGGCTCCGGCTCCGGCTCCGGCCGCGCCACGCGGACCAAGGCGAGCAGCGCCAGCGGCACCAGCTCCGGCGGCCGCGGCCGGTCCGGCGCCAGCGGGTCGAGCGGCAGCAGCGGCGGGTCCGCGAGCAGCGGCGGCGGGCGCAGCCGGTCCGCCAGCGGCAGCGGCGGCGCCACCTCCGGCGGCAAGAGCCGCGGACGCAAGGGCTCCGGCGCTAGCGGCGGCAGCGGCGCGGGCGCGTCCGCTTCGACCGGCAGCAGCGGCGGCGATGCCGGCAGCGGCGGTGGCGGCGGCGAGGGCGGCGGCGGGAGCTGAGCCTCCGCCGCCTCCGCGCTCAGAGCGGCTCGCCCGCGGCGCAGCGCTCCAGCTCGACGGCATCGTGGGCGCAGACGATGCGCACCTCTCCGGCGTGCTCCACTGAGAGCCGCCGGAGCCGTTCCTGGTTCGCCTTGCGCTGCGCCCGGTCGACTTCCATCATCGTCTGGTAGCCGCGCAGGCCCGGCGTGCATTTGCGCTTCGCCTGGCGCATCTCGCCCCGGTAGAAATAAGCGTCGCCGGCGTGGAGGAACCAGCCGTTCCCGGTGTCCACCGCGACACCCGCATGGCCCCAGGTGTGGCCGGGCAGCGGCACCAGCAGGATCTCGGGCGGCAGGCCCTCCAGCGCGCGCACGGCGGGGAAGCCGAACCACGGCTCGCCGTGGCCGCTGTAGCGGCGCCAGTCGCGCACCTCGTCGAATTGGGATGGCCGGTAGCGGTTGCGCGGCACGAAGCCGGCGCGCGGCCCGGTCGCGGCGCTGAACTCGGCGTCCATCAGGTGGACGGCGGCCTGCGGGAAGTCCTCGAGCCCGCCGGCATGATCGAAATCGAGGTGGGTGAGGACGATGTGGCGCACGTCCGCTGCCGAGAAGCCGAGCCGCTCGATCTGGCGGATCGCGGTTTCCTCCTCGCGCAGCTTGATGTTGAGCATGGCCCGCATCGCCTTGGTAATGCGCGGCTCCGGCGGGCGGTGCGGGTGGTCGACGTCGCGCAGGCCGTAGCCGGTGTCCACGAGGACAAGGCCCATGTCGGTTTCGATCAGAAGGCAGTGGCAGACGAGGTGGCCGGTCAGGCCCTTGCTGCGGCCGTCGAACAGCGCGCCGCCGATCGGGCAGTCGGTGCCGCAATTGAGGTGGTGGATGCGCATCGACATGTTCCTCGCCGGATCGGGAGCAGGGGCAACGCCCGCCTTTCCGCTCTCGCTCCCGCGAGGCGCAAAAAAAGCGGGGCGCCGGTGAGGGCGCCCCGCTCCTGATTTCGAACTGTCGATCCGGCTTAGCGGCAGCGGCGGCCGCTGTTGCGGACGACGTGGCGGCCGAGCAGCGCGCCCGCGGCGGCGCCGAGGACGGTGCCGGTGGTGCGGTTCCGCCCGCCGTCGATCGCGCGGCCGGCCAAGGCGCCGGCGGCGCCGCCGACGATGAGGCCGACCGTGCCGTTCTTCTTACGGCAGTAGGTGCGGCCGTCCGACCCGCGCCAGGTCTTCCCGTGGTAATAGCCGTTGTGATTGGCGAGCGCGACGCTCGGCATTACCGGCACGGTCATCGTCGCAGCGGCGACGGCGAGAGCAACTTTACGCATAACTTCCATCCCTTCCTCAAAGGAAACTCACAGGCTCAACGCGGGGGGTTTGCCCGCAGTTTCATGAACCTAAAACAACGTTCCGTTCAGGCTGGGGCAGTTTCGCGGCAGGCCGCGCCGCGGGGCAGAACCGGCGGCGCGCTGCCGCGTTCAATGCGCGAAGGAGACGAAACGGCATGACCAACAAGCACCTGCGCCCCGACGAGACCCCGGTCGACCTCCAGGACGACCTTGAGCGCAACCCCGGCATCGGCAGCTCGAAGGGCCTCTTCGCCCGCACCAGCGGCGAGGATGCCGAACTGATCGAGGGCGACAACACCATGGAAGGCGACACCGAGAATGACGGCGGCGTGGCCGGCGGCGTCAACCCGGAGCTCCCGCGCGACCATTGAGGGGGAGCAGATAGCGCTATATTGCCTCGTCGCGCACAGGCGCCCTCTTCCTCCCCTCTCCCTCGGGGAGAGGGGCTTTCAGGCAGCTCCGAGGACTGTTGAGTCTCCCCAGAAGCAGAGGCTTTAGAGCACGTACTTCGACAAGTCCGTATTCCGCGCCACTTCGGCGAGCTGCGCGTCGACATAGGCCGCGTCGACCGTCACCGTTTCGCCGGAGCGCTCCTCGGCGTCGTAGCTGACGTCCTCGAGCAGTTTCTCCATGACAGTCTGCAGCCGGCGGGCGCCGATATTCTCGACCTGGCTGTTCACCTCGGCGGCGATGCGGGCGATGGCGCGGATGCCGTCGTCGGTGAAGGTCACCTCGACCCCCTCGGTGGCGATGAGGGCGCGGTACTGCTCGGTGAGGCTCGCCCGGGTGGCCGACAGGATGCGGACGAAATCCTCCTCGGTCAGCGCCTTGAGCTCCACTCTGATCGGCAGGCGCCCCTGGAGCTCCGGAAGCAGATCGGACGGCTTTGCAACGTGGAACGCCCCCGATGCGATGAAGAGGATGTGATCGGTCTTCATCGGCCCGTATTTGGTGGCGACGGTGGTGCCCTCGATCAGCGGCAGCAGGTCGCGCTGCACGCCCTCGCGGCTGACCGAGCCGCCGCGCACATCGGAGACGGCGATCTTGTCGATCTCGTCGAGGAAGACGATGCCGTTCGCCTCCGCGTCGGCGAGGGCGGTGCGGTTGACGTCCTCCTCGTCGAGGCGCTTGTCGGCTTCTTCCTCGACCAGGCGCTGCCAGGCCTCGCGAACCTTGAGGCGGCGGCGCTTCCTGGGCTGCTGGCCGAGCGCCTTCGACATCATCTCCGAGAGGTTGATCATGCCGACCTGGCCGCCCATGCCGGGCACCTCGAACGGCGTGTTCGGCGTGTCGTTGAGCTCGACCTCGATCTCGGCACCGTCGAGATGGCCCTCGCGGAAGCGCTGGCGGAAGCTTTCGCGGGTCGCCTCGCTCGAGCCCTTGCCGGTCAGCGCGTCGAGCAGACGGTCCATCGCCGCGGTTTCCGCCGCGTCCTTCACCGCGACCCGCCGGCGCTCCTTCTCCAGCCGCACCGCTTCCTCGACGAGGTCGCGGGCGATCTGCTCGACGTCGCGGCCGACATAGCCGACCTCGGTGAACTTGGTTGCCTCGACCTTGACGAAGGGCGCGTCGGCGAGCTTCGCCAAGCGCCGCGAGATCTCGGTCTTGCCGCAGCCGGTCGGCCCGATCATCAGGATGTTCTTGGGAGTCACCTCGTCCCGCAGCGCGTCGGAGAGGCGCTGGCGGCGCCAGCGGTTGCGCAGGGCGACGGCGACGGCGCGCTTCGCCTCCTTCTGGCCGACGATGTGCGAATCGAGGGCGGCGACCACCGCCTTGGGAGTGAGACTGTCGTTCATGCTTGCCCGTAAATTGCTCTCGAAGCGCTAGATGAGGGGGCTGCGACCGGAATCAAGCCGCGCGCCGAGAACCAGACGCCTTCAGCCGGAGCCGGCGGCGCGCGCGCGCCAGGCGACGGAAAGCAGTTCCGCTAGGGAGGCGGCCGAGAGCCGCCGGTGGAGGCGTGCGCGGTGCATCTCGATCGTGCGGGGGCTGAGGTCGAGAACGCGGGCTATTTCCTTGTTCGAGAGCCCGCGCATGATGCATTCCAGGATCTCCCGCTGGCGGGGCGTCAGAGTGTCCACGACCTCGCGTGCGCGGCGGGCGGCGAGGCGCAGTTCCAGCTCCCGCACCCTTGGCGCGACCCGGCGGAGCGCCGCCAGCAACTCGAGGATTTGTATCGGACGGCGCAGCAGGTCAGCGGCGCCGAAGCGGATGGCGGCAACGGCATCCTCGGGCGCCACCGATGTGAAGGTGAGAATGGTTGGAAAGCGCGCAGCGCCCTCGCCCCCGCCCTCTCGCAACGCAGGGGCGCCCGCAGCGATGGCGGCGATGTCGAGGACGACGCAGCCTGGCGCCAGCTCCGGCAGCGCTTCCGCAAGATCGTCTATACTGCCAAAGGGCCGGGTGACGAAGCCCGCGGTGGAGAGATCTCGGGCGAGAGCGACCCTCAGGCCACGTTCGGGCTCAACGAGGTAGACCGGGAAGCTCTCCTCGCTCGGAGCGATGATTCGTACAGGCCTCGATGCGGCGAGCCGCGGGGGAATGCCGGCTTTCGAAGGCAGAGACGTGACGGCGTGGCACGGGGCGTCGAAGTAGGCGAGCATGGGAGTGGAACCTGCGGGTTGATTGCAATCAGGCCCGCTTCTAATCTAGCGCCGACCTCTCCTCTTTGCGGAGCGCGACAATCGCGTAGCAGTTGATGCCGCCGCCAGACACCGCCGGACATGTGCCGCAGGTGCGCGCCGCTTCTCTGACGTGCTATGTTTCCCTTGCCGAGTCGGTGGGCCTCGACGCTTTCGCGATGCTGCGCGAGTTCGGCATCGATCCGCTGCTCCTCCAGAGGCCCGAAGCACACATCCCGGCCAATGCGGTGAGCGATCTCCTCGCGGAATCCGCCCGCCGTTCCGGCTGCGAGGCGTTCGGCCTGCTGCTGGCGGAGAAAAGGAGCTTTTCGAGCCTCGGCCCGCTCAGCCTGCTCCTGCGGCACGAGAGCAGCCTGAGGACCGTGCTTCACCGCCTCACCGCCTACCGGCGTCTGGTCAGCGACATTCTCGACTTCGAACTGATCGAGAGCGGGGACGAAGCGCGGATCATCATCTCGGTGACGCCCGACGTATCGAGCAGGCAGTGCATCGAGCTGGCCATGGCCCTGACTTGCCGGTTCCTAAGTGGAGCGATCTTCGGCGGATGGCACCCGGACCAAGTGCATTTCCGCCATCCTGCGCCGGCGGACCTACAGGTTCACCAGAGGGTGTTTCGCGCGTCCCTGCGCTTCGATTCCACGTTCGACGGCTTCCTCTTTCCTGCCGTGAACCTCGACCGCGAGAATGCCTACGCCAATCCCGGTCTGGCCCAGCACGCCCAAGAATATGTCGACCTGCTTTCGCGCGAGCTGCCCGTGCCGTCGCTCGCCGAGCAGGTTCGATCCGCTATCAAGCGGCTTCTCCCGCAGGGGACGGCGACTCTGCCGAAGGTCGCCGCAGAGCTGAACATGCACCCACGCACACTTCAGCGGAAGCTTGCGGTCAGCGGCCTCGCCTTCGCGGACCTGGTCGAAACGATCCGCCAAGGCCTCGCTCAAGACTTGCTCGCCAATACGAACCTGCCCATCACCCAGGTCGCTCTTCTCGTCGGCTACGCCTCGCCTGCCTCTTTCAGCCGCTGGTTCGCTGGCGCGGCAGGCCAGCCGCCGCGACAGTGGCGCCTGGACAATCGGCCCAGATCCGCAGCCTAACCCGGCTAGTGCAGGGGCCTGGCCGCGGGGCGGGCGAGCGAGGTCGCCCACAGCCAGTGCGAGAGGGTTTCGAAGCTCAGTGGCCGCTCGAACTGGATCCCGGCTGCCCCGTCCGCGGTCCAGCACAGCGTGCCCGCCATCGGCTCCAGACCATCGATCTCGAGGCTCAGGTCCCGACCGGTGACGGCGGAGAGCAGCAGGTCGTATGCGAAGACCGCAGCGCCGGTCTGGGAGATGTTGACGATCGACGCTCGCGCCGCACGATTGCCGTGCACCACCGTCGCAAACGCGCCGTCGGGAGCGACGCGAAGGGCTCGCTGGCGCTGGTGGGGACTGCGGACGCCACCGCCGAGCATGGCGGAGACGGATTGCGGCGCGAGGAACTCGGCGCCGAACCGGTCCCCCTGCGACCACACCACTCTCGCCTCGCGGCTCCAGCCTTCGGAAAGCTCCAGTGCGGCCGCCGTGCCAACGGCGGGTGCCGGACAGGCGTCGGCCATGAAACCGTGTTGGGAAATGTTGCGGACCCGGCAGATCGTCTCCGCAGAGCCGGACAGCAGCTTGCCGACGCGGAACAAAGTACAAAGCCGCGGCTCCTGGCGAAGCTCCGGCAAGGATGATCCCTCTGGTGGGGCAGGAACTCTCGACAGCATCGTGCGTGGCATGAGGCACCTCCTATCGGCTGAGACGACACGGCAAGCTCGCAGGTCCGCGTAGTGAGGAGTTACAGCGCCCTATCGTGGCGCTGCGGTATCGGTCAGGCCGACGCGGGCCCTGTTTTCCTCCGTGCAGCCGGTCAGCGCCCGCTTCCGTCCCATGCCTTGGCCGAGTAAGGAGGGCGCGGTCCCAGCCGGAGAGGAAGGCTGCCGATGGCGACGAGCGAGGAGATTGTGGCGGCGGTGCGCGAGCGGACGCCCGCCTGCGCCAAGGTGGGCGTCTTCGACATCGACGGCATCTTCCGCGGCAAATATCTGGCGCCCGACAAGCTCGCCTCCGCGCTCGAGAAGGGCTTCGGCTTCTGCGACGTGGTGCTCGGCTGGGATTCGAGCGACCAGCTCTACGACAATGTGACCTTCACCGGCTGGCACACGGCCTATCCCGACGCCGAGGCGCGGCTGCTCCCCCACACCCTGCGCGAGATGCCGTTCGAGGGCGGCATGCCGCTGATCGTCGGCGAGTTCGCCGGGCGGGCGGAGGCGGTCTGCCCGCGCGCGATGCTGCGCCGCGTGCTGGATCGTGCCACGTCGATCGGCGCCAAGGTTAAGGCGGCGGCCGAGTTCGAATTCTTCGTGTTCGAGGAGACGCCGGACTCGGTCCGCGACAAGGGCTATCGGGACCTGAAGCCGATCACGCCGGGGAATTTCGGCTATTCGATGCTTCGCTCCGGCGTCCACGCCGATTTCTACCAAGAGCTGTGGGCGGTCTGCGACGCGATGCGGATCGAGATCGAGGGGCTGCACACCGAGACCGGACCGGGCGTGATCGAGGCGGCGATCCGCGTAGACGACGCGCTCGAGGCGGCGGACAAGGCGGCTTTGTTCAAGACCGTGGTCAAGATCCTGTGCCAGCGGCGCGGCTGGATGGCGACGTTCATGGCCAAATGGTCGCCGGACTGGCCTGGCCAGTCCGGGCACCTCCACATGTCGCTGCTCGGCAGCGAGGACGAGGCCGCCATCTTCCACGAGGAGGGGGCGGAGCTCGGCATGTCCGAGCGGATGCGCTGGTTCGTCGGTGGGCAGCAGAGATTGATGCCGGAGCTGCTGGCCATGGTGGCGCCGACGGTCAACAGCTACACCCGCCTCGTCCCGGGCTTCTGGGCGCCGACCTCGGCCACCTGGGGCTACGAGAACCGCACCTGCGCGCTCCGCGTCATCGGCGGCTCGCCCAAGGCGCAGCGGGTCGAATACCGGATCGCCGCCGCCGACATAAACCCGTACCTCGCCCTCGCCGCCGCCATCGGCTCTGGCCTGTGGGGCATGGAAAACCGGGTCGAGCCCGACGCTCCGATCCGCGGCAATGCCTACGCGCAGGACCTGCCGCCCGAGCGCAGCCTTCCCTCGACGCTGTGGGAGGCCGCCCAGCGCCTCCGCGGCTCCGCGGCGGCGCGCGAGCTGTTCGGCGCCGAATTCGTCGACCATTACGCCGCGACCCGCGAATGGGAGGAGCGCGAGGCGCGCAAGGCGGTGACCGACTGGCAGCTGGCGCGGTATTTCGAGATCATCTGAGTTGACCGGCCTCGTCTGCATCTCGCCCATCGACGGCCGCGAATATGCGCGGCGGCCGCTCACCTCGTCCGCGGAGGTGGACCGCGCGGTAGAAGGCGCCCGTGCGGCGCAGCAGGAGTGGGCGCAGGTGCCGATCGCGGAGCGGTGCGAATTGCTCGGCCGCTTCCTCGAGGCGATGGAGGCGATGAACGACCAGGTGGTGCCGGAGCTCGCCTGGCAGATGGGGCGGCCGGTCCGCTACGGGGGCGAGCTCAAGTCGCTGAAGGAGCGGGTCGAGGGCATGCTTGACCTAGCCGACGAGGCGCTCGCGGACGACACGGTCTCGCGGGAGCGTTACGTGCGCCGGGTCCCCGCCGGCCTGGTGCTGGTGATCGCGCCCTGGAACTACCCCTTCCTCACCGCCGCCAACACCGTCGTCCCCGCCCTCGCCGCGGGGAATGCGGTGCTGCTCAAGCACGCGACCCAGACCCTGCTGGTCGGTGAGCGTATCGCCGAAGCCCTCCGCGCCGCCGGACTGCCGGAGGGCCTCTTCGCCAACCTGTTCCTCAGCCACGACGAGGCCGCCCGCCTGCTCGGCTCCGGCCTCGTCGATCACGCCACCTTCACCGGCTCGGTCGAAGGCGGCCGCGCGGTCGAGCGGGCGGCGGCGGGGTCGTTCACCACCCTGACGCTGGAGCTCGGCGGCAAGGACCCTTCTTATGTCCGCCCCGACGCCGATATCGACGCGGCGGTGGAAGGGCTGGTCGACGGCAGCTTCTACAATAGCGGTCAGTGCTGCTGCGGCATCGAGCGCATCTACGTCCATGAGGATGTGTGGCAGCCCTTCCTCGAGCGCTTCGTCGAGGCGACGCGGCTTTACCGGCTCGGCAACCCGCTCGATCCGGAGACGACGCTCGGGCCGATGTCGAGCGCCGGCCTCGCCGCAAAGGTGCGGGCGCAGGTCGAGGAGGCGCTAGCGGCGGGGGCGGAGGCGCACATCGCGCGCCAGCTCTTCCCCGCCGACGCGCCGGGCACCGCCTATCTGATGCCGCAGGTGCTGACCGGCGTGGATCACGACATGGCCGTCATGCGCGAGGAGAGCTTCGGTCCCGTCGTCGGCATCATGCCGGTGCGGGACGACGAGGAGGCGGTGCGGCTGATGAACGACAGCCGCTACGGCCTCACCGCGTCGGTCTGGACGCGCGAAATCGACGCCGCCGAGCGCCTCGCGCCGCGGATCGAGGCGGGGACGGTCTACATGAACCGCTGCGACTATCTCGATCCGGCACTCGCCTGGACGGGGGCGAAGGAGAGCGGCCGCGGCGCCTCGCTCGGCCGCTACGGCTACGAGGCGGTGACGCGGCCGCGTTCCGTCCACCTGAGGAGGCCCTGATGCCCCTGCCGCGGGCCAACTGGAATTATCCCACCGCGATCCGCTTCGGCGCCGGCCGGGTGGCGGAGCTTCCCGACCTCTGCCGCGAGCTCGGCATCGCCCGCCCGCTGCTCGTCACCGATCCTGGGCTGGCGCAGATGGCGATGGTGGGGGAAGCCGCCGCCGCTGCGGGAGCGGCGGTGTTTTCGGAGATCCACTCCAACCCCGTCGGCGACGACGTGGAGCGCGGCGTGGCGACCCATCGCGAGGGCGAACACGACGGGGTCATCGCGATGGGCGGCGGCAGCGCGCTCGACGTCGGCAAGGTCGTCGCCTTTCACGCCGGCCAGACGCGCCCGCTCTGGGACTTCGAGGATCGCGAGGACTGGTGGACCCGCGCCGACGCCGCCGCCATCGCTCCGGTGATCGCGATCCCCACCACCGCCGGCACCGGCTCCGAAGTCGGCCGCGCCGGCGTCATTCTCGACGAGGCCGCCGGCGTGAAGAAGATCATCTTCCACCCGAAGATGATGCCAGCCGCGGTGATCCTCGATCCGGAGCTGACGGTCGGCCTGCCGCCCCACGTCACCGCCGCCACGGGCATGGACGCGCTCTCCCACTGCATCGAGGCGTATTGCGCGCCGGGCTTCCACCCGATGGCCGACGGCATCGCCGCCGAAGGGGTGGCGCTGATCCGCCGCTGGCTGCCGCGCGCGGTCGACGAAGGAAGCGACCTCGAGGCGCGCGGCAACATGCTGATCGCCGCCTCGATGGGCGCCACCGCCTTTCAGAAGGGTCTGGGCGCGATGCACGCTTTGTCGCACCCGATCGGGGCGCTGGCGGGCACGCATCACGGGCTCACGAACGCGGTGCTCATGCCTTACGTCCTCGCCTTCAACCGCCCCGCGATCGAGGAGCGGATCGCCCGCCTCGCCGGCTTCGCGGGGCTGGAGCCGAGCTTCGAAGCATTCCTCGCCTGGATCGTCCAGCTGCGGGCGCAACTCGGCATCCCGCACGACCTCGCCGGCCTCGGCATCGGGCCGGACAGCATCGACCGCATCGCCGCCATGTCTGAGGAGGACCCGTCGGCAGGAGGCAACCCACGCCCGTTCGCGGGGGCGGAGGCGCGTGAGGTGCTGCAGGCGGCGCTGGAGGGCCGCGTCTAGGCGATGCAGCGGAACCCCGCGAACAGCCGCTTGTGCGAAGCCAGCAGGCGGGCCGTCGTCGCCGGGTCCGGCTCCAGCGACCAATTGTCCAGCTGGAAGGTGCCGCCGAGCAGGATGCCGTCGGCGCGTGGGAACATGTAGCCCGCCTGGCCGGTGAAGGCGTAGCGCACCTCCGGCTGGGGCAGCAGGATGGCGAGCTGGCCTCGGGCGGGCCTCAGCTCCGTGTCGCCGAACAGCTCGCGCGCGCCGAGGCCGGTGCAGTTGAAGACGAGCCGCTCCGGCAGCGCGGCAAGCTCCGCCGGCGCGGCGAATCGGCGCACCGCGAACCGCCCGCCCGCGCTCTCCAGGTCGCGCATCATCTGGCGCAGGAACCGCCCGGTCTCCACGTAGAGCGTGTCGTAGCGGGTGATCTCGGCGACCGGGAACGGATGCTCGCCGGGCCGGAGGACGCGGTTCACCGGCGGGAAGGTCGGCGTTAGCGGCGCTTCCGGGCCGCCCTCCACATAGGTCGGCAGCCAGCGTATCCCGTAATCCTCGCCGACCATGATCTGGAACCGCCGCCAGCTGTAATCGGCCGCGGCGACAAACTTCCGGCGCCATTCCGGCGTCACCGCGCTCTCTCGGAAATGGCCGAACGGATGCCACTGCCCGCCCGCGACGTTGGAGGTGGTCTCCGGCGGCAGCGCCGCGGCGTAGACGGTGACGGGGAAGCCCGCCTCCTGGACCAGCCGCGCCGTTGTGAGGCCGATCACCCCAGCGCCAAGCACCGCCACCGGGCCGCTATGACCCTGCAGCCCGAGGTCGGCGGCGAGGCGCGACGTGCCCCAGCTGAGCGTGATGCCGGCGCCGCCATGGCCGTAATTGTGGACCAGCCTTTTCTCGCCGAGCGCCTCGGCCCGCACCACGAAGCCGCCGGCGCGGTAGGGCCGCAGCCCGACCGCGGTGCGGATCAGCCGGCTCGCGTCGACCTCGACGCGCGGCAGGCACCCGGTCGGGGCGGCGGCGGCGCGGCCGCGGGCAGCGGTGGTCGCGCAGCCCGGCAGCAGCAATGCGCCGGCGCCGAGCGCGGCCGACCTAAGGACGGCGCGGCGGGGGAGGGGGAGGATCGGCATCGCCTGCAGCCTAGTCGCCGCCCTCGCATTCGCCAGGCCGAAATCGAAACGCCGGCCGAGAATAGCTACGGGCTGCCTCGAAGAATCTTCCGCTTCCGAACCGCCGCGGCGCGGCTACAAAAGCGGCGGGAGGCGTCCTCATGATCCGGCCCTATCTGCCCCTGAACGGGCTGCGCGCCTTCGAGGCTGCGGCGCGCCACCTGAGCTTCACCAGGGCGGCGATCGAGCTGTGCGTCACGCCCGCCGCCCTCGGCCACCAGGTGAAGGGGCTGGAGGATCGGCTCGGCGTGCCGCTGTTCCGCAGGCTGCCGCGCGGCCTCGCCCTCACCGACGAAGGCCAGGCGCTCCTCCCGGTGCTGAAGGAGTCGTTCGACCGCATGGCGAGCCTCCTCGCCCGCTTTGGCGACGGCCGCGAGGTGCTCTCCGTCGGTGTCGTCGGCACCTTCGCCCTCGGCTGGCTGATGCCGCGCCTCCCCGGCTTCGCGGCCGCGCATCCCTTCGTCGACCTCAGGATCAGCACGAACAACAACCGCGTCGATATTGCCGAGGAGGGCCTCGATTACGCAATCCGCTTCGGCGACGGCGCCTGGCACGGCACCGAGGCGCGGCTGCTGTTCGAGACGCCGCTGACGCCGCTCTGCACGCCCGATGTGGCGGCGCGGCTGCGGGAGCCGGCGGACCTGGTGCGCGAGACTCTACTGCGCTCCTACCGGGTCGGCGAATGGCCGGCCTGGTTCGAGGCGGCCGGAGCCCCCGCGCCGCCGCCGCTCACCGGCCCCGTCTTCGATTCCGCCGCGATCATGGTCGCAGCCGCCCTCGCTGGCCACGGCGTCGCGCTGGCGCCCGCCACGATGTTCGACGCGGAGCTACGTGAGGGGCGGGCGGTACGTCCGTTCGCGGTGGAGATCGGCGCCGGCGGCTACTGGCTGACTCGGCTCAAGACCAGGAAGCCCACTCCAGCGATGGGGGCCTTCGAGACTTGGCTGGTCGGCCAATCGCGGGCCGCATAGGCAGATCAAGCCGCCTCCTCGATGGCCTCCACGGTGAGGTTGCCGTTGGTGTAGACGCAGATGTCCGCCGCGATCTTCATCGCCTTGCGGGCGATCGCCTCGGCATCCTCCTCGTAGCCGTAGAGGGCGGTCGCGGCGGCGAGGGCGAAGTTCCCGCCGGAGCCGATGGCGGCGACGCCGTCGGCGGGCTCCAGCACGTCGCCGTTGCCGGTGAGGATCAGGGTGACGTTCTTGTCCGCGACGATCATCATCGCCTCGAGGTTCCTGAGATACTTGTCGGTCCGCCAGTCCTTGGCGAGCTCCACCGCCGCACGCATCAGCTGGCCGTGATGCTGCTCGAGCTTGCGCTCCAGCCGCTCGAACAGCGTGAAGGCGTCCGCGGTCGCGCCGGCGAAGCCGCCGATCACCGAGCCCTCGCCGAGCCGCCGCACCTTCCTGGCATTGGGCTTGATCACCGTATGCTGGAGCGACACTTGGCCATCGCCGGCGATCACCGCCCGCCCGTTCTTCCTGACGGCAATGATCGTCGTCCCGTGCCAGCTCTCCATGCCCGTGCTCCCGCTCATCCTGCGTCCCATGTGGGGTTGCGCGGCGGACGGTGCAACGCGAGGTCAACTTGGAGAAGACCCCGGAAGTTTCGGCAGCGTTCCCTGCGCGAGCTTGTCGATCACGAGCGGAGCACTTGCACCCAGGTAAAACGACATCAGCAGGCTAGTTGCTTCAAAGGCCCAGGGGACGGTGCCGCAGACAAAGGGAATTGCCATGCGCGTGAGGATGTAAGGTGGTCGCCGATACCGATCAGGCAGGCGTCCGTCATGATCGCCGATGGCGCGGTAAGCGGCCATGGCCTCTACGACGATGCTACCGATTACGCCGGCCCAGTAGGGGGAGAACTGGGCCGCGGCTTCTACCGGTACAAGCCCCTCCGCTGCTTGGGAGCGGGCGTGTCGCTGAGCAGGAATACCCAAGTCACATGCGACGCAGCTCTGACGATTTTGCGAAGCTGATCGTTCGGTTTTCCCCGCTGCGCAATCGCTACCAAGACGTTGCCAGCAGCCAAGGCGGATACGAGCCCCGCCATCGCGACGGACATAATCGACAACAATATTTCCATCTGCGTCATCTCTACCCCCACGGTTTAACGAATAATGAAGTTGCCCGGCTCTGGTGGATGGGACTTGTCCTGATCAACGGCAAGCCTCGGACAGTGAATTCATTCGTATTGGAACTATTAGTCCGGAAGACATGGAGGGGAGAGAGCAGCCCAGCGGAACGCATCGGGATGAGCTACATCCATTTCGGATGCACAATGCGCTCGCCTGTGGTGATACCGGCGCTGCAATCACGAGGCGCCGGCCGGATCGCGGGTGCCGGCGTCCAGCGCCCCTCGCGCGGAGGCGCGGCGCCGATCCGGTCTTCATGTCCTGCACCACCGCCCTTCGATTCGCCGATGCTTAGAACATAGCAAGAACTACGGTGATAGGAAAGACCCTATTTTTTGACAGTCGCTGACAGGAGCCGCGGCGGCGGCTACCGTGCGCGCGAATGGAGATCCTCCTCCTTATCGGGCTTGCCGCGCTGTGGTTGGCGCATCAGCGGCTAGCCACGCGGTTCCGTGCCCTCGAAGAGGAGGTGCGGCAGCTGCAGTATGGCGACGATCCCCGCGCGGCGCGGCTGCCGGAGTCGGGCGCTCCGGCAGCGCCCGTTGCTGCGGAGCCTGTCGAACCCGCCGCCGAACCTGCGCCTGTCGTCATGCGTCCGTCGCCCTTTGCGGGGAGAGTGGAGGAGCCGACGCCCGAACCCACGCCAGCGCCGGCGCAGGAGCCCGCCCCCGCGGTGCGCGAAACCTTGGCGAATCTGTTCGAAAGCTTCGTCGGCGGGCGGCTGCTGATCTGGATCGGCGGCATCGCGCTGGCCGTCGCCGGCGTCTTCTTGGTCCGCTACTCGATAGAGATCGGGCTGATCACGCCGCAGGTGCGGATGGTCATGGCCGCGGTGTTCGGCCTGGTGCTGATCGGAGCGGGCGAATTCGCCCGCAGCCGCCCGGGTTCCGCGCCAGACCCGCGGATCGCGCAGGCGCTGGTCGGGGCGGGCGTCCTCGTCCTCTACGCCGCCGCTTACGGTTCGCACGTCTTCTACGGCCTGATCGGCATGCGCACCGCCTCGGTGCTGATGATCGCGACGACGGCGGCCGCGCTCGTCCTGTCGCTGCGTCATGGCGCTCCGACGGCGGTGATGGGGCTCGCCGGGGGCTTCGCGACTCCGATCCTCGTCGGCAATCCCAGCGACACGTCGGTGCCGCTGCTCACCTATCTTGGGCTGCTTGACGTCGCCTTGTTCGCCGTCGCCGCGCGGCGGGGCTGGACCTGGCTGGCCGCGAGCGCGGTGTTGCTGAGCTTCGGCTGGACGCTGGCCCTCGGCTTCGCGCCGCCCGGCCATGCGCTGCCGGCGGGGGTGTTCATCCTCGTGCTCAGCGTCGCCGCCTCACTGCTCCGGGCCGGCCCGGGATGGCAGCTCGACTTCCTCCGGCCTGCCGCCATCGGGCTCCTCCAGCTCGCGCTGCTGATCGGCCGCTCCGATCTCGGCCCCGCCGCCTGGATCCTTTTCGGCCTGCTCTCCGCCGCCTGCTTCTATCTGGCGCCGCGGCGGCCGGAATACAGGCTCCTGCCGGCGCTCGCCCTCGCCCTCGCCGTGGCCCTGCTCGTCGCCAAGGCCTTCTCCACCGACGGCCCGTGGGTGCGCGAAGTGGCCGCAGGCATCACTTTGCTGTTCGCGGCCGGCTCGCTTCCGGCGGTGTTGCGGCAGCGGAGGGCGCTGTCGCCGACGCTGGTCGCCTGCGGGGCCCTCGCCGCCCCCGCGATCATCGTCAGAGTGGCGCGACCGGAGCCGCTCGGCGCACCGGGCTGGGGCATGCTTTTCCTTGCGCTCGGCAGCGCGGCGGCGCTCCTCGCCCTCGCCCGGGGACGCAGGGGCGACGAGGCCGCCGAGGACCCGGCGCCCACAGCCGCCGCGGCGACGGCCTTGCTGCTCGGCGCCGTCGCCGCGCTCGACCTGCTCTCCGACGAGCTCATTGGCAGCGCCTGGTTCCTTCTCGCACTTGCCGCCGGGGCGGCGGCGGCCCGCCTCGGCAGCGCCGGAATGAGGCGCCTCGCTCTGATCGGGGCGGGCATAGCGGCAGCCTGGGCGGTGCAGATGGTGCCCCGCCTCTGGTCGACGATCTGGGGCTCGCTCGCCGCCGAGCCGGCCCTGGCAGTCAACCTGC